>LDXN01000051.1 GCA_001443445.1 Candidatus Dadabacteria bacterium CSP1-2 | reverse complement strand
CAGAACGTTACAGAGTTACAACGCGGAGATTACGTTGTAGCAACTGTACGTCGTCCTGGAAACTCTCCGTATGATCAAATTGGTATGTATGATATGACAACAGATGATATATACTACGAAAGGGGTAT
This sequence comes from Candidatus Dadabacteria bacterium CSP1-2, assembly GCA_001443445.1. Classification (GTDB taxonomy): domain Bacteria; phylum Desulfobacterota_D; class UBA1144; order Nemesobacterales; family CSP1-2; genus CSP1-2. The sequence goes on along the minus strand of LDXN01000051.1, from coordinate 16,214 downwards.
AAATCTTCGACATGGATACCTGACCGAATACTATGTAGATTCGCCGGAATATATTATTAAAGTACCACAAGGGTTAAAAGATGTAGGGGTTCTTCTCGAGCCCACGAGCGTGATTGAAAAAGGAATATTTCAGGCTTATGAGATTCAGAGGCGGCTGCGAATATGGCATCCTACCCGTGCCGCAGTGCTTGGAGCTGGAACGATTGGTCTTTTAGCAACCATGGCTCTTCGCTTAAGAGGGCTTGAAGTCTGTGCTTTTGGATTAGCGAAACCACCATACTTAAATTCAGATCTAATAGGGCAAATCGGTGGTTGCTACCATAGCACAAGGGATATAACCCTTACAGAGTCTGTGAAAGAGCATGGTCCATATAATATTATTTTTGAGGCTACAGGATATTCTCCTATTGTCTTTGAAGCCATGAACATATTGGGAAAAAACGGTGTGCTTATTCTTTCCAGTGTAACAGGTGGTGGACGAAACATTGAGGTGCCGGCAGACCAAATCAATCTGGGATTCGTACTTGGCAACAAGGTTGTTGTTGGTACTGTTAACGCTAATCGGGATTACTTTGAAATAGGGGTTAAGGACTTCTCTCAAGCAGAGCTTCAGTGGCCGGGGTGGTTGCCGAAATTTCTTACCCATCCTGTAAAAGGTCTCGAAAACTATCAGGAATTAATAAGATCTCTAACTGAGGCAAAGGGAGCTATTAAGGTTTTTTGCGAAGTCGCACCATTGTCGTGATTCGGAGCTCGGAATTCGTGACTTAACTTCATCGTCGGTTTCCTGGCGAATTGCTTGATCAAACGAATCACGAACCACGATTCACGAGACCCGAACTATGGAGGCCAAAAAAGATGACTAGAGAAGAGGAAAGATTAGAGGAAGAACGTAATAGAAAAGCTTATTGGAAGCGCTGGGGGCCTTATGTAAGTGAAAGACAATGGGGGACCGTGCGAGAGGATTATAGCCCTTATGGCACAGCCTGGGACTATTTTACGCATGATCAAGCCCGTTCTCGAGCCTATAGGTGGGGTGAAGATGGAATTGCAGGGATTTCTGACAACCATCAAAGACTCTGTTTTGCTATTGCTCTCTGGAACGGCAATGATCAAATCCTTAAAGAAAGGCTTTTTGGCCTAACTGGTAGTGAAGGCAATCATGGAGAGGATGTTAAGGAATATTACTTTTATCTAGACAATACACCGACACACTCCTATATGAAGTACCTTTATAAGTATCCTCAACGTGCTTATCCGTACTTACAATTAGTTGAAGAAAATAGACACAGAGGCCGTAAGGAGCCAGAACTCGAGCTTCTTGATACAGGAGTATTTGATGGGGACCGATACTTTGATGTCTTTATTGAGTATGCAAAAAATTTACCGGATGATATTCCAATTCAAATAAGCATCATAAACCGTGGCCCCGAAGAGGCAACCTTACATCTTTTACCTACCCTATGGTTTCGTAACACCTGGTCATGGAATCACAGTAATGATAAACCTTCTCTAAAACTTCTTAAAACCAGCTCTCGTACAAGTGTGATAGAAGCCTCCCATCCAACGCTCGGAGAAAGATGGTTTTATTGTGAGGCACCTACAGAACTTCTTTTTACAGAAAACGAAACCAATAATCAGAGATTATTTGGGATAGGTAATGCTTCCCCATTTGTTAAAGACGGGATAAACGATTATATCGTGGACGGACGGAAAGAAGCGGTGAATCCGAATCAGTTTGGAACAAAGGTGTCAGCTCATTATTCATTGAAAATCGGTTTAGGAGAGACTAAAACTGTCAGGCTACGACTAAGCCAGTTCAAAAGTTTAGCGGAACCTTTCAGCCCCTGTTTTGAAGCCATTTTACAAGATCGTAAGCGAGAGGCAGATGAGTTCTATGAACGTATTTGTCCATTTCCTCTTACGGACGACATGCGCAATGTACAAAGACAGGCATTCGCTGGGATGCTTTGGAATAAACAATTTTATAACTACGTAGTTGAAGATTGGTTAAAGGGTGATCCAGCTGAACCCACTCCACCACCAGAACGTAAACATGGAAGAAATCACAATTGGATTCATCTTTATAATGATGACGTTCTATCAATGCCTGATAAATGGGAGTATCCATGGTTTGCAGCATGGGATTTGGCATTTCATACCGTACCACTTGTGATGATTGACCCAGATTTTGCCAAGCGGCAACTAATTTTGCTGACCAGAGAATGGTATATGCATCCGAATGGTCAGATTCCAGCCTATGAGTGGGCGTTTGGGGATGTGAACCCTCCAGTTCATGCCTGGGCAGCATGGCGAATCTATAATATCGAAAGAAAGATTTATGGCCAAGAAGATAGACTTTTTCTTGAGCGTGTATTTCAGAAATTGCTTCTCAATTTTACATGGTGGGTAAATCGTAAGGATTCTGAAGGGAAGAACGTATTTGAGGGAGGATTTCTTGGGCTAGATAATATCGGTGTTTTTGATAGAAGTGCCCAACTTCCAACAGGTGGTCACCTAGAACAAGCGGATGGAACAAGCTGGATGGGGATGTATTGTCTTAATATGCTTGCTATAGCCCTTGAGCTTGCGAAGGATAATCCGAGTTATGAGGATATCGCCAGTAAATTTTACGAACATTTTATTTACATTGCAGATGCTATGAACATAATTGGAGGTGAAGAAGCAGGACTCTGGGATGAAGAAGATGGTTTTTACTATGATGTTCTTCATCTGCCAGATGGGCGTTATCACCCCTTGAAGGTGCGTTCTATGGTTGGACTCATCCCGCTATTTGCTGTTCAAACACTGGAACAAGAAACTTTACGAAGACTACCTGGGTTTAAAAGTCGTTTAGAATGGTTTATTGAGAATCGCCCAGAACTGAGAAAAAATGTCGCCTGTATGAGAACACCCGGAATGGGTGAAAGAAGACTTCTCTCTATTGTGAATCAAGATAAGCTAAGGAAAATACTACGAAGGATGCTCAATGAAAAGGAGTTCCTAGGGCCTTGCGGTATTCGTGCCGTTTCTAGATACCATGCTGAACATCCTTATGTCTTTGATATAAATGGACATGAGTATCGTGTTGATTATGAACCAGCGGAGTCCACAAGTGGTCTCTTTGGAGGTAATTCAAACTGGCGTGGGCCTATTTGGTTTCCTGTAAATTTTCTTCTTATAGAGTCTCTACAAAAATTTCATTATTACCTAGGAGACAATTACAAGGTTGAATGCCCGACCGGCTCTGGAAAGGAGATGACCCTCTGGGAGGTAGCAACAGAGTTATCTAATAGACTTATGAAGATTTTTCTTAAAGATCCATCTGGACGCCGTCCTGTTTATGGAGGGAGTGAGAGATTTCAGACTGATCCTAATTGGGGAGATCACATTCTCTTTTATGAGTATTTTCATGGTGATAATGGTGCGGGCATAGGTGCAAGTCATCAAACTGGCTGGACTGGTGCAGTGGCAAAACTCGTTCAGCAGTACGGTGAATATCATATGCAACAAAAGGCGCCTGAAGTAATCGATCTAGTATTAGATAAGGCGAAAACACGCGATAGAAAAAAAAGTATCGAATATAAGAAGACAGGATGAATTTTCCTATTACTTTGTTAATTATCTCTAATAACCTCTCTAGAGCAAATCCTCAATCATCTAATACTTAGAAAGGGAGCATATATACATAATGTTTATTGAATTTGGGCGAGAAATATGTGGTGAACTTTCAACTGCAGAAACTAGGGAATGGTTAGTAACAAACGGCATCGGGGGTTTTGCATCAGGGACAGTTGCAGGTTTACTAACCCGCCGATATCATGGATTACTAATTGCAGCACTTAAGCCGCCTCTGGGACGGACTCTGCTTGTTACCAAACTCGATGAAACTGTTCAATATAATGGAAGGAGGTTACCTCTCAATACAAACCGCTGGGGTGATGGCAAAGTAGATCCACATGGCTATAGGCACATAGAAAGTTTCCACCTTGAAGGAACTATACCCGTTTGGAGATTCGCATATGGAGATGCACTGCTTGAGAAGCGCATCTGGATGAAGCAAGACGATAATACGACTTATGTTCAATACAACCTACACCGCGCGACCAGACCGCTTCAGTTAGAAATCAAGGCGTTTGTCAATTATCGTGATTATCACAGCACTACTCACGGTGGAAACTGGCAGATGAAAATTGATCAAGTTGAACATGGAATCTCGGTGACGGCATATACTGGGGCTCAGTCATTTTTTCTTTTGACTGATAAAGCGGACGCATTGCCGGCACATGATTGGTATTATGGATTTGATTTAGCTGTAGAACGATATAGGGGTTTAGATAATCGCGAGGACCACCTACATGCCGCTACCTTTAGCGTTACCCTTAACCCCGGTGAATTGCTTACTTTTGTAGCTAGTACAGGATTAAATCCAAGTTTAAATGGTGAGGAAGCGCTTGAATTACGTCGTAGTTATGAGAAAAAATTAGTAAGCCTGCTTAATGAAAAGCATCTTTTATCCTCGGATGTGCCACCCCAATGGATTAATCAACTCGTACTTGCCGCAGATCAGTTTATTGTAAGCCGTCCATTACCTAATGAACCTGGAGGTAAAACTATAATTGCAGGTTATCACTGGTTTGGGGACTGGGGACGGGATACAATGATTAGCCTTCCGGGTCTATCCTTATCTACTGGTCGTCCAGAAATAGCCCAATCTATTCTACGTACATTTGCCAAATACGTGGACAGAGGGATGTTACCCAACCGTTTTCCTGATGCTGGTGAACAACCTGAATATAACACTGTGGATGCAACCCTTTGGTACTTTGAAGCGATTCGTGCTTATTATGATGCGACAGGGGACAATGATCTTTTGCATGAACTCTTTCCCGTTTTAGCAGAGATTATAACCTGGCACACTCGAGGAACGCGCTACAATATTCACGTAGACCCGAACGATGGATTACTGTATGCTGGTGAAAAGGGTGTGCAACTAACCTGGATGGATGCAAAAGTCGGAGATTGGGTAGTAACTCCTCGAATTGGCAAACCAGTTGAGGTGAATGCCCTTTGGTACAATGCCTTACGGACGATGACTAAGTTCGCACGGCAGCTTAAAAAACCATACAAAGATTACGAGGCAGCCGCAAAGTTAGCGTTTAAGGGATTTAGCCGCTTTTGGAACGATAAAGCCGGCTATTGCTACGATGTTATAGACGGGCTGGATGGGTATGATGCAACATTGCGACCTAACCAGATATTAGCCGTTTCTCTGCTTGAAAGCCCGCTTAATCCTGATCAACAGCGAGGTGTGGTAGAAGCCTGTGCACGGCATCTTCTTACTTCACACGGGCTTCGGAGTCTTACTCCTGAACATCCACAGTATCAAGGACATTATGGAGGGGATCAGCGTCAACGAGACGGTGCATATCACCAAGGTACGGTTTGGGGGTGGCTCTTAGGCTCATTCGCCTTGGCACACCTGCGGGTCTACAATGATCCTGTAAAAGCCCGTGAATTCCTAGAGCCTATATCACGCCAACTACATTCACATGGAGTTGGGAGCCTTAGCGAAATATTTGATGGAGATGCGCCGATGACGCCTCGAGGTTGCATTGCCCAAGCCTGGACAGTTGCCGAGGTTCTTCGCGCATGGCTGGCTACGGTTTAAACAAATATTTTTGATCTAATTAATCCTGATAGGTGGGGTTTTCCAACCCCGCCATTCGAGAATAAAATGTAGGGGCTGATGCCCTCATCAGCCCAAATGATTCCCGTTCGGGGAACGGGCACTACATTGTAAACAGACCTTGTTGGCAATCTATAAGAAGGCAACTACGCTTCGAGGGGAATCAAAGTTCTCAACTTGGCTTTCCGCCTCACTATGAATGCGGCTCTCTCACCAAGCTTCGGCAACGGAAGGAAGAAAAAGAGTTTTCGTTCGAGGCTATATGCCTAAGTTTCGAGACGATGGCCATCACTTGGTTACGCCAGTGATTGATTGGTCACAAGACGTTGATAAACTCGTAGCTAACAAATAGTGTTTTCGGACTCCGGTCGTAAATCCAAATAGTCAGTTACGGCGTCTAATATTTCTGTAGATTGATGAGTAGATTAATGACTTGTTATGGTTGAGCGAACTCCGAATCGGCTATCAAGATCCAAAAAAGTTGATACTTGTAAACGGGCAACGTCACTGATCTCGGATTATCTGACTGGGGAACTGGACCCTGAAACAACCCTAGCCTTCGAAGAGCATTTAGGCAAGTGTTCAGACTGTGTAGCCTTTTTAAACACATACAAGAAAACAATCCAAATTACTTTTCATTGTTTAAATTTCCATCTTAAGCTTTATTGAATTATAGAACATTTGGATTGAATTAACCTTTTTTAACCTCTTTTTATTATCTTGCTAGAATTGATTTCTCTATATTAAGAGTAATCGGTTAAGTTTTTGTCACTAGAATTAACGATGTGGACAGGTTACTTTAAATATTATAAAATAGACCAGATCATAAATTATATTATTTTCATTGCCTAATTAATTTCAAAGAATAGTATTATAGGGAGGCCAATATGACTATCAATATGAAACAAGCTGCCCTAGAATATCACAGTAAGGGTCGTAAAGGAAAGATTGAGGTAGTGCCTACTAAACCATGTAAGACTCAATGGGATCTTTCATTGGCATATACTCCAGGGGTAGCCGAACCTTGTAGAGAGATTGAAAGGAACCCAGACTTAGCATATGAATATACAAATAAAGGTAACTTAGTAGCTGTTGTAACAAATGGAACAGCTGTGCTAGGTCTTGGTGACATAGGATCACTAGCTGGAAAACCTGTTATGGAAGGAAAGAGCGTTTTATTTAAGAGGTTTGCAGATATTGATGCCTTTGATATTGAGCTTGATACACATGATCCAGAGGAGGTAATTAAAGTCGTAAAGCTACTTGAGCCTACATTCGGTGGAATTAACCTTGAGGATATAAAAGCACCTGAATGTTTCTACATTGAGCAGGAACTAAAGAGGCAACTTAGCATTCCTGTATTCCATGATGACCAGCATGGAACGGCTATAATATCGGGTGCAGGACTCATGAACGCGTGTGAAATTACAGGTAAGGAGCTAAGCAAAGTTAAGATGGTTTTTAGTGGCGCCGGTGCTGCTGCAATTTCTTGTGCAGAATTTTTTATACTTCTTGGTGCTAAAAGAGAGAACATTATTATGTGTGACAGTAGAGGAGTTATCTATAAAGGAAGAGAACAAGGAATGACCCCTCAAAAAGAAAGGCTTTCGGTTGATACTAGAGTGAGAACCCTTGCCGAATCTATGAAAGGTGCAGATGTTTTTGTTGGACTGTCTGTAGCAGGAATGGTAACTAAAGAAATGGTAAAGTCGATGGCTAAAAGGCCAATTATCTTTGCTATGGCGAACCCTGACCCTGAGATTTCCTATCCTGATGCAAAATCAGTAAGGAGTGATCTGATTATGGCAACAGGAAGGTCAGATTATCCAAACCAGGTAAACAACGTTCTCGGTTTTCCATTCATATTTAGAGGGGCACTGGATGTACGAGCTAGATCAATTAACGAAGAAATGAAAGTAGCAGCTTCTTATGCTTTAGCTAGTCTTGCTAAACAGGGTGCAGATGAATCGGTAGCTAAAGCCTATGGAGAGTCACATTTTGAGTTTGGACCAGAGTATATAGTTCCTAAGCCCTTTGACCCAAGGGTGTTTGTTTGGGAATCTGTTGCTGTAGCACAGGCCGCGATGCAGACAGGTTCTGCTAAAGTTGAAATAGACATAGAAGAATATAGAGAGAAGCTTGAGAGATGGGTTGCCGGAAAATCTTCTAAAGCAAGAAGACATACGAAAAGAAAAGTGGCTAATCGGTGATTTTGTTAACTGAAGCCATTGGCTAGGAATGACATTCAAAGGAACTTTCCAGGTAGATACGATAAATCTATTAATAAATACGATAGGCGACTTAATCTATATTAAGCAAATTTCTTCTAGGCCTGGCAGATTAGAGTTATAGATTTGGGATCGGAAATAAGTAATCTTAATCAAAATAAAAAATTCCGAACTGCACTTCTTTCTATAATCGTATCACTATTTTTAATAATCACAAAGCTTATCGCCGGTTTTCTTACGAATTCTATTAGCATATTTGCCTCAGCGGTTGATTCATTTGTTGATGTAGCTGCTTCATCAATAAACTATTTTTCCATAATAAAAGCTGAGAAGCCTGCCGATAAGGAACATAGATTCGGTCATGGTAAGGCTGAAGGACTTGCAGGTTTATTTCAGAGTCTCATTATTGGTGGCTCTTCACTATATTTGATTAATGTGTCAATCAATAGATTAATTGCGGGAGCGGCTTTACAATCATTAAATTTCGGGATTCTCGTAATGGTCTTTTCTTCAGTCGTGAGTTTTTTCCTTGCCAGGTACATAAAAAGGGTAGCAAAGGATACTGAAAGTATTGCACTTAGCACCGACAGTCTTCACTATAGCTCTGATGTATATACGAATTTAGGCATTGTTCTGGGACTTATTACAGTGAGGTTCACAGGACTTGTATATATAGATTCTTTAGTCTCTATCTGTGTTGCTGTGTATATAATTTGGTCAGTTATAGGTGTTTTTAAAGAGACGGTTGATATTTTAATGGACAGGGAACTATCTAAAGAAACTGTTAAAGAGATTGAAGAGATAATCCTAAAACATCAACCAGTTGTAAAAAGTTTTCATAAAATGCGTACCAGACGCTCTGGCTCTAAAAGATTCATAGAGTTCCACCTTGTGATAGACCACAATCTTAGCTTTGTTGATGCCCATAATCTTGCGGAGGAGATTATTAAGGACATCGAAAGCAACGTGCCGAACGCAGATGTGACTGTCCATGTTGATCCACATAGCTACCCAGATTATTCATGAAAGATATTGAAACCTTTTTATAAATCTTGAGTTTATATAAGAAGACCATGATAGGAGATCAAAAGATGGGGAAATTAGTTTTTTTTTCTAATTGTTGTTGCATTATTAATTCTATCAATGCCAGTCAAAAGCTCAGCAGAAAAACATCATTATTTTCATAAACATTATTATCGTCCTTTCGTAGTTGTACCCCGTCATCATCACCACCATTTTCATAGACCTGTGGTTGTAGCGCGTCCGTTTGTATTCACTCGACCTGCGGTATTTGTAAGTCCACTTGTAGTTACAACTCCATTATTTTTCCCATTCTTTTCTTTTGGGTTTGTAATTAGGTAATCTAACGCGGTTTATGGCTAATATAGGTTTTTATAAAACTGATGGGTTTTTAAAACCCTTTACTTAATTCCTTATGCTACAACCGCAGCTTACAGGCCTACATCCACAGCCTGAACTAACTGTGCTCGTAGGGGAGGTTGAAATTGGGATTGAGCTCTTGGATTTAAATCCGAAGCTAGAAAATATCTTCTCAATATTTTTACCTCCACACCCTGGACAGCAGATTTCTTCGTCTGAACTTAGAACGAGCGACTCAAATTTATTTTCACATTTCTCGCATTTGTATTCAAACAGCGGCACCTATTTGCCTCCTAATTTGATATATGGTTTAAATATAATAACTACAAGAAATCTAGTCAAATTTAAAAGCTCTTCCAAAAACCCAAGCCTGCCCAGTCAAAGATCTTCTGACCATAAATATTTAAATAATACAGATTATTCGTAACCATTAGAATCCCTACAATTACTAGCATCCCTCCAACTGTTACTTTGTATAAACCGTAGTGTCGTTTTATCCATCCAAACGCTGTTAAAGCACGTGAGAGTGCAAGCCCCGTAATCAGAAAAGGAAGTCCCAATCCAGCAGAGTAAGTAAGAAGTAAAGCTGCACCCTTTTCTGCTCCTCCAGCAGTGCTTGCATATAAAAGAATTGATGCAAGAATAGGTCCCACGCATGGAGTCCAACCAAAACCAAATGCAATTCCGAGAAAGAATATCCCAATAAGTCCGAAATTCCCCTGAGGTAAACTGATTCTCCTTTCTTTATAGAGTTGAGGGATCTTGAATATGTCCATTGCAAAAAGACCGAAGAGAATAATAATCACTCCGGAAATTTTAAAAAGTAGAAATTTGTTTTTTGCGAGAAAACCGCCTATGAAAGATGCTGAGACACCAAGTGTTACAAATACGACAGAAAAACCGAGAACAAATAAGACACTAGGAAAAAGAATTTTTCTCACCTTTCGTTCGATAGGGTCTTTTTTACACTCTTCAAATGATAGTTTTGAAACCATAGAAATATATCCAGGAATAAGTGGAAGCACACAGGGGGATAGGAACGAGACAACCCCGGCAAGAAACGCAAAGACCCAGCTTACTTCTCCTACAGATGGGTTCATCTTATTATCTCCGATACATATTCTTTGAAGCTACTCTCACCAGCTTCACCAAGGAATCCACCATAATTCTTTTTAACTATTTTCCCTTCTTTATCTATGAAAAGGGTAACGGGAAGGGCGATCACCCCGTATAAATTTGCGACTTCTCCGGTAGAATCCTTTAGGTTTGGATAAGATATCCCAAAGACATTAATAAAATCCTTAGCGCTCTTTTCTTCGTCAAGTACGTTAATCCCTAGAAATGCAACCCCTTTGTCTTTATATTCGTTCCAAGATTTTTGTAGAAACGGCATTTCCTCACGGCATGGCCCACACCACGAAGCCCAGAAATTGATTACAAGGGGTTTGCCCATAAAATCTTTAAGTTCTACTTTTTTATTGCCATCGAGTGAGGAAAGTGAAAAGCCCTCTGCGTAAACTTTATCAGATTCTGCAGCGGTAATTTCCTCTTCAGCATTCTTACATGAGATAAGCAACGAAAATATATATAATATATAAACAAAAATTGAAATTGCTTTTTTCATTTTTATATATCCTCGATTAATTAATGTGTCCAAAAGGGTAATTCATAAATTATAATGTTGAAAACTATAATAGTTTTAAAATAAAGCCTAAGTATTATGCAATATATATTAACAGAATTTTGTAATTATTGGTAGGTAAAAAAAGATGGAAGCATCTTTTAGATGCTTCCATCAGTGAACTGTCTTATTAGCTCCCTGATGTAATCTCTTTGGCCACTATAGCGTGCATACCGTCCTTGTGAAAAACAATGCCCTTTGCTGTTAAGGAAGTACCTCACTCAGGTAGTGTCCTCCTTGTTTAGGATGAATATGATTTTAAAAGGTTTCACTTGATGATACTTCCTCAGGATTTATTTATGGAAAAAAGGAATGGTAATAAGTTCGAGATTCTTAAAAATATTTTCGTTAAGGGAAGGTTATACACTCATAGGCTGATCCTGGTCAAAACCCAATAGGAAAGAAGTGCTATTAATGCGGAAAAGGGTAGGGTAATAATCCATGCAAGAATCATTTCAAAAACGACTTTCCATCTGACTGTTTTTTCCCCATGTTTTAAACCTATTCCGATTATCGCACCGCTTGAGACATGGGTCGTTGAAACCGGTAGTCCGAATCTAGCCGCTATACCAAYGAGTATTGAAGTGGTAAGGTTTGCCGCAAATCCCTCTTGAGGAGTCATCGGGGTAACCTTTTCTGCAAGTGTTTCTGTGACTCTTAGTCCTGATACTATGCTTCCGATACCCATTGCAAGAGCAATGGYTAGAAAAGAGACTGAGGAGGGCAGATGGGTTCCAAGCGCACCTGCGCCAAGTGTTATAGCARCGATTTTTGGAGCGTCGTTTAGTCCCCTTGCAAAGCTTGTCATCCCTGAAGAAAGCCAATGAAATAAGTCCAGAAGCTCAAACCTTATAGGTGAGACAAGAGATTCGGAGCAGGTAGTTTTCTCTGCTGCCAGCAAAGTGGCTTGTGGAAAGGGATCTATATGAGATACTGCAACAATAGCGCCGGACCCTTCGACATCCCCGATCAAGTCGGGGATCAAGACAGGTTTCTCTAAAACAGGATTAAATAAGATACCTTCTCTTACCTCTAGGCAAACACAATAGCGCTCAGCTCGTAAAGATACTTTCCGGATTAATGGGAATAAGAGCCACGAGATTCCAAGTGCAGCAACTGGACTAAAAGCGAGTGGGAGGAAAATTTTCTTTTCTAAAACAGACCATGTTACTCCATCGAAGCCAACTGCGACTACTCCCACCCCACATAGAGCACCTATAATTGAGTGTGTTGTAGATACTGGAAGCCCTGTTTTTGATGCAATAATGACCCAAATAAATGCTCCTAGGGCAACAGCTACTGGAAATACTTGATTTAAATTGGCAGTTGATTTTACTATCCCTCCTACAGAAAAGGTTTTTACCATCTCGAGTGCAAAGAAAGCAGCAACTATCGCCCCAGCCATAGTCCAGATTGTCCCCCAGAGAATTGCCTTTTTGTAGTTAGTAATGCCACTGCCAACAAGAGTTGCGATACCCTTAGAAACGTCATTCGCACCGTTTGCAAAGGAAAGCATAATTACTGATAAAAATAGAAGAATGGTAATCACTGATTGCTTATCCTCTCATGAATTTTAAATAACACTTCATCATTAAGGTCATTAGCTGTATCAATGTCTTTTAGTGTTTGCAATAGCTGAAACCTCAACCCTTTTTCTCTTAATGTTTTTAATGTCTGATTAAGAACACGATCAGTACTCCAGTCAATATTATTAAAAATTTCTGGAATCAGTTTTTTTAGACCTAATAGGTAGTATCCACCATCTTGAGTTGGACCCAATACAACATCGGTTCTGTCGAGTTCAGCGAAGGCTTGAGATATTAGATCATTTGAAATATCAATACAATCAGTGCCGATGATCACAGCCTTTTCTGCCCCAAGGGAAAATGTCTTACTGAAAGCGTTTGCTATTCTTTCACCTAGGGAGTTTCCTTCTTGGGGAAGGAATTTGCAGTCGTTGTTTGGAAGCCAATTCTCAACATCGCTTTTTCTTTCTGGAGGATCAAAGAATATTATCGTTTCGTACTCCCTTGATTTGGATACGTGATGGATAATGGTTTCTGCCATTACCGAGTATATATGTGCTGCCTTTTCTTTGCCTATATCTTGAGCAAGGCGGGTTTTTACCTTTCCTGGCTCTGGATATTTTACAAAAATGAGTAGAATGTGCTTTGGATTAGTTATAATTGTTTAAAGTTCTCCTTTAAGATTGTAGGGGCAACCTTGCGGTTGCCCAAAAGAGTAGGGCGGGAGCAAGACCATGGATCACAACATAAGGAAATTCTAGGACACAAAAACCCAGGATAGTCGGGGTTTTCTAACCCCGCTTGTCAATACGGGACTAGAAAGTCCCGTCTATCCTTCCTGAATTGACATTCATATACCACCTTAATCCTCTTATTCCTTAAGTTGTAACTAATGGACTAATGAGCGCCCCTACAATTATCTGCTAAAAATCAAAAACCATTAGCCCCCCATAAACGGAATCCTAAAGGATTCCGCTACAATTATGCTCTTATACGTCAGACTCGCTTTAACAGCAGCAACTGTTACCATCCGTGCAACGGCTATAGTTTTCAGGAGCTTCTCTTGTTGGATCAGTAATTATAAAGAGCCCTGCATAAGGAGGCTTGGAAAGCTTCTCTGCTGTATCTGTGCATACCTCTACTACTTCACCACGCGGGAATAGATGCCCTTCTTCGTCTATTATAGCTTTAAAGGGGCCGTTATAGATTGCTTTCTGCCCTAAATAAACGCAGCCAGCACGTTTTTCGAATTTATATCCTCGCACTGTTATTGAGAAAAACCTGTAATTCTCTACATCTTTCCAGTAGAATTTTTTTAGAATCTGCAAGCCATAGAATCCTGACTGCTCTAGATAGGAAACAAACTGCTCTTCTGTTAAAGCACCAGCTATACACTCACCCCAAAGCTTATCATTTGTAACAATGTGAGGTGGGACCTCAACCTCAGAAACAATATCTGAAATCACAATCCTTCCGTTATCCTTGAGGATGCGCCACATCTCTGAGAACACCCTTTTTTTGTCTGGTGATAGATTTATAACGCAGTTTGATGTAATTAAGTCAACTGAATTATCGTCAATTGGAATTTCTTCTAAGAACCCCCTTCTAAATTCTACGGCATTATACCCTAGGTTATTTGCAACTGTGGAGCGGCACTCATTTGCAATGCCGAGCATCTGTTCTGTCATATCTACCCCGATTACTTTTCCATTGGGTCCTACCTTCTTTGCAGCAATAAAGCAGTCAATCCCCGCTCCTGAGCCAAGATCTACTACAGTTTCTCCTGATTTAACATCTGCGATGCTGATGGGGCTTCCGCAACCGTAGAATCTATCAATAACCTTTTGAGGTATATGGCTAACATCATCAGTTGGGTAGCTTGTAGGACAACAAAGCTCTTTCTGTGGCTCTTCTGCTGCTCTTCCGTAAAACTGCCTAACGGCTTCTCGGGATTTATCTATATCGAATGAAAGAACACAATTAGAGTGAGACAATTCTACACTAAGATCCGAGAAACTTTTTAACATACCGTTGCCATTTCCGTTTATTCCGCAGGATAAATAGCCCTCTCCCATACTAAGAAAGATAACAGGTGCACTAAATCCAGACTTAAGGTTATGTGCTTTCCGTTTCTCGTCAGCCAGTTCAAATAGAATTGAAGTAATCATATGCTCGTGAAGGTCACAATAAGGATCAGGTCCATGCAAATTTCCCTCGCCAAATGTGGCAGACGAGTAGAAATATGAGTGCTCAATATCACCGCCTCCACAGATGAATTTTAGATGGCAGTTATTGCACTTTGTCTTTTTCTGCACAGTTGCACTTCTAAACATCTTGCACACAGGGCTATTTAACCAGATTTCACTGAGGGTTTTTTCTTTTATGTTTCCACAGCTAAGTCCCTTAAAATTAGCAAATGCAGCAGAAGGGTAAACTTCGCCGTCTGAGTAAACACATAGGCTTTCCCAACATGCATTACTGAGATCAAATTTTGTAAATCTTTTTGATCTGAGTTTCCCCTTTATAGATTCAAAGTTATCTATGGCTATTCCAAGCTCATCCGCTGTCTTTTTAACTTTGTTTACAACCTCGATTAACTTGTATGTTGGAATTATAAGCTTTTCATTCCCATCTAATATTCTCCCTCTTTGATGAACCCAAAGTAGGTGGTGGTTTTTTACCCCAAGTGAAGCGAGTAGCTTTGTAACGTTTGGAACATCTTCTTCATTTGCTGATGTAACTACTGTAGTAACTGTGAGATTTAACCCTGATTCTACAGCGGTTCTTATACCTTTTATGATCTTTTCGAATGTGCCTTTTCCACGGATTGGATCATTTGCCTCAGGGGTTGAACCATCGAGGCTAATCTGAGGTTTAAAACGACCTCTAGCTACTTCAAGAAGTCGGCTAAGATCCCCTTTTTGATTAAAGAACATTCCATTTGTTAAAACAATAAGTTCCGAACTTTCATCATGCGTAACGTAGTCTATTAGTTCATAGATATCCTTTCTTACAAATGGCTCTCCTCCCGTAAAGTAGAATCGAAATACTCCGAGTTCCCGCCCTTCGTCTATAATACGTTTTATTTCCTGTGCAGGCATTCCTTTGTCTTCCCATGGAGCTGAACTTACTAAGCAGTGGGTACACTGAAGATTGCAAGAGTTGTTCGTATGGATCCAGAGTTCGTTCAAATGGTCTGTCTTTAGATAATCAATCCGCCCTGTATATGGTGCTCTTACAAATGGTTTAAAAGATACAAACTTCTCCCTAAGTGCATCCTTTAGGAATGAATCCACATGAACCCATGCTTTTGTTGTATCAAAGCCGAATTCTGATGAATAAAGTTTTACAATATCATTGAATGTTTTTTTGCCGTCAAGATAGCTTATAATTCTTGCTCCTCTGGAATCAGTAGTAATCCAGTTTGGACCATCAGGGTCTATAAGCACATAGAGACTATTTAAGTCAACCTGTGAATACTGTGGGGCATGCAAAATCGCTTTCTCAGCAAGTTCCATCTTTTATTCCTCCTTAAACATATTTTCTAAACTTTGACTTGATAATTCCCTGTAGCATGCTGCAAGTTTTCTGCTGTCATTGCGAGCACATTCATGGAGCCTGTACTGAGTGGAACGAAGTGCTCGGTGTAAACTCCGCGAAGCAGTCTGGCACGGAGTGTCATTCCGACATATGTATTTACATAAGAATAA
>LDXN01000050.1 GCA_001443445.1 Candidatus Dadabacteria bacterium CSP1-2 | reverse complement strand
AATCCTTATGAAACGCCGTGACGTGCCATGGAATATCGGGTGATACAGAAGCGAGAAATTTTGCCGCTCCCTTTAATTCTTCGTTAGAGTCATTAAATCCAGGAATAACTAATGTAACAATCTCTACCCAGAACCCCATGTCAACCAGTCTGGGTATAGTTTCAAGAACGGTGCTTAAAAGCCCGCCTAGTTTTCGATAGTTTCTATCCTGCATGGATTTTAGGTCTACTTTGTAGCAGTCTGTGAGAGGTCTAAGGTACTCTAAGACCTCACGGGTAGCATTTCCGTTTGAGATAAAAGCATTTTTAAATCCCTGTTCCCTTGCAATCCGAAAAACATCTAATGCCCATTCTGAAGTTATAAGCGGCTCGTTATAAGAGCTTCCAATCATGCTAGCTCCATACCTTTTTGCAAGAGAAACCATTTCCGTTGCCGTAACGGTCATAGGCTCTATACCCGCTGTTGAATCCCTAAGAGCCTGAGATGTAAGCCAGTTCTGACAATATGAACAATGATAATCGCAACCTAACATCCCGAAAGTTAGTGTTAAAGAACCAGGAAGGACATGAAAGAAAGGCTTCTTCTCTGTGGGATCAGACTGGAGCGCAGCCACGTATCCTTTTGGAACAAAAAGTTTGCCGTCCTTGTTGTATCTTACTTTGCAGATTCCACGAAGGCCATCATATATTACACATCTGTGACCGCAGGCATAGCATAGGACCTTATTATTTTCTAATTTTTGGTAAAGCTCACCCTCTACAGAATATTCATCCAGTGCTTCTGCAAGAGAGGGTCTTGCAAGGGCCTTAAGTTCTTTTTTTATTGCCATACCTCATTTCCCCAATAAAACCTGATCCGATTGACTGACCAAAGATATGAGACTTTATTAAAAGTTTATGCTTTTAAGTATATAGTGTCAAACTTTCTAAGACTATAAGCGTAAGGAAATTCGGGAGTTAGTGTGTTGGATTTTTTATAAACACATTGGTCTTAAATAGGGGGTTTGACGAGATATTTTAATGGTATTAGACTTTAGGTCAAAGTCAGGATTGAAAACGAATAATAAGAGTAGTATTTAAGTAGAAATTTTTTCAAATAATGAAATTAGATTTTTTGGAGGTAAGTTATAGCTACCAAAAATCATTAGATTTTTTGATGCCGAAGTGGCGGAATTTGGTAGACGCGCTGGATTCAGGATCCAGTGGGTGAAAGCTCGTGGGGGTTCAAATCCCCCCTTCGGCACCACTGTGGGGTAGGTGATCATGAGTGAGTTGAAACCTAAACTAGTTTTGGCAAAATCCAATCGAGGTGGAAGATTCAAACTCCTACTACTTCTTCTTTTTACTTTTGGTCTTGGTGTTTTTATTGGAACGAAAATAAAAACTGTAGATATAACGGACAGCGAAGCTTTTAAGGGTAAAAATGCAAAGATTGGTAATTTTAGGATTGATGTCCAAAAAAAAGAAGAAATAACGTCTGGTGACTCCAACTTAACTGCATCAATACTTGCTCCAAATCAAGTGAAAAACGGAAAAGAGGTGGATAATTCTACACCTTTGAGTGAATCTCGAATCGATAAAATCTACAAATACACGGTTCAGGTATCTGCATTTGAAAGCATGAAAAAAGCGCAAAGGGTTGTAAGTGAACTAAAAGTAAAGGGTTATGATGCTTATTTGGTGCCTACTTCTAACTCCCTAGGGGAGACCTGGAATCTTATAAAGGTAGGCAAGTTCGAAACTCAAGAAGAGGCACAAACGGCTGCTAACATTTTGCAAGAAAAAGAAATGTTGGAGGCTATTATAGAAGAACTAAAATAGGAATAATTTTCATCTACATAGCTTGGAATATACTAATAGCCCTTCAAATTAAGCATATAAAAGCTCATTTCTAAATCTGGAGTGTTAATGAAATATATTTTTGTAATATTTACAGTGTGATTCGGCAATTTTGTTAGCTTATGCGTAAGAACAAAAATAAATATGGATTTGTAGCCTTATTTTTCTAAGATATCGTAATAAAATGATTTTTCGCAACTGCGAAAAAACCTCTTGACAAGGAATATGGCATACATTATATTAACCTCGTAATAAAAAATGAATGGGAGGGAAATGAATATGGTTGAAAGGAAAGATCCAATAAAGGATACACTTAAAGTAAAGGATTTCAGTGAAGTAATAAAGGGGGTTACAGGATTGGTTAGAGAGAACTATCAAAATGGCTTTGAGTTTGCTTTATCTCTTTGGGAAGAAAATCTTAAGGTTTTAAACGCTCAAGTTGATCAATGGCTCAATCTTCAGCAGGATTACACCAATACTGTGAGGGAACTCTATGAAAAGTTACCGAAGGAAGTGCCGGCATTTTGGGATGGAAAGGCTATAAATAGTGAGGTTAATCGCCTTCTGGCTTTTCAAAAAGAATATCTTGGTTTAGTTAGGAATGTTTCAGATAAGCTTACAAAGGAATCTTTAAGCCTTACTAAAAAGAATGTTGAGAAAGCCTTATCGCTTTTTGATGATTATATTAACTTGGTAAGAGCTTAAATATTAGATATCTTGCAAATATAAGCTAGACAAAAGAATTAATTAGGTTTACTCAGAACCCTATTAATAAGATTATTTTTCTTTACCTCTTTGTTAATGTCATTTAACTAATCCAATGAAGGAATGGTGAAGAAATGGAGATAAAGGACATGGAGTTTGAAGAAACAACTTCTGGAGTAAACGAACTTGGAGAGTTTGTCCAAGAAGACGATGAGGGTTTTATACCCCTTGAGATCGTGGATGATCTCATGCCTGATATAGTTGACTCCGAGTCTGAATTAGAACTAAAAGGACCGGAGTCCGAAGAAGATGAAGGGGAGCAGCAGTGGGTTCCAGATGAACAGTTTAGGCTTCTTTATGTTTACTTCAAGGACATGGCATCGGAGCCTCTTCTTACAGCTAAGGAGGAGATAGAGGTTTCAGCTAAGATAAAAAAGTGCGAAGCAAGGGCAAGGGAGATAAAAGCTTTTCTGGATGGATTTTCAAAGAATAAGAATGGCAATAGCAAAAAGTTTGCAAAAACTAATGGACATAAGAACGAAAACGGAAGAGCTTTGTCAAAGCGTTTAGAGAGACTAAATGCGTTTATGAGGGCATACTCTGCGAGGGGAAGGGCGTTAAGGGACAGGTTTGTGAAAGCGAACTTGAGGTTAGTAGTGAGTATAGCGAAAAGATACATGGGCAGAGGGCTTCCACTTCCAGACCTTGTTCAGGAAGGAAACGTTGGATTAATGAGGGCGGTTGAAAGATTTGACCACACAAAGGGATTCAAGTTTTCAACCTACGCTTCGTGGTGGATACATCAAGCAATATCTAGGTCGCTGCTTGATCAGACTAGAACAATAAGGGTTCCTGTGTATGTGCTTGAGCAGGCCAGTAAGGTACATAAAATAATTTCCATGCTTCATAAGGAGATGGGTAGAAAACCTGCGCCTGAAGAAATTGCCGGGAAGTCTGGGATTTCTATAGAGGGTGTAAAGCGTATAGTAGACTCTGCGAATGATGTCGTGCATCTGGATTCCCCGATAATAGATGGGGAGAAAACGACCCTACTTGAATTTGTTCCAGATGATGGTTCATCGGCGCCGGATTCTGTTATGGCAAAAGTAGCTTTGACAGGGAGACTAAGAGGGGCTCTTTCACTACTTACACCTAGAGAAGAGGAGATAATCAGGATGAGATTTGGAATCGATCAAGAGTCAACCTACACGCTTGATGAAATTGGTAAGAAGTTTGACCTTACACGTGAGCGTATAAGACAGATTGAGAAAAGAGCGTTAGAAAAGCTTGCAACATCTGAGGTAGGAGAAGTTTTAAAAAGCTTCCTAGAATAAGAACCTTGCACTTCTCAACTTTTATATAGTATTCGATTCCTCGATAACTCTTAAGGAATATGCCGTACGGCGTAGCATATAAAACCGCCATGATTTCGTATACCAGGTGATTTTTTCTGTAAGAGCCACCTCTCCTTTGACACTTTTTTGTAGACCCTATTGTTTAAATAATGATCTTAGGTAATCAGCAGGATTGACGCCAAGATCTTGGCTCAAAGTGTTTAAGTTGGAGAATAATTTTTCTTAAACTCTAACGTCTCAGCTCCCCGTTATTTTGTAACAAAGGTCATATTTTTTCATATCTTGCGTTACATTTCGTCAACTTATTCCATATTGCGATTTATTTCAAATTACACTATATTTTGTTTTCATATAAATGGATTTAGGTATCGGAATTAGGATTTTTCTAGCGTAATCGGTTATGTCTCTACTCATATTTCTAGTGCATCATATTTGATAGAGGAAAGAAAATGACAGATCTTATCTCTAAATTGCTTACATTTTTATGTACCGGTCTAGGAGAAGGGAACACAAACACCGATAAACTAACAAAACAAATACTACTTACTGATCCGGATAGGAACTATAACCAAACTAAAATAGAAATTGTAGAGGCACTTAGGGAGTTCAAAGATTCAGGGCAGATTCAGATTATAACAATAGGCTGGGAGCTCGGAGAAGAGTTTTTCTACATCTGCGCAAGGAGATTATAGCTGAATGTAGCCTATTTCTTGATCAGTAAATATCCTGATAAGAGTTGCTAGAAAGAAGCTTTGTGAGTTCAGTAGTTTTTTATATTTTGACTTTAGGAGGAAAAGTAAGGTTCTATATCAAGAACATTATTTAACTCATTCAGATGAAATTATTTTGAAAAGCTATATTTTTGCCGAATATGATGGAAACGGTAGGTAATTAAATGGAAAGAAAGCAACTTGTGCATAAGATTGCCGAAGGTGCAAACATAACAAAAGCTCAAGCTGAAAAGGCTGTTACTCTTATCACACAAGCCCTTTCTACCGCGCTTAAAGAAGGCAAGAAGATACCAAAATATCTAATACCCGAATCACCAACTGATACCCCACTTTGGAGCACCATATTTCCCTTTGGTACACCCTTATTTGTGAGGAGGCAGATGTTTCTAAAAGAACAATATATAAAGGCGTTGAGAGATTATAGAGAAGTTATGTTAGAAGAGCTTAAACAAATTGACAAAGAGATCGAGGAACTGGAAAAGGCCGAGAAGCAAACTGAGAAATGAAACTATTGGAGGATTAGTTGAGGGTCCTCGATTACATAAGAATTGTTGGCGTCTCGGATATTTGTACTCAGTCTTCGAATGTAACATACAATATTGTGTACTCTGAGGAGTCAGCTTTCAGTAATCCAAAAAGGGGAGTATTTACACTTGGCTTATCTGATTTTATTGATACTCCTAATCTAGATATTAAAGAGGTAGAGAAAATAGCTTTTCGTCTCAATGGTCAGGTGTTGATAAGGGGAAAGGAGGAAGATGGAACGATTACAATTCTACACCTTCTTGGATTGCCGCTTAGCGACTGGTTGATGAAAAAGCCATGATGTATATATTAAATCAGGAAATGAATTCTAAAACCTCAATCGGGGTGCTCTTTATAAACATCGGTTGACTTTTGAAAGCTTATTCTAACATTCGATTCAGGATAGAAGGTTTTATCTTTGTGTTCGATGTTTTTCTCTTCAATAAGTATCTTGAACTTATCTCCCATCATCTCAGGTAGGAATAGGTTTTTGATAGCTATTCTGTTTCTATATGAGGAAATATCTGAATTTTTTTCCTCACCTGAATACCTCTCAACAATATCCAAGATACCCCAGTCTAATAGAAATTGCCCTTGAGTCGTGTATTTAACTGTGTTTAACCCAAAAGACTGTCCAACTCGGATTAGATTGCTGAAGTCCACATGAGCTGTGATATCCTGCTCGCCAATTTTGATGTAGGGGTTTTCGTTAGTAGTGTGTTTGTAGTAGCACATAAACGTGCCTCTCATTCTGGAAGGGTTATATAATTCAGGTGCAAGATAACCGTAGTCGATTGTAAGAATAAAACCTTTGGCTAAAATATGTGACACTTCGGAAAGCCACTTCCTTGCATGAAGGTTTATCTCAACCTCTTGTTCGTCTTCAAACTCTAAATTGTAACCATCAAAATAATCTTTCAAGGCGTTGCTGCTAGGTTCATCCAGAATCTCAATAAACTCTTCGTTTCGAAGTGAAACAAATATTTCTAGTAGCTTGCCGTCTTTAAACTTAGCTCGGTGAAAAGGGAAGGAGTCTACTAGTTCGTTTGAGATAAAAACACCATGGATGCTTTCGCGCTCGAGGTCATAAAGAGAATCAAACCTTTTTATTTTATGCATGTGTTCTTTCAAAGTAATTTTCCAATCTTCGCGTTGCGGTGTGCCGACTTCTGTAATCAAGTAGTTAAGCTTGTCATATAATTCATGGTTATTTCTTTTAAGTGAATCTAAGATATCAAGTGCCAGATAACCTTTCCCCGCTCCCATTTCTATGACCTTGAAATTAGGCGCATTTATCGTCTCATAGGCTCTACTTATAAACCTGCCAAGGATCTCCCCAAACGCTGGATGCACACACGGACTTGTATAATAATCGCCCTTTTTCCCGATTCTTGCTTTTCCAGAACTGTAGTAACCATACTCTGGATGATACAGTGCAAGCTCCATAAATTTTGCAAATGTAATCGGGCCGGATTTGTGAATTAACGATTTTATTATGGAGGTTAGTTGGTTCATTCTATTCTAATGTCTTTTCTGATATTTTTTAAATTTCAAGGAGATTACATGAATAAATTTTCTATATTGTTTTTGTCCCAATCCCATTTTAATGGATTATTGACAACATATTCTCGAATTTTATTTAATGATGTTTCATCACGAATAACGTGGTCATAAAATGATCGCTGCCACTTAAATCCGTAATCCTGGAATTGATCATGAATAATTTTCGTTACCACATTTTTAAATGATTTGACTATATTTGATAATAAACCATAATTTTTCTTCGTAGGGACAGAACAATGTTCTGTCCCTACTTTATTATAATTGACATTTATGATTATGATTCCGTGAATGTGGTTAGGCATTATAATAAATTCATCAATTTCAACATACTTATAATGATTGGGGATTTCCTTCCAATACCTTTCCGAGATTACGCCATGTTGGCTTAAAATCATTTTAGCATCTTCAATTTTCCCAAAATGTTCAATTCTATTTTTTGTGCAAAGGGTGGCAAAATAGCACCCGCTTCGAGAATAATCATAATTTTTCAATCTGTTTAGTTTTCTTTCTCTGTGTATGTATTGCATGTTTATTGCCTTAATCCTTCACTCGCAATTTGTGTATTATATCCCCTTCATCCAGACTTTAAAGCGAATTCTTCTTATTTGAACCCCTATCTCTATTGGGTTACAATTTCAGCGGGATCTGGGGTAGTTATCAAGAGGGAGGGTTTTTAGGGAACCACATGGCAAAAAAAAGAATTACGAAGGTCTATACAAGGACCGGAGATAAAGGACAGACATCGCTAGTTGGAGGTAAAAGGGTTAGTAAATCTTCTGCTCGAGTTGAGGCCTATGGTGATATTGATGAGCTTAATTCAGTTCTCGGAATCGTTAGGTTAGAGGCTGAGGATACTGAAATTAAAGAAATAATTACTGATATTCAAAACGACCTTTTTATAATAGGAGCAGATTTAGCTAGCCCAAATGAAATTCAAGTTCCGAGAATTAGTAAACAGAAAATAAGTGAGCTTGAGAAAGTCATAGATAAATTTCTTCACGAGCTTGAGTCACTTAAAGAGTTTATACTTCCAAGTGGAAGCGGAGGAGGTCCTTACCTTCACCTTGCAAGAACTGTCTCAAGAAGGGCGGAAAGAAGAATCGTAAGGCTTATGGAGGAAGAGCAGGTAAACGAAAACATACTTGCCTATGTAAACCGCCTCTCGGATCTACTTTTTGTGATGGCTAGGATTGAGAATAAGCGTGGAAACTTCGAGGAAACCTATGTGAGATTCGATAAATGAAAGAAACAATTTAGCCACGAAAATGCGGGTAGTGGGCCGGGCATTTCGGCGAAGCCAATTGACACGAATGAGCACGAATGAAAAAAATAAAAAATGGAATCCTAAAGGATTCTGCTACAGTTATATCTTTCTTTTTCATGCAGCTTTTGTATGTAGCGGAAAGCTTTAGCTTTCCACAAACTCATTATTTATTCGCGTGAATTCGTGTTCATCTGTGGCTAATAAATAGTTACAATGAAAAAAAATGAAACCGAAACCTACATAATTAATCCTAAAATTGAAGAATACCTGAGAAACCTTAACCCGATTCAAGATAATGTCCTAAAAGAGATGGAAGAGTTAGGAAACGAAAGAGGGTTTCCAATAATCGGGCCCCTTGTAGGAAGCCTGCTTTATCAACTTGCAATCATAATAGGGGCAAAAAGGGTTTTTGATATGGGCTCAGGCTTTGGTTACTCAGCCTACTGGTTTGCTAAGGCTCTAGGAAAAGAAGGGCTTGTCATATTTGCAGAACTTTCTGAAAAGAATGCTTGGCTAGCAAGAGAGTTTTTTAGACGTGGTGGTCTTGACAATAGAGTAGAAATACATGTTGGAGATGCACTTCAGATCTTGGAAGAAACTGATGGTGAGTTTGATGTCATCTTTAACGATATTGATAAGGAATATTACCCCTTAGTTGTGGATGAAGCATACAAAAAATTAAGGCGTGGTGGACTTTTTATAACGGATAATGTTCTCTGGTTTGGAAGGGTTTTAACTGATGATTTATCTCCTAGCACAAAAGGGGTTAAAGAGTTTACTCGCCTTCTTTTTGAGGAGAAGGGATTTGTTACGACTATAATTCCGATTAGGGATGGTATATCATTAAGTGTGAAGTTATAGAGGGTTGAGATTTATTAGCCATAGAGAGCACGGAGAAAAAATTTTGTTTTAATATTAAAAATCTTTTGTGACCTCGTTTGACTGAGCTCACGACGAAGTCTGTGCGCTATGTGAATAGAAGGAAAGAAAAGAGATGCAAAGGGTAGGAAAGGCAGTAGTAAGAGACGAACTCAAGGAAAAAATAAGATCATATCTTGAAGAAAATCGAAAAGAGTTAAGGGAACTACACAACAGAGAAGTCTTAAGCGGTCGTCAATTAGTTGAGAGAAGATCTCGAGTTGTAGATGGACTAATTAGTCAAGCTCTAACTGGACTTGGGTTTTCGAAATTATCCGGCGTTTCAATAGTTGCTCTTGGTGGGTATGGAAGGGATGAGCTTTGCCCCTATTCAGATGTAGACCTATTATTCCTTTTTGCACCTAGGAGCAAGTCTTTAGCAAAAGATATCGTCCAAGAGCTGCTATATCTCCTTTGGGATTTAAACTTTGAAATCGGGCACTCTGTCAGAACTATTGATGACTGCATTGAAGTCTCTCGTGGTGATGATGCAACGATTTTTACATCACTCCTTGATGGGAGATTTATCTTTGGAGACAAAAAACTCTTCGATCAGCTTGACAGAATAATGTATCGGGAGCTCCTTCCAGAAATATCATCAAAATTTATAGAAGGAAAGATCACAGAAAATGAAAAAAGAATAGAGAGATTTGGTAGGTCTGTTTATCTCATAGAGCCCCATGTTAAAGAAGGTGAGGGAGGACTGAGAGATATTCACTCAGCCCTCTGGATAGCTAAGGCTAAGTTCAAAGTTAGAAGTTTTAGGGAGCTCATTGAAAAGGGTGTTTTGCTTGAAAGGGAGCTAAGGGTTTTTGAAAAGGGCTTAGATTTCCTCCTTCCGATTAGGACAGAGCTTCACTACCTTGCAGGAAGAAGGGAAGACCGGTTGGGCTTTGAGTGGCAGGATAAGGTTGCTAGGTTTCTGGGCTATAGAGACGTGGGTGAACTAGCTGCCGTAGAAAGGTTTATGAGGATTTATTATCTTCGTGCAAACCTTACAAGGGAATATTCAAAGAAGCTTATTGAAAGATGTGTTTCTAAGCCAAAAGTGAGTTTTCACACTCCCAAGACTGTTTTTCTTGATAACAGCTTTATCATTCAAGGTGGAATGCTTTCAGTTTCTAAGCGAACTGTTTTCCAGGATCATCCTGAAAATTTAGTGAGAGCTTTTGAGGTAGCAGACAGATATGGAATAAAAATGAGCAAGTATCTACACGACATGATTCGGGATAATGTAAAAATAATTGACGACCACGTGAGGAGAAATCCAGAGCTTAATGCCTCATTTATTTGGCTTCTTAAAGAAGGCAAAGAAGTAGCCAATGCCCTTTTTGATATGAATAGACTTCGCCTTCTTGGACACTTCATTCCTGAATTTGGGAAAATAATTTGTATGGTTCAGCATGATGCATATCATGTTTATACGGTAGACATACATTCAATCTTTATGGTGAAAGAGATTGAGAATCTAATTAAAGGTGCGTATGAAAAGGAGTTTCCACTTTTTACAAAGATTGCAAAAGAGATTTCTAAACGCCATATTCTTTATCTCGCATGCCTCTTCCATGATATGGGTAAGGGTGAAGGAAAAGATCACTCCCAGCGCGGAGCCGAAATGATTCCCAGGATTTCTGAAAGAATGGGACTCTCAGAGGAGGAAAGTGATCAGCTTGAATTCATAGTAAAACATCATCTTATAATGCCACACTTTTCTCAAAGACGTGACATACACGACGACGGACTAATACTAAGGTTTGCAAAATCTGTTAAGACTGTGGAAACCTTATCAATGCTTTATCTTCTTTCTTTTGCTGATATAAGATCGGTAGGGCCCGATGTATGGACAAACTGGAAGGGAATGCTTCTTGAAGAGCTTTACCATAGAGCCGCATATGTTCTAGCGCGCGGAGCGTTTAAGAAAGAAACTCCCAAGAGGAAATCTAGGAGATTTATACGTGAGGTTATTCAATTACTCAAGAATGAGATTTCTGAGCCTAATATTAGACGACACTTAGATGTTATGCCATATTCCTATTTCTTGGGATTTTCTCCGGAGAAGATAGCTTATCATGTGAAATTATTTGAGAGGTTTGGAGAGGAAATAGGCTTTGATGTAATTTATAATCAGAACGAAGGGTACGATGAGTTTACTTTTTGGGGATTCGATAAACCTGGGGTTTTCTCAAAACTCTGTGGAGTGCTTGCTGGAAGCGGTATCAATATTTTAGGAGCGAGAATCATTACCCGTGATGATGGAAGGATAGTAGATGTTTTCTACGTTAACAGGCTTGGCAAATCTACATCAGAAGATAATGAGATTTGGAACAAGGTGAGTAGTAATCTCTATGGTGTCTTAAAGGGTGAAATGGATGTTGAACATCTTGTGTCAAAGAGAAAGAGGCAGAAGCCTGTTTATATAAAACCTATCCCTCAGCACCCTACGCGTATAGATATTGACAATGAATCTTCTGATACAGCTACTGTTATAGATATCTACACTAATGATAGGGTAGGGCTACTCTACGATATTACTAAGACACTTACAAAGCTTGGGCTTTCAATAGATTATGCTAAGATTTCCACTAAGGTGGACCAGGTGGCGGACGTATTTTACGTTCGTGAAATAGTGGGAGGCAAGGTATTTGATGAAAAGAAGTTAGAAAATATTAAAAACAAATTGATTGAAGCAATAGATATTGTTACGTGAATAGATCTGGCAGAATTTTTTAATCTCAGTTATATGGATGATATACATTCCAAAAACATTAATTCTTTACATTCCGATTTCTTAGTAATAGGAAGTGGGCTTGCAGGACTTTATGCCTCACTTTACGCCTCAAGATTTGGCAAGGTATTGCTGTTAACTAAATCCACACTTGAAGAAAGCAATTCTTACTGGGCACAAGGCGGTATTGCTGCTGCCATCGATCCGGAGGACTCGCCTCTTTTTCATCTAGAGGACACAGTAAAGGCTGGAAGAGGTC
Source organism: Candidatus Dadabacteria bacterium CSP1-2 (assembly GCA_001443445.1). Classification (GTDB taxonomy): domain Bacteria; phylum Desulfobacterota_D; class UBA1144; order Nemesobacterales; family CSP1-2; genus CSP1-2. The sequence continues at coordinate 5,030 of LDXN01000050.1, read as the reverse complement.
TTTGTAATAGGGAAGCTGTAGAGATCCTCGTGCGTGAAGGTGTAGAGAGAGTCACGGACTTAATTGCTTTAGGGATGAAGTTTGATTTGGGTGAAAAAGGTTTAGAGCTTGGTCTTGAGGGGGGACATAGCAAGAGGCGTGTTCTTCATGCGGGTGGGAACTCTACCGGTAAAGAAATGGTGCAGTTTCTAATTTCTTCAGTTCAAGCCAATCCAAATATATTTATATTTGAAAACACAGAAGTAGCTGAGCTTATCTCTAATGGAGAAAGGTGTTTTGGGTCTTTAGCATTCAACCTTAATATTCAGAAGTACTGGGTTCTCATAGCAAAATATACAATACTTGCAGCTGGCGGTGCCTCAGGAATCTATCTAAGGACCACAAACCCCCAAACTGCTACTGGTGATGGAATCGCTCTTGGTTTTAGAGCCGGTGCGGAAATTACAGATATGGAGTTTATTCAGTTCCATCCTACTGCTTTTTACACGGAAAACGGTGAAACATTTCTCATAAGTGAGGCTGTAAGGGGTGAAGGGGCATTTTTATTAAATAACACATTAGATAGGTTTATGCTTAAATACCATGAGCTTGCTGAGCTAGCGCCTAGAGACGTTGTATCACGTGCGATTTTTAATGAGATGAAAAGATCTGGCGTGAATTATGTTTATTTAAGCCTAAAGCACTTGAACCCAGATTTTATTCGTAAACGATTTTCAAATATTTATAATGCATCGTTACAGTATGGGGTTGATATAACCGATGATCTAATTCCTGTGGCCCCGGCTGCGCATTACCTTATAGGTGGTGTTAAAACTGGACTGTGGGCAGAGACCAATATCAAAGGACTTTTTGCATGTGGAGAAGTCGCATGTACTGGGGTTCACGGTGCTAATAGGCTTGCAAGTAACTCTCTTCTTGAGTGTATTGTGTTTGCGAGAAGGGCGGTAGATTTAGCTCGAGAAAGTGATAAATGGACGGATAAATCGGACAATCAAGTAAAAGATTTATCCTTTATTTTAAATCCCGACTCACAGAAGGATAGTTTTATTAAGCTCAAAAGTATTATTTCTCAAATAATGTCTGAACATGTTGGAATTGTTCGTAGCGCTTATGGACTTAAAAGGGCGCTTGAGGTATTTGAAAAGGTAGCTAGTTCGGGTGATGAATTGGTTGGATATTACAAACTCAAACTACAAAATATATTGGATGTATGCTCATTAGTTGCTAGATCTGCCCTTCTTAGAACGGAATCAAGAGGCGCGCATATAAGGGAGGATTTCCCGAATGAAGACCCATCTTGGAAAGCCCACATTGTACTTAAAAGGGATTCGGAGCCGTTAGTAGTAAAAGGTAATTGAGCATCAAGTTATATTGTCAAAAAAAAATCATAAAATGACTTTTGTAACATAGCTCTGGCTCTCAAGTTTAACAATCGAGAATCATGTCTGAGATCCAATTAAATTTGGATGAGGTCAACCAAATTCTAGAAAATGCCCTTCGAGAGGATATTGGAAGTGGGGATATTACTACCAACCTGCTTTTTCCATGTGATGCAGAATGCAAGGCAATCATACTCGCTAATGAAGAAGGGCTAGTAGCTGGGCTTCCTATAGCTGAAATGATTTTTAGAAAATTAGACAAAGATATTGTCTGGAGTGAAGAAAAGAAGGATGGAGACAAAGTTGAGCCCAATCAGGTTCTGGCTGAAATCTCTGGTTCTCAAAAAGCTGTTCTTACAGGCGAGCGCGTGGCTCTTAATTTTCTTCAGCGCCTTTCAGGAATTGCGACTCTTACTTCCAGGTTTGTCAAAGCTATTCATGGGCTACCTGTAAAAATACTTGATACTAGAAAAACAGCTCCTGGGCTTAGAATCTTGGATAAATACGCAGTCAGGGTTGGCGGTGGATTTAACCATCGTTTTGGGCTTTATGACGAAGTGCTGGTTAAGGATAATCACATAAAACTTGCGGGAGGGATTACTCGTACAATTAATATTTTAAGAGAAAGGGCAGTAACTCAGAAGAGAATAGAGGTTGAAGCTTCAACAATAAGCGAAGTAGAAGAAGCACTTAATGTAGGTGCTGATGTTATATTGCTTGATAATATGTCCCCAAAAATGATAATTTATGCTGTAGGACTAATTAAAGGTAAAGCGCTTATCGAGGTCTCAGGCAGAGTGACCCTTGAAAATGTTCGTGAGATTGCAGAAACTGGAGTTGATTTTATATCAGTAGGCTCAGTCACACATTCCTCACGGGCTTTAGACATAGGGTTATATGTGGTATGATATTCAAAGTTAGGAGCGAAGAGGTAATTTTCTTTATGGTTAGTTTTGGAATTATCAATTGTCATTGCGAGGAGTGCTTCGCATGCGCTCAGCGCAGGCTCCGTGAGGAATCTCAAACAGATTGCTTCACCTCGTTCGCAATGACAAATGTAAAAAGTATTGCTTCGTGGAGTTTAAACTAAGCAAAGCGAATGTGCTCGCAATGACAAAATAAGTTATGGGTTGTCTTGCAGTACACTAATATAACTCACTGTTTCAGTGGGTTATGTCAATCAAGATGGAAAACGATTTGATTAGAGAAGAGATTCAGAGTTTAAAGAAGAAGAGGAATGCCGTGATACTTGCCCATAATTATCAGGTGGGCGAGGTTCAGGAGGTTGCTGATTTTACAGGTGATTCGCTTGGCCTCTCTCAGGCTGCGGCAAGGACGGAGGCAGATGTGATAGTTTTCTGTGGTGTCCACTTTATGGCTGAGACAGCTTCTATTATTTGTCCGGATAAGAAGGTGCTAATACCTGATTTAGAGGCTGGATGCTCACTTGCTTCTACAATTAACGCTGATGAGCTAAGAAATTGGAAGAAAGAACATCCCGATGCTGTGGTTGTTTCTTATGTGAATACAAGTGCAGAAGTTAAGGCTGAAAGTGATTACTGTTGCACATCAACAAATGCAGTTAGGGTTGTGAATTCGATCCCAGAGGATAAAGAGGTCCTTTTTCTGCCTGATATGTTTCTCGGGGCCTATGTTTCAAAGGTTACAGGGAGGAAACTCCACATTTGGCCAGGGGAGTGCCATGTTCACGCGGGGATAAAGCCTGAGCAAATTTCAAAAATAAGGGATCTTCACCCTGAGGCTGAGATGCTAATTCATCCTGAGTGCGGCTGTGTAACTTCCTGTATGTATTATGCAGCCGAAGGATCTATAGAAAACAAAAATACACATATACTTTCGACCGAGGGAATGATCAGGCATGTGAAACGCTCAAAGGCGATGGAGTTTATAGTAGCAACTGAGATTGGAATAATTCACAGGATGAAAAAAGAAACCTCAGATAAAACCTTCTACCCCGCAAATGATGAGGCCGTGTGCAGATACATGAAAATGATTACCTTAAATAAGGTCTTAAACTCCCTAAGGGATGATATATATGAGGTGAAGGTACCTAAAGAATTAGCATTTAAGGCTAAAAAAGCTATTGAAATGATGTTAAAACTAGCTTAAAAACAATGAAAAAAAAATAAAAAAAACCCCTTGACAAAGGTGGATATTTTATATAAAGTAAGCTCAGACCTTAAATTAAAAGGAGGTAAGGAGAGATGAATAAGGCTAAATGGGTACTATTTTTCCTACTGGCTGTGTTGGTTGCCGTTCCATCTTATGCAGTAGAACTAACCTTGGGCGGCTTCCCCAGCTATTTCCGTATCCGTCCTCAGTTTTATAAGAATTCGACTTTCGTCAGTGCATTAAGTAATGCTCAAGCTCAGGCGCTTGGCTTTAATGATGCAGATGACAACATCGTTTTCGTTGATTCGAGGCTCCGTTTAACCCCTCAGCTTGTGCTTAGCGATGCAGTGACAATTAGAGCACAGGTGGATGTTATGGACAATACAATCTGGGGCGGTACAAATAATCTTCTTGTAAGGGATGTGGTGTATGAATCCCTAACCCCTACCGATAGGTTCCGAGGTGCACTGCTTGTAGGACCAGTTAATGGGAATGTGTTATTTAATGGTCTCTTTGGAGCCGGAAACGGTGTTGCATCAAGTGCACCTGTTGACGATGTCCAGTACTTTAACGTCCGTATGCTCCACGTTGACATTGTTCTTCCACATAACTTGGGATTTATAAGGGCAGGGCGTCAGCCATTTGACTGGGGTCTTGGGATCTTGGCAAATGGTGGTTGGGATCCACTATCAGACCTTGGATTTGTTATTGACAGGTTCCTTTATCTTAAGTCCTGGCCTTTAATGAAGGGAACCTTTACATTTGTATTCGTTAGTGACAGGCTCCGTCAGGGTACTAACTTATACGGAGGTTTAGAAAACGGCTCCGGAGATGGATATGATGGCGGTGCATTCGCTCTAATTTATAACCAGGGTCCTCTAACAGTAGGAGGCTACCTCTTCCCCTACATCCATCAGACCAATTTCGCTGGAACCGATGCAAACCTAAACCGCTTCACCCTGTGGGCACTACTTGCCGACTATAAAACCGACCGCTTTAGATTTGTGGGTGAAATGCAGGAGGCTCAGGGAAATATAACCGGAGCACAAAGCCTAGGATTTGCTAATGATACAATAGACATTGATGCCTCGAATTTGATTTTTGCTGTACGTGGGGAGGTTTATCCCGGATTTCCTGTAAGTATCGGGGCGGTTGAGTTTGGCTATGCAAATGGCGATAATATAGACCCAGCAAATGACGGAGGAGCTTTCCAAGGAAACGTTGTTGCTTTTTCAGCAGCTTACAATATTGATAACCTTCTTTTCAAGCATATTATTCCGAACATATACGGGCTTGAAAACAGCGTAATTAACGCCTTCTATGTAAGGGGTTGGATGACAGCTAAGCTTATGGACCACGTGACTTTCACACCTCAGGTTCTTGTTGCCTGGAACGAGGAAACACAAGCCTTGGTTCAGCCTAATTCACCTTTATTTCCGCCGGGTAATAACGAGGTAGATAGATTCCTCGGAGCTGAGCTGGAAGGTACGCTTTCAATTGAAGTTGTAACAGGTGTTA
>LDXN01000049.1 GCA_001443445.1 Candidatus Dadabacteria bacterium CSP1-2 | reverse complement strand
GGTAGAGATTGAGGATGGTTTCTTTTGTTTCCTTTCCTATAGCGGTCTTAGGGGGTTTTCCTCGATTACCGTGAACTATACCCCTAAGATCAGCCCCTCTAACTTTGCTCTTAAGCCGTATTATCTGTCTCGTGGATAAACCAAGCAAAGTTGCTGCTTGATTATTGGAAATCTTTCTATCCAATGAGTCCTTTATCACCTGGTATTTTGTAATCTCTTCCTGACTCAAAGTTATCACCTCCATAGGTATTTCTACCTCCTGATTGATAATTTCTACTCAAGTCCTGAGATTGGCTCAGGACAAGACAGAAATTACCCCAAAACCCAGGGGGGGTGACATTTTCATTTTGCGCTTAAATAGTGACATTATCATTTTGCAACAACATAGAAAATCCTTTTGATTGACACTCTTCACTTTTTGTGATAGCAATTTGACCATAAAATTGTTTTAATCAAATTTACAAGCAGTATTTTATGAAAAGCGGAGGAAGTTATGAAACAAATTGTTCCCGGAATCTTTACATGGTCATGGTTGTCACCAAAGCATCAATATAACTTTAACGGTTATGCGTTCAAAAGCAACGAAGGATTGATTGTAATTGATCCGGCTATCATGGACAGTTCAGACCTGGGATTGCTTGAAAAACTCGGAACGCCTTCACACATAATCTTAACAAATAAAGACCATGAAAGAATGGCTTATGAACTCCGAGATCGTTTCGGGGCAAAGATCCACATTAATAAGAACGATGTCTACCTTCTCAAACAACGTCCAGATTATACATACGAGGATGGCGACATACTGCCAGGAAATTTAAGGGCAATTAATATTTCAAACAATAAATCCCCAGGTGAAACAGCCCTATTGTTACTACTCGGAAAGGGAATTCTCTTTATCGGAGATGCCATTATCGGATGGCCTCCTGGAGAATTCTCCTTGCTTCCGGCATTCATATATAAGAATCCTGAACTCGCAAAATACAGTATTAGAACACTCCTTAATTATCAGTTTGACACAGTTCTAGTAGGTGATGGAGAGTGTATACTCACAGGTGGCAAAGATGCCATTACCAGATTCTTAGACCGTAAGGATATTCATTTAACTCTGCCTGTAAAATAGTTATTACTTTGGCAACTATTTGGAAACTAAATAGCGAAAATTAACACTTTGTTATAAAGAACACTTCAATTGTAGTTTTCATTCGCCTATCGATCAATTGCTTTCTAGCATTAATTCTTAATGAAAAACTTCGAGAAACGATATATCGATGAGAAATAAGAACATATCATGTTTCTCATATTAGGCTTTTTTGAATCTTAAAAGCTTCTTACACATCTCTGGCTTCGCTTCTTTTTGACCATTTAAGGTCTCGATATTTAGTACAATCACCTCTATTGCCAATTCTTCACAATACAATGATCGAGTTGACACTGGTTAATTTCTCACTTAACTTTTATTATTAGTAGAAAAATAAAAAGGGTGAGATAAATGGCAGAAGTAGTGATTGGCAAAAACGAAAGTATTGATAATGCGCTTAGAAGATTTAAGAGACTTGTCGAGAAAGAGGGCATTATAGCTGAATTAAGAAAGAGAGACCATTATGAAAAACCTAGTGAGAAGAAGAAAAAACGGGCACGCGCAGCAAGGCTCCGACTGCTAAAACGAGTTTATAGAAAAGAGTAAGTAAAGTAATGTATGAGTTCTTCTCAAGTTTATTACTCATTTCACTTCTCATTATCTTTGGATGCGATAACCAAGAAAAAACTAGTAGTAAAGCAAAAATTTCCGAAAGCACGTCTTCCCAAGTCCTAAAACACAATGGGGAAGTTAATAATAAGGAGGAAATTGACCAAGTAACCTCTATAAACTCATCGGCTAACGATGAAGAGAAAAACCGCCCCCCTGAGCTTACATCTATAAGAATTGCTTATGTAACAGATAATGATCCAAGAGATGGACTAAAGGCAGTTATACAAGCTAAAGATCCAGATGGTGATGAGATTAGTTTCAAATACCTATGGAAAATTAATGGAGAAGAAATCGTAGGAGCAACTGATGAAGCCCTAGAATGGCAAGATGAATTTAAAAGAGGGGATAAAATCACATTGGAAGTAATTCCTTTTGATGGAAAAGAGGAAGGATTATGGAGAATAGAGGGGGAGTTCTCGATTCCAAACTCTCCACCTAAAATAACCTCAGAGCCTGAACCAAAAATGGAGGGAGGGAAGTTTGGCTACACTGTCTTAGCCGAAGACCCTGATGGAGATCCTGTTGAGTATACGCTTAAAAACGCGCCAAAAGGTATGGTAATAGAACCTGCAACTGGACTCATCACATGGAATTTCGATAAAAAAGACGCTGGAGAATATAAAATTGAAATTATAGCTACTGACCCTGAAGGAGCTAAAGCTAATCAGATACTTACGCTAACGATACCTTAATCAAGACTCAATATAGAGACCTCAAATTTTCTTTATGATCCTAGAGGTAATAGAATAAAAGTCTATTTAACCACGCAAGTTTTTTTGCTCGTATTAACTTACTATCTAATGAATTCCATTTAATTATTGAAGCCATCAATACTCATAGATTGCGTATGTAAATTTACTAACCATCGCTTTGAACCTTTGGTAGGAACATTGATAATCAATCCGTTGAATGAAAAAGATGCCATTAAAAGCCTCAATTGGTAATCAACCCTATATTCATACTACAAATGATTATGTCAAATTTCTATGACTCCTTAACGTTAGACCAACATATGTACTCCGAGGGTTAGTGACTAAGTTTGACTCCGCTTTCTATACAGATCAGTTATACTTTTTAAGATGGTTTCCGTAGCTAGGAGAAATCTATTTAATGATAAAACGAGACTTGCTATTACCCTTGTAGGAATAATGTTTGCTGTGGTTCTTATGACCGCTCAGATTGGTGCGTATATGGCGTTTGTAAGCAACGCATCACAGCTTATAGACAATTCTCCCGCGGATATATGGATTACAGCGAAGAACACAGTTAATGTTGACTCAGCTAAACCTTTTTCGGAAAATAAGATAAACAAAGTAAGAGAGACAAGGGGCGTGCTTTGGATTGAAAAAATCGCTCAGACATGGGGGCTCATGAAACTTAAGAGCGGCGGCACTGAATCCGTACAGATAATCGGCTTCGATACCGAAAGCGGTGTAGGTGGCCCCTGGAGGATGAAAGAAGGCAACATCAAAGATGTAAAGGTTGGGAATTCCATTATAATTGACGAGTCCTCTTTGAGGAGATTAGGAGTTAAGTTAGGCGATAAAGTCGAAATATTTGATAAACAAACTGAGATTGTTGGAATAAGCCAGGGCGTAAGGTCATTCACAACTTATCCTATAGCATTTACCTCATACAAAACTGCAAAAAAATTCTCACGAATTATGGATTATGATCAAACAACTTTTGTTCTCGTAAAACTTGAACTCGGAGTGAATGCAAACGAAGTTGTTGAAAAACTAAGAGAGAAAATGAGCGGAGTTGATGTTTATACTAAAGAGCAATTCAGTAGAAAAACACGAATGTACTGGAGTATTCAAACAGGAATGGGATTAGGAGTCGGCATAACAGTGCTTCTTGGATTTATTGTAGGAACGGTAGTTGTAGGACAAACAATATACTCATCAACGATGGAGCACATACGCGAATTCGGAACGCTAAAGGCAATCGGGGCAACAAACCTTGATATTTACAAAATTATACTTCAACAGGCTATCATAAACGCCTCAATTGGATACGCCCTTGGTCTTTTGTTTACCTTGCTTACAAAGAACCTGTATGAACGTCTAGGAGTAGTGTTGATTTTAACACCTAAACTTTTAATATCTATGTTTTTCATAACCTCAATTATGTGCATTATCTCTTCTTTCATCTCGATCCAGAAAGCAGCAAAGGTAGACCCAGTAATCGTATTTAGGGCTTAGAAAAGTGAGGAATACTCAACCATGGAGGTTTAGGTATGAAGATCTTGCAAATTGTCCCTAAATCCGGAACTAAATCAAAATTTAAGACCCTCTTGAAGGATAAGGAGAGAGACCTCCGGGGAAGAGGTACCACATTCTACCGAGAGCGTGAGGGTCGATGGAAACATGAAAGGTATAGTGGTTGGATCAGCTGGGATGGAGCAAAGGGTGGTTTGCTTGTAGCCGAAATTAATACTAAAAGGAAGGAGTCTGAGTGGCAACTACTACAGGCTTTTATTGGGTATTTGGACCGACACCTAGGTGAACATATTGAAAGCATATCAATCTATTATAGGTAATAAAGGAACGTCACCCAATATTAACGGGATTCGCTTTACTCACCCACATGCTTACTGCATTTCGTAAACACACGGATCTAAAGACAAAACAGATAGAAGTAATCGGGATAGACAAGGTTTATCAAGAGGGTTCAGTAAGAGTTCACGCTGTAAAAGGGGTAACTTTATCTGTAGATGCGGGTGAGCTTGTTCTCCTTATGGGTCCTTCAGGAAGTGGAAAAACAACACTTTTATCAATGATAGGTTGTATCTTGAAACCGACCAAGGGGCAAGTTCACATTATGGGAAAAGAAATATTGTACTGGGATGAAAACTCTCTTCCAATGATAAGGCGAAAGTACATCGGTTTTATCTTTCAACACTTCAACCTCTTAAGCGCTCTTACGGCCTGCGAAAATGTAGAGGCCTCTTTAAATTTAAAAGGTATAAAAGGGAAAGTTGCGGAACTTATGTCTAGAGAACTATTAGAGCAGGTTGGATTAGGGGGTAGGTGTGATTTTCTTCCGAGAGATTTAAGCGGAGGGGAGAAACAGAGGGTTTCCATTGCGCGCGCGCTAGCAGGAAACCCTTCGATTATTTTAGCTGATGAGCCCACTGGTAATCTTGATTCCCAGAATGGAAGGATAGCAATAGAACTTCTAAAAAACCTTGCTTCAAAGGAAAACAAATCGGTAGTTATTGTTACACATGATAATAGAATCACCGACCTTGCAGATAGGATCTATCACATTGAAGACGGAATTCTAAAAAATGGATATCTTAGCTTATAAAAGTTTGATATTAAACTTAATTATTGTTAAACGCCCTTAACAATACGATAAACACGATGAGTAAAAAGAAAATAGGAATATATGTAACTGCGCTTATAATAGTTATTCTAATATTGGCTGTATTAGCGAACCGAAATTCCTCTACCAATAATGAAGTTAAGGTCAAAAAAGGCAATATAGATTTAATCGTTGCTGCAAAGGGGAAGGTTGAACCAATTGAGGATGTTGACCTTGCTCCTAAGACCCTTGGAAGACTAAAGGAAATCTACGTTGGAGAAGGAGATTTCGTTAAGAAAGATGATGTAATTGCAGTGCTCGAAAATGAGGAAATAAAGGCGCAGGTTGAGCAAGCAAAAGCAAACATTCTGCGTGCAGAAGCCGAGCTTAAGGAAACAAAACAAAATTGGGAACGTTTTAGTGAACTCTTTCAAAGGGGTATTATTTCGAAATCAGAGCGTGATAGTGCTAGAATGAAATATGATGTAGCATCTTCACAACTAAAAAAAGCAGAAGCCGATCTTAGTTATGCCGAAGCCCTTCTCGAAAACACATATGTAAGAGCCCCCTTTTCTGGAAAGGTCGTAAAGAGATACCTCGATCCAGGAGAAACAATCACACTTGAAAAGCTACTTCCTATAGTTACCATAGCAGATGTAAGTAAAATTATGGTAAAAGCCGAAATTGATGAGACGGATATTAGAAAGATTGACGTTGGTCAGAAAGCTATTGTTACAGCAGATGCTTATCCCGGGGAAGAATTTAAAGGGAGGATTGTAGAGATAAGTCCAACTTTAGAAAAGAAAACAGTATTTTCAGATAACCCTGCTGAGATGGTGGATACAAAGGTTCTTGAGGTTAAAGTTGAGCTTGATTCAGGTGAAAGGCTTAATCTTGGGCTCAATGTAGACGTAACAGTCTTAGCAAATAATAAGGAAGGTGTCCTTATACTTCCTGTAAAAGCCATAAAACAACAAGATGGAATGTCTTTTGTAAAAGTAAAGAAGAACGGTAATTATCAGGAAAAAAATATAACTACTGGTCCCTACGATGATGAAAATATTGAGGTAATTGAAGGACTTGAAGAAGGAGATACGGTTCTTCTCCAAAACCATGGCGGATTTTGATTAAATAAGGAGAACTAAAATGCCTCTAAGGTATCTAATCTGGGATGAAGCAGGAAAAATCGTTAAAGAAGGTGATGACCGTTCTACGCTTGCCACTTTTCCTTCACAGAACAACCACTTTCTCTGGCTAGATATAGAAAACCATGACAAAGAAGAAATTGAGTGGCTAGGTAAAGTGTTTAACTTTCACTATCTCGCACTCGAAGACTGCATCACTTTAAATCAGCGTTCTAAGCTTGAAGAATACGATGGCTATATGTTCTTCGTACTCCACCTTTCATCTCTAGATAGCGAGGGAAGGATAGAAACCGAGGAGCTACATATTTTCTTGGGTTCACAATTCATAGTTTCGGCCCACAATAAACCTATGGAGATCGTTGATTCTTGTATCGCACGATGTAAAGGAGAACCTCACACGCTTGAAAAGGGTTGTGATTTTATCTTTTATATGTTGAGTGACACGCTAGTAGACAGGTATTTCCCGCTTCTTGATAAAATCGAGGATGAACTTGACGACCTAGAAGATAAAGTAATTTCCAATCCAACCCGCGAGTTTCTATCAAAGATATTTCTACTTAGACAGGATTTAATAGCATTGCGGAAGATCGTAGGTCCTCTTAGGGAGGTCTTTAGTTTGATTTACAGACGTGATTACGGGCTTATTAAAGAGAAAACCTTTCTTTACATTCGTGATGTCCATGACCATTTGATTAGAATCCATGACATGATTGACACATACCGTGACATGATGGGGAACATGCTTGACGTTTATCTCTCAACTGTATCAAACAATCTAAACCAAGTCATGAAGCGACTTACTCTTATTGCTACAATTTTTATGCCGCTCGGATTTGTTGTGGGTTTTTTTGGTATGAATTTTGAAAGGATACCATTTGATAGCAATATTTTACTATTGCTAGCTTTATTTACTTGCTTGTTACTTCCAAGTGGAATGATATTTTGGTTTTATAGGCATAAGTGGTTTTAAAACAAAATTTTATGATATAAAACAACCAAACCCTGGCAATTTCATCTTGAAGAAAAAAAATAACTACACGTGCTTAATTTGCTATCAGAGTTGAGGTGACAATGGCAAGCTTATGAACAAATTTAATATTATCAAGACGCGAACAAATCCGGCTTTGGGTTAGATGAACAGAGGTCATATACTTCGCACTACATAAATTCCATAATATTGAAATTAATGACGAATTGTTACACCACAATTTGATTGAATTGTATAATATATAGATAGTAAGGATGATTAGAGGATGTGCGATTTAGTTTTTGACAAGGAAGATATTAAGCAAATTAAGTCTAGAGGACTTACGCTCCAAAAGGTCATTTCTCAAATAGAGACTATCAAAAAAGGGATACCCTTTATAAACTTGCTTAGGCCTTGCACTAGAAGTGATGGTATAACTGCAATTGAGAAAAGTGACCTCCATAGATTAGTAGAGATTTATTCGCAAGCCGCCTTATCCGGAAGAGTAATGAAATTTATCCCCGCATCAGGCGCTTCAAGTCGAATGTTTAACTTATTGCTTTCTTTCAATAATCGTTATGAAAAGATTGATGTAAGACATATTTCTGCCAAAGTTGATAAAGGTGATTCAGATTATATAACCTTTTTCCAATTTATAAAGGGAATAAAGCAGTTGCCATTTTATGAAGATTTGAAATCAGCAATGTCAAAAAACAGTTTAGATATTGAAGCCCTTATATCAAGTGGTCAGTATAAGGAAATTCTAGAAAATATTTTGACATCAAAAGGGCTTAACTACGCTAATATCCCCAAAGGACTTATAAAGTTTCATCAGTATACCAACTATTCTCGCACCCCCTTCGAAGAACATCTTGTTGTCGCAGCGCTCTACAAACTGGATAAAAACGGAGTTACTCGGGTGCATTTTACAGTATCTCCTGTTCACCTAGACACTATAAAAGAACATATAGCGAAGTTCTTAAGTCGCTACGAAAATTCAGGAGTAAAATATGAAATAACCTTTTCCACTCAAAAGCCTTCAACAGATACTATCGCCGTAGATTTAGAAAATAAACCTTTTCGAGATAAGGAAGGAAGACTTGTATTTCGGCCAGGGGGACACGGAGCCTTATTAGAAAATCTTAATGACATCAAAGGAGACATTATATTCATAAAGAATATAGATAACGTGGTACCTGATCAAATAAAGCAAGACATTAAAATTTATACTAAGGCCATTGGAGGGTATTTAATAAATTTACAAAACGAGATATTCGGTTACTTAGAAAGGTTATCTAGGAGAGATGTTGATGAGCAACTACTCAAGAAGATGTCCGAATTTGCTCGGTATCAACTCTCTACCATTCCACCCGAAGGCTTGGTGCAAAGCTCAAAAGATGAAAGAGTTAATTTTCTTTTTTCAAGATTCAACAGACCGCTTAGGGTATGCGGAATGGTTAAGAATGATGGTGAACAAGGGGGCGCACCTTTTTGGGTAAAGCATGAAGATAATACTTTATCATTACAAATTGTAGAGTCATCTCAGGTTAATTTGGAATCAGACGAGCAAAGAGCCATATGGGAATCAGCTACTCATTTTAATCCAGTTGATATAGCTTGTGGTGTTCGTGATTGTTTAGGTAAGCCATTTAATCTTTTGGATTTCACAGATCCTGATACAGGATTCATATCAATCAAATCTCACGAAGGCAGAGAGCTTAAGACACTTGAGATGCCCGGACTGTGGAACGGTGGCATGGCCAAATGGAATACAGTTTTTGTTGAAGTTCCTAAAATTGTATTTAATCCAGTAAAAACGGCACTCGATTTGCTCCGAGAACGACACCAACCTTTTTATTCATAGCACTTTCAGATGAGGTCTCTCCTCGCCCTTAGCATTCCCCCTAATAAAGGATGCTCCCACCGCAAGATAATCGTATCCTTTGTTAATAAGCTCTTGATAATCAGGGATCATACGCCTTCCGTCTATTATCAGGTAAGGAAAGTTAACAACATTTTCTATAGTACCTGAGAGTCCACGAAATTCATCACAGTCGGATGATATAAATACCGCATGAGAGCCTTCAAGAGCCTCTTTCGGAGTCTGACAGTAAACTATCTTTTCAAAAAGGATGTTCTTCAATGGACTAAAAACGGTTTTAGCTGTTTCTATAGCCAATGGATCATATGCTTTTATTTTGACCACACCCTTTCCAAGTAGCGATTCTATGACCCTAATTGAAGAGGCGTCACGCATGTCATTGGTCTGCTTTTTAAATGCCAGTCCTAACACGGCAACTGTTTTATTATTAAACTCGAAGCCAGCTTCAGTAATAGCTCTTTCAACCAGATAGATTTTTTGATATTCATTCACTTCATAAGAGGCTTCGAGCATCTTAGTATCTACATCAAGACGTCTCAATTGATAAATAAGTGAACGAATATCCTTTCCAAAACAACTTCCACCAGCTCCGTTACTCACAAACGACCCCCAGGTACTTATTCTTTCATCCGCTGTTACTCCTATTCTCAAATCATCAATTTTTACATTGGAGATCCTTTCTCCGATCTTTGCTCCTACACCATTCCAAAATGATATATATGTTAAGAGCATAGTGTTGGCAACGTATTTTATAGCCTCGGCTGTCTCTGGGGTTGTCTCTATATATTTTATTCTGACATGATTTACAAATTGGGAATACAAACGACGTAGGTTTTTAAAGTCTTCTTCATAGTCACAACCTACCACAACGCGATCAGGTCTTCGTGCCTGATCTACCGCTGTGCCTTCTGCAAGGAATTCAGGGTTTGAGGCAATACCAAAGTTTGGAACCTTATGTTGAGATAGAATCTTCTGAAGGTGTCTTACAGTTCCAATAGGAACTGTGCTTTTATTCACTATAACAACTCTACGCTTGTCTCTTCGCCTTACTAGAATCTGAGCCATTAGCTCAGCGGCAGCGTTATAAATACTTAGATCAGTTGAACCGTCAAGATTAGGTGGTGTAGGTAAACATAAGAAAATTACATCAGAGCCCTCCGCTATTGATTCAAAATCAGTTGAGAAGAATAAGTACCTACCTAGCGTCTCCCTTATAATGTTACTAAGACCGGGTTCATCAACGTAGCTTTCAATATTCTCAGCTTTTCCAGTTGAAAACGCATTAACCTTCTCAAGGTCGTTGTCGTATGCATATACTTCATGTCCATATTCAGAACACACTGCAGCATGTACTAACCCTACATACCCAGTTCCTACAACTATGATTTTCATCTAGGCCTCCTTTTAGTCTATGACTGCTGTTTCCTGAATATCCACCTACATTTTAATTTAAGTTTATCAAGATACCATTTCAATGTTTATTTTACAATCGCCTATTCTTAATATTAAAGACAAGCTCGTTGATCCTATCAGAATCCCTTAATAAACCATAATCATTTTAATTTTTCTTTAAAACACTTGAATCTACCCTTCCAAAATCATCCTCATAACGAACGATATCATCTTCTTCTAGGTAATCCCCAATTTCTACCTCTATTATTTCGAGTGGAATTTTGCCTATATTCTCAATGCGATGAAGATTGTTTTGGGGAATATATGTGGACTGGTTCTCTTCCAAAATTAATGTGATATCACCATTAATAACTTTCGCAATACCTTGAACTATAACCCAGTGTTCACATCTATGGTGATGCTTTTGAAGAGACAATCTTGCTCCTGGGTTGACAACGATTCTTTTAACTTTTGTATTGTCCTTTTCTTCTAACACTAAATAGTAACCCCAAGGACGGTAAACCTTCGTGTGTGTTTGGTATTCCCTGCGTCCTTTAACTGCTAGGTCATTAACTATAGACTTAATATCCTTACTTTTGTCCAAGTCAGAAACTAAAACTGCATCAGCCGTTTCTACCACTACTATATTTCTAAGACAATTTGCGACTATTAGTCTTCCTTCACTTTTGATCAAACAGTCCCTTGTATCGCTTGAAATGACATCCCCTCCTATCACATTATTATCCTTGTCCTTTGGAAGAAAATCATAAAGGGATTTCCAAGAACCAATATCGCTCCATCCGAATTCAGAAGGGATAACAACACCCCTTCTTGTCTTCTCCATTATAGCGTTATCAAAGGAAATAGTTGGTAGCTTTTTATATTCTTCATTTGAAAGCGTGCCGCCAATTGAAACCATATGCCACATGCTTTTTAGAAGAGCGGGTTCATAAGCTTCAAATTCTCTCATAATAACAGAACCCTTGAAAACGAACATACCACTATTCCAAAAAAAGTTTACTCTTTTTATATACTCCTCTGCTGTTTTTTCATCCGGTTTTTCCACAAACCTTTTAATAGAAAAAGCGCCTTCGTTTATCGATTCTCCACCTTCTATATATCCATAGCCTGTTTCCGGATATGTGGGTTTTACACCCAATGTTACAATAAATTCGATTTTTGCAAGATTAATCGCTGCTATTATCTTTTTGTGAAATTGTACTATGTTGGAGATCATGTGATCAGCGGGAAAGACTAGAACAACAGCATCCTTATCCGATTTCAATATGTTTAAAGTGGCTAGAAGAATGGCCGGTGCAGTATTCCGTCCGCATGGCTCGGTAATAATTTTATCTATGGGGGAAATAGACATGGTTTCTATATGCCTTTTGATCTCGTGATAGTGAGATTCCCCACATACAATCCTTAATTTTTCTACATCAATTATTGGAAGAAGCCTCTTAATTGTACTCTGAATCAGCGAGTCCGAGCCATTAAGACTGATGAATTGCTTGGGTAAGAGTTCTCTTGATAAGGGCCATAGACGTGTGCCCACTCCCCCGGCAAGTAGAATAGTGTAGACCTCAATTTCATTATCGAACATAACTAAACTTGCCTTTTAACTATAGACATCTTCAAACTACCTTACAAAGCGTTCTAAAAAATAATTCAGTTTTTAAACATATAAAACTTGACATTCTAACAGTCTATTCTAAAGGTTCGATGTCCTTCACATCAATTTCTACTGAGATGGATCGTTTTATTAGCTCAATAGAGATAAGCAGCTTATACTTTCCAATCCTTTCATTTATTTTTCCAATTATTCCTTGTAAGGGGCCCCTTATTACCTGCACTTTCATTCCAGATCTAAGATATGGATAAGGGTCATACTTTAAACCACTTTTAAGAAGGGTTTTTACTGAATCTATTTCATTAATTGGTATAGAGATAGGAGTTCCATTTGTACCTAAGATCTTTACAACCCCCTTAGAGGTTATCACTTTTGTAAAGTCATCCAATATATTAATACGTGTAAATAAATATCCTGGGAATAAAGGAGATTCGATTTTCTTTTTCCTATCTTTCCACTGACTTAAAAATACTCTAAGTGGTAGGAAAGTCTCTATCCCTTTATCATTAAGAAGTTCATAAACAATCTTTTCATGCCTACTTCTAGCATATATGGCATACCACTGTTTATCTTCTTCTTTGTCAAAGATAGTAATTGTAGAAGGCAACCTAAATGTATTAAAATTCTTATCGTCAATTTTCTCTTTATAAAAAACACCCATTTTAAAGCTTATATATCTCTGCTTACTTTCATACTTTGAAGGTTTTATTACGTATCCATCCTACCCTATCTCCATCCGGAATTATTCATTATCAAAAGACAGATAAGTTGAAAAAAACCAGAAATATTATGCATCAGACAATACTAATCGTCAATATTATCCCTCTCTTAACTAAGGTATCAGCCAAATAAAACAATGAGCCGTAGATTTTGATAAAGACATCTTATAGGGACACCGGGGCTCTCTTAGTCTATACTTCGAAGATCAATTTACTATGAATCCTCTCTAATAACTCTCCAATAACTTCCTTATTGACATTTAAATGTAATGGGTATAGATTAAATTACCCAAAATAGAATTTCCAAGGAGGTAATGAATATGAGAAAGGCTACAGCAATGTTTGTTGCATTAGTAATGTTCTTATCCTTTTCAATAATGACTGGTTGTGAAGGTGGCCGAATTAAGGCAGAATACGAAAAACTTAAAGCAGAAGCTGAACAACTTACTAAGGATAAAGCAAATCTTGAAAGTCAGGTACAAGAACTCACTAACGAAGCTAGCACCTGTAAAACAGAAATCGAACAGTTAAAGAGCCAACTTGCTGCTTTAATACAACCAAGCCCTGCTCCTGAAGGCACACCGGCAGCCGAAGAAATGCCTGCTGAATAAGACTCAACTTTAGATTTAAATCAGGAGATAGTTTTAACTTCAAGTATACGGTCGAGCCTAAAGCTGCACTTTTCTTTTCTAAGGTGGCAAAAAGCTAGGAGATATGTGTAGCTACCGCTTACGTTGACCTCTAGAGGCTCGATAATTCTGGTTGAGGTGGTTTCGCTATATGCTGAGAGGTATTTTATCTGAAGTTTCCCTTTAGCTCTAAGAGCCTCTTCGATAACCGGTGGAAGAACGAGCTCGTCCGATTTCTCGAATACAACCGGCCCTCCCTGAAGTTTAAGCATATCCTTTAATCGCTTAATTCTTATACCTCTTCTTTCCAAATCCAGAAGAAAATACTCAAAAACCTCCTTTGTTATCCTTACATCACCAAAAGCCCTGTGCTCCCCAACAACTGAAATCCCCAGATGCCTTGCTATTTTCCCAAGACTATTACTAGGGAAACTATAACACCTCCTTGCAATGCTGAGTGTATCAATCACCATATTCTCCGGAGGTAAAAATTTGATATTTGAAAACTCTGAAAGTAAAAAACCTAAATCAAAGGACGCGTTGTGTGCTACTATTACTGTTCCTTTTAACGAATTTAAAACATCCCAGGCTACGTCTCTAAAAAAGGGGGCATTTTTTACCATCTCATTCGTTATTCCATTTACAGATACAGCTTGAGGAGGCATACCCCTTCCAGGATTTATAAGTGTTTCAAATTTATCTAAGATCTTACCGCTTCTTGTTTTGAGAATTGCAATCTCACATACTCTGTCTCCCAAATAAGGGTCGAGACCTGTAGTTTCAACATCTAAGAAAGCAAAGTTGATGTCTGACAGATTTTCGTAGAGCATATTTTTTCTCCATATGTTTTTATCATAATATCACGAAAAGAAAATAGAGTACAAATAAAATTAAAAATAAAATACCATTTAGCAAGCTACAGGGTATCGGATATATATAGACATTCCCTTCGGTTGCTACAAGGTTTTGTTATTAAGATACTCTGATTTCAGGTTATGGAAAACGAATTATCAAAGAGAAGGGATTTAAATCCGAAACTAGAAAGAGGTGCTCCACAGTTTATCTGACTCCCTTTGAAAGAATCTCCATTCCACCCTTATTAAGTATTCTTAGAGCAAGTTCTCTTCCAAGAGCCTGATGAATCTCTACTGAACCGTCAATCTCCTCCCTAATTATCTCTCTGCCATCGGTAGAAGCAATCAAGCCGAGAATGTTAATCCTGTCCTGCTTAATCCGTGCATAGCAACCCACAGGAACCTGGCAACCACCCCCGAGTTCAGCAAGGAAAGCTCTTTCGGCAGAAGCACCAATATTAGACTCTTTATGGTTTATTTGGGAGATTATATCATTTATTTCTCTATCATCTTCTCTACACTCAACTGCCAATACCCCCTGTCCCGGAGCAGGAACAAGCACATCAACAGGAAATATTTCAGCGATCTCATCTTTAAATCCCATCCTTTCCAAACCTGCTAATGCAAGAACTGCAGAATCTAGTCCCTCGCTTCCTACTTTTCTAACTCTTGTATCAACGTTACCCCTTAGTGGAAGAATTCGAAGGTCGGGTCGTAGGTGAAGGAGTTGGGCCTGCCGCCTAAGACTGCTCGTCCCGACTTTAGCCCCTTTTGGAAGCTCATTAAATTTAATATCATTTTTTGATACTAAAGCATCTCTTGGGTCATGCCTTTCAGCCACCGCTCCAATTGTAAGTCCATTGGGAAGTATTGCTGGAAGATCTTTCATACTATGCACAGCGATGTCAATCTCATTTCGAATAAGGGCATCTTCAATCTCTTTGACAAACACCCCTTTCCCACCGATCTCAGGAAGTGGTGAGTCTAGGATTCTATCACCTGTTGTTCGGATTATATATAGCTCGGTTATTATCTCAGGGAATTTAGACTTGATAAGACTTCTAATAAACTCTGCTTGCAAGAGCGCAAGACGGCTTCCTCTACTCCCAATCCTTAGCGCTTGCTTCATCGTTCTCTTCTTCTAAAAATTCATCCTTATCATCAAGTTCGAACAATCTATTGAGTGTGCCCACATAAAGAGATCCAAGTGAAGTAGCAGTCTCTCTCTTCAGGTTAGTTATCGGATTATGAAGAATCTTTCCGATAATACCTGCTGCCATACCTTCAATTATATTCCTCTCTCTTTCAGATAAACTTGATAATCTACGAAGCGCCTTTTGAACCTCGACGTCTTTTATTTCCTCAAACCTCTTCCTTAGCGATATTATTGCAGGAACAACGCTTAAACCATTAATCCACTTTTGAAAATCCTGTTCTCCTTGAAGAACGATCTCTTCAGCCCTTTTTGCGTGCTCACGTCTTATTTTCAGATTTTCATCAAGCACGCCGTTTAGATCATCTATGTCGTAAAGATAGATATTTGGAATCTCTTCTACCCTCGGGTCAATATCACGTGGAACAGCGATGTCAATCATAAACATAGGCTCGTTTTTTCTTAGTTTGAGGGCCTCACGCACGTGCTGAGGTCTAATGATAAAATCTGAAGAGCCTGTGGCTGTAATTACAATATCCACATTTCTTAAGAAATAATGAACCTCCTCAATTCTTATCGCTTTCCCCTTAAGCCTGTAAGCAAGTGACTCGGCACTTTCAAATGTTCGATTCGCGATTACTAAATCCTTTATACCTGCTGCAACAAGGTGTTTCATCGCTAGCTCCGCCATATCCCCCGTGCCAATGACCATTACGGTTCTCTTTGAAAGATCGTCAAAAATCCTTTTTGCAAGTTCAACAGCTGCGTAGCTTACTGATACCGCTTGACTTCCGATTTTAGTCTCTGCTCTAACCCTTTTTGCCACAAAAAAAGCGCTATGGGATAGGCGGTTAAGAATAAGCCCAGATGTACGCATAATATGAGCAGCTCTGTAGGCTTCTTTTACTTGGCCCAGGATCTGTGGCTCTCCGATCACCATAGAGTCTAAACTAGATGCTACCCTAAAAAGATGCCTAACTGCTGTTTGATCTAGCATTAAGTAAAGATATGAGGAGAAGAAGTCTAAGGAAACCTTATGAAACTCGGAAAGAAATTTTTTAATCTCTTCTACACATTCTTCAACATTTTCAGAAACAGAATATACCTCAACTCGATTGCATGTAGAGAGTATTAGACACTCCTCAACATTCTTTTGCTGAGATAATTTTGAAAGCCCTGCTTCAAGCAGAGATTGAGAGAAAGAAAATCGCTCCCTAACCTCAACCGGGGCAGTCTTATAGTTAAGCCCTACAAGAATTACACGCATAATTTAATGATTTATGCTTTGTTACAACCTTCTCTTTCGACGGCTAAATATATATAACATATAAACTAGACTTTGATAAGCCACCCTTAGCCAGAAAATGGTTGTTTTCCCAAATACAAAGCCTATCTCCGACCATATATTAAGCCCTCATAACCTACCCTTTCCAGGGACAACAACCTCCATTCCTCTCTCCACAAAGGGTAGGAAATGGCTCTCGTTAAAGGTCAGTAGATTTGGTAAACTGACCACTATTTCTTTTTCTTCTTTGGTGGCTCTTTAAACTCAATGTTGAGCACATGAGCTTCAGTAGTCCCGATGTTATCCACAGCATGCGACACTCCCTCACTCCAAAGAGCCTCGCCAGCCTTAATTTTCACCTCTTTGGTTTTGCCATCAGGGAACGTGACCTTAACTTTGTGGGAGCTTAAAGCATAGATGATATAAGCT
>LDXN01000048.1 GCA_001443445.1 Candidatus Dadabacteria bacterium CSP1-2 | reverse complement strand
ATTGTGTGGGATTGACCGTCTCCGGGCGGTTCCCCGTCTAAATCACCATCTCCACCTCCATTGTTATCATGGCAACCCCCAATAGTCCCTAAAGCGACAAACACAAATAAAACAAAGATCCCTAAGACTTTAATCCAATTGTTTTTAAACATGTTAAACCTCCCTTACTCAGATGTAATATTTGGAAGGGAAAAACCTAATAACTTGACAGGTGGAGGCCTATATTTAATACCTTAATCATTCTTTGAGAACTAAGCCAGCTAGAGCTTTATTCTCAAGAGTTAGTTTTTTATCCATCCATATCCATCTAAGCAATAAAAAATTTTATATATATTATAACCCTTAAATTTTTAAAAATTGCATAGAAAATTTTTTTGATAAAGGGGAGGCACGTAGATACTCCCCTTTTTTGCAATAGTCAAGGAGTGACCCCTTATTCTCTAATTAGTACAGCCTGATGGGAGAGGGGATGGGGATGGCTGAGGCATAAAGGCTTGCTGGATTGAATTGGCTACTGGCTTACTACACAAATTATCTACTGGGTAGGGGCTATTGGAACATGATGGGAATGGGGCATCCGAACTAGTATCGCAAGTGCCCATCTGAGATCCGGAATATTTGGTGATTCCGAACGTTGCGTCGTTTACGGTAGGGCCCCCACCTGACTTCCACTCTTCGTCTTATAATAAAAAAGGGGACGCAACCCTTTTTTGATGCTAAACTTTATTCATGCCCCGTATTGCAAGAACTATATTTGCTCACATTCCACATCATATAACTCAGCGAGGCAATAGACGAAGTGATGTATTTTTTACTGATGATGATTATATCTCTTATCTTAGTTGGCTTAAAGAGTATATCGATAAGCATCAAGTTGAAGTCCTAGCATACTGCCTTATGACTAACCACGTACATATTGTTGCAGTTCCATCTACGGATGAAGGGCTACATAGAGTTTTCAGACCCCTACACATGCGCTATGCGCAAAGGATTAATCGTGAAAATGGATGGAAGGGGCATTTGTGGCAAGGACGTTATTTCTCATCACCATTGGATGAGGAATATCAGTGGGCTGCAATACGTTATGTTGAGCGAAATCCTGTAAAGGCAAGATTGGTAAGTAAAGCGGAGGAGTACAAATGGTCTAGTGCTGCGGGTCATTGTGAATTAAAAGAGGATAAAATATTAACCAGAAGTTCAAGGTGGATGGAGATTTTTGAGCAAATCGAGAATTGGTCTGAGTGGTTAGCTGAGGGAGATGAACCACAGAAAATCAAATTAATAAGACGAAACATAGAGAAAGGATTGCCCTGTGGGTCAGATGAATTCATCAAGAGATTGGAAAGGATTGCGGGTCGGATATTACAGTACAGGCCGCAAGGGCGACCAAGAGAGAAAATTGAGGATTAAAAAGGGTTGCGTCCCCTTTTTTCTTTTTTGCTTTGACTAGCCCTAACCCTCTTTTTCTCCGTCTTATGTGCGAAAGGATCTTCCATGTCGGGATGAAATAGGCGGAAGTGATTAAGATGCATATCAGAATATGAGCCGGGCGGATAGTATTTATCATAAAAATCTAGGTCAATATGCTGTGCCTGAAATACAAGGCGCATAAACATGGGATCAACAAAGGCAGGGAACCTTCCGTATGTATCGTAAATATAATTGGCAACGTCCTTAACAATCTGAATGGTTCTTTTAGTAGGTTTAGGAGCTTTCATAAGCTGTTTCTCGGGCTCTTGGTAAGGGAACGGTTTATCAGGCTTCCAAGCACTCTCTTTATGCTCTAGAAAAGCATCAACCGCCTCACTCATATCCTTGTAATAAGGAGGACAATATCCCTGAAACACACCATCTCTTCCAACTGGTACCGTCTGAGGAGGATCAATGGACCCCTTCTTCGGCTGAATGAATCTGAACCCTAAGCCCCTGAAAAGCTGTGGGGCAGCGCCCATGGCGAACCTTGGTATGAAACCGCTAAACGTCCAGCCTGCAAGACCGAGGGCTTGAAGTACCAGACTCATATTCTGACATATAAAAGCCTGCTCAACGTTAAGTCCTGTAAGGATTCTTACTTCAAGATCAAAAAGGGAAAGCTTTACATTTTCTTTAATCCTTCCTTGCTTAATCCAATGGTCCATTCCTGCAGGTTTCCCTGTAAGGTCATCAATAATCTGAAAGGCGTAGGAGCTGCTACAATATAAATGGAGGAGATTCAAATATTCCTCCGTTACGTCGGTTACCGGAATGAATGTCGTCGCACCAGGTTTGTTTGTATTCCACTGGTTAAAATCAAATAGACCCGGCATCTTGTCAGGGAGGTTGGCTCTACCATCTTCTAGCTTTACCAAACTCTCGCGATAGAGCTCCAGGAGACGTTTGATCTTCTCTTCACGATTCATTTTGAAAAAGACATCAACCTCTTTGTCTTTTGGGAGCATTCCTTTTACGTTTACAAAATAAAGACCCTTATCATTTGTAAAGAATAGTTCTGTTCCGTGGTTGTTACATGCAGAGGGCCAGGTGCGTCCAGTCCACTGACATAGAAGGTCAATACCTGTCTCCGGAGGCAAATCCGCTAGGCAAAGCCCTGTTAGCCCGGTTCCTGCCCATACAATTAGGGCCTCCTCTACCTCATCTAAAGGAATAGGCGGTGCAGAGGATTTAAATTCTAGTGAACTGTCAGCAAGCTCCATACCGAGACCAAAACGACGTGAGCGACGATTAAATATGGAATCAAATAGTGGGTACTTAAGAGCAGCTTCATATCCGTTATTCTTTAGTGTTGGATTACCTTTCTTAGGCATAATGCTTCCTCCAAAGTGTTAAAGAATAGTAGTCAAATAATTTAAAAGAAGAGACCAAAAAAATCAAATCGAAATTTACATATACAAGAAAGATTTTCTTTCTTGGTTACAGTTCCTATCCTTAAGAATCAGCTATCTTTTTTTCTTCTACTGTATTTTCTTGAGGTTTTTTGTCTGTTACTTCCTCGTCAATCTCTATCTCAGAATCTATGGTGTGCTTAAGTTCATCTGTAGCTCTCTGAAACTCTCTCATTGTTCGCCCAAGCGTCCTTGCAATCTTAGGTATCTCCTTTGGTCCAAGAATGATAAGCGCAATCAAAAGAATTATCAGTATTTCACTAGTTCCAATACCAAACATGTTATGAGCCTGATGCAATCAAATTAACATATTAAACGAACTTGTTCAAAAAATCGAGGTAACGGTTTGAGCCTTCGATCAGGCTCAGGGTTTACCACAGTGTAGACATACGAGTTTTACCCGTTGCCGAGCTAAATTATATGGAAGGCTATCCTCCGGTTTAACCGGAGGACTTCCTCTACAATTTATAGCGGAAACCTCTAGGTTTACATCGGGAAGCGAAGAACATTCCTATCTTCTCTGGCGGGGTTAGAAAACCCCGCCTATCCATATGTCCGATTGCAAATTACCAACTACCAATGGGTAGTCAATGAGTCCCCTCGACGAGACCCTTCACTGCGTTCAGGGCTTCGGCTCGGGACAGGCTTGCTCGTTGACTGTTAGGCCTACCAGCAAGACTGGTTGGCTACTCGTTTATTTTCACAGATGGTGGTTTACTCAATTTTTTGTTTCATACCAAGCCTATTTTGGGTAGGTCACAAGTATTGTTTGTGACCCGCTGACCTCCTATGTACTTAATCTAGGATAACATCCTCCTCTCTAAACTCTAGAAATTGCCCAGTGCGTGTTTGAATGACTTTATCCCATCCGTTTACATTCATATACAATAACAGCTTTTCGTTATTCGGAATACCCTCAGTAACCTCCTTATGTGTCAAAACACGAGCTTTGTGGTAATAAACAGGCGATTCATTAATCCGCTTACTGCGTAGTTCAATTAACCCGCCATCAACCTCAACTTGTGCCACGATGATATCAAAAAACCTAAAACCATAAACTTTATCAGGCAGTTTAACATTCTTTAATTCCCTATCTGGTACTTCATCAACTTTACTTTCAATTATGTTGATCCCTTGTTCCAAATACTCAATATAAGTTTTACGAAAATAATCCATTGTTTGGTCTCCATTTCAGCTATTTAAATTTCCCATTCTCCTCATATTCTTTTTCTTAGCTCAGTTTATTTTATGCTTATCTTCACTTATTTCAAAATCTATCTTTATTATTCCCTGTGCTTTATCCATCCAAAACAGATTATAGAACAAGCCAAATAGTAATCAAGAAAAATTTCAGGGGGCATCGTGGATGCCTTTGATTAGTCGCTTGGAGGTGGATTAAACCCTAGACCTGCGGACTCGTAGTCCGACGGTCTATATTATACGAGGTATATTTGAGTAACCTTGCGATAGTATGCCAGGAAGACTGGTGGGCTGCCCATTTTGTGTAGTGATGATAGACGAGACATTCTTGTCTCGTGGGGTTAGAGAACCCAATGCACAATTGCAGGATAGACAGGACATTCATGTCCTGTCTTGCGGGGTTGGAAAACCCCGCCTATTGACGTTCTCAAAGTGAGTATTATCAAATTACCAAAGGTTAGGTCACGAGTTCCTTCGGCTAAGCTCAGGACAGGCTTGCTCGTGACATCATTACCACCTGCCAGCAAGACTAGTGGACTTATATGTTAATCACCTGTTTGAGTTTTCAACAAGCATCAGCTTCACATACATCATTTTATTAGTGTAAATCCATGTTGATTAACAACTAAATTGTTATTAACCGTTTTCCACTCATAACGATGACCTGGCAGAAGAAAGTCAATTAATGGCGTAAACAAACTAAAAAACGCCAGGGACCACAAAAGCCCATTCGTTTGATAGAGTACAAAGTGAACTACAAAGGCTCCGGCTGCAACGAGGAACGCGAAGAAAATCCGCCCTGCCCTTGAATCAGGCGTGGTTTTTGGATCAGAGATCATGAAAAATGCGAAGATTAGAAAAGCACCGTTTTGAATTTGGTGAAGGGGTATACTCAATGGATCGCCAAGTCAAAGTGCCCGACCGAATAGAAAAGTAATATAGAACACCAAAAAGGCGTAGGTCACATCACTTCGAGATGCACGATTTACAACAAGCCCACCTAGGCAGGCGATAAGAAAGCCAAGGAAGGCTGCACTTCCCCACTGACCAGGCGAAACCCAAACCTGGTCAGTTAGAAGCATCATGGCAATAAGACCGAAGTTAGTCGGGTTACAGATATGCTTTTCCCCCCAGCGCAGTGTGAATTTACTCGTGATTGTGATAAAAGCAGTCACAATAACTAATAGCAAAGAATTTGTACGAAGGAGCAGGCAAAGGGATAAACCTGAAATAAGCGAACTTCGAGGATCGTATTTGGGTAGCCTGAAAACATAAGTACAAATATATTGGGTGAGCAAAACGGAGAGCAAAATTACACTAGCGTTTACCGCGCTAATTTCAAAGTCGAGCCAACCAATCCCGTACACGAGAAGTGCGGATAAAACTGTGATCTGATATATACGCGGGTCATATCGCAGAAATCTGAGGGGAAATTCTACAGACCCTAAACTTAATGCCATGGGTATCTTGGCTTTGATGGATAAGCAGAAACAATACAATCTAAGATAATTTTGAATCAAGGTAATAAATAATATGATTTAAAATCCAATAAGTTTTAAAACCAGAAAAAATTCGACTTTTATAATCATATAGGTTTTTTGATTTTAATAGATAAACAGGAATATACGGGGGGCAATTAAGTGGCAGAAACCTTGCACAACTTAAAATGTAAGCGAAGTGGTATAAGTTTCTGTTCTTACAAGGCTGCAAGTTCGAATGTTAGTTTAGGACGAAGTCCGAAATTTGCTATCGCGGATCGGTATTAATGCTTATACCCACGGAGATTGGAAAACTTACTGCTGTGCAAGGAGTTTTTTAAACTCTTCCGTAAGCGCAGGCACCAATTGGAATAGATCAGCTACGATACCGTAATCACATTTCTGAAATATCGGTGCATCCTGATCCTTATTGATTGCAACAATCACCTTAGAAGATCCCATCCCCGCATAATGCTGAACCGAGCCAGATATTGCGATTGCAATGTAAAGTGTTGGGGATACGACTTTCCCAGTTTGTCCAACCTGCATTTCATAAGGAACAAACCCAGAGTCTACTGCCGCACGTGAGGCACCAGCGGCGGCACCAATCGCATCAGCAAGATCGAAAATTAGGTAAAAATTATCCCCGCTCGCCATACCGCGCCCGCCTGAAACGATTCTATCCGCCTCTGTTAGCTCTGGTCGTGTAGATTCCTTCCTCTTGACCTCAACGGTCTTTGTTAAGATTCGTTCAGGTTTAATATCAATGGACTCGTTTACAACCTCTGGGTTTTTAGCCGCCTCTTCTGGTTTAAATACGTTTGGTCGTATAGTAGTCATCATGGGTTTATGGTCCAGGAATTCAACCGTGGCAATGGATTTTGCAGAATACATATAGCGTCTAATCTTAAGTCTTTTATCATCTGTAAGGTCTAAATCAATAGCATCTAGAGTAAGCCCTGCCCCTACACGTGCTGCAACCCTAGGAAAGTAATCCTGGCCAATAGAGGTGTTTCCTGTAATTACAATATGGGGTTCATGTTTTTTAATCAATTCCGAGAGCGCTATTGAGTATCCTTCAGGGGTGTAATCTTTTAAGAGTTCATTGTCAACAGCGTAAACCTTTTCTGCCCCGTATTTCCCTAACTCCGATGCAAGACCTGATACACCAGAGCCAAGAAGGACTCCGCATAACTGTCCTCCGAGTTTTCCTGCGAGTTTTCTCCTTGCCTCAGATAAACCTTCAAAGGTTGCTTTTCTAACCTTACCGTCAATAGTAAGATCTGCCACTACCCAAATTTCGTTACTCATTTGTTTCCTCCTTAAATTAGATAGCCGATAGATATCAGCCCTCAGTAATCAGTAAAAGCTTTAGGCTGATGGCTGATTACTGATAGCCGATTGCTTTTCATTCTAGATAACCTTTGCCTCTTCTCTGAGAAGCTTTACAAGCTCTTTTGCAGCTTCAGGAACCTCAGCTCCCTTAATCACTCTTAATTTTCTCTGTACCTGGGGAACCTCGAGTTTAGTAACCTTAATTCGCGCACCCCCCTGACCAAGAGCTTCCTTAGTAAGACCCAGTGGTTCAACATTGATATTATCAGTGGCAACTTCCTTGACTGGTTTTTTCTTTGCCTTCATGATTCCTGGTAGCGAAGCATATCTAGGCTCATTTAGCCCTTTTTCACAGGTTAGAAGCGCTGGAAGAGGAACCTCAACGACAACCTGTCCACCCTCGATTTCCTTTTGGCAGGTTACCTTTTTCTTGTCCGAAGATAATTCAACCTTAGTGACTATTGCAATATGTGGAATCCCTAAATCCTCAGCCACATGAATTCCCACCTGCCCAGTTTCTTCGTCAATCATCTTCTTGCCTGTAAGAATCAAATCGAATCCACCTAGGCTCCTGATTTCCTGCCCTATTACCTTTGCAATTGCATAAGGATCTGTGAATGCAAAACTATCATCCTTTATGTGTATTGCGCTATCAGCACCCATTGCGAGCCCTGTGCGTAACGCCTCCGCACTTCTTGGAGGTCCCATTGTGATGAGAATGACCTCACCCGTTCCAAGCTTTTCTTTAATTTTGATTGCCTCTTCGATTGCAAATTCATCATATGGGCTTACAATCCATTTTATCCCTTCAATATCAATTGAATTTCCACTCGAGGCAACCTTAATCTTCGCCTCTGTATCAGGGGTTTGTCTCACAATAACAACGATCTTCACTGTGTCTTTCCTCCTTATCTTATTTTAGTAGTGTTTTAAAATTTCTCTTGCGGTGGCCAATCCTTGAATTTGATTTGTGCCTTAGTAAAACTGCATTATTTTAGCATCCCTCATTAGCTTTTCAACTGTGAATTCCTCTGTGTATTCGAAGCCCTAAAGATTTGTACAGAAAGGGGTGTAACATCTTATTTATCAATTATTACTTTCTTCAAGCATACTTCTAGCTACTGGTACGGTCAATTCTACCCATTCTGCGTACATCTTTGCAGACGGATGGAGGCCGTCTGATGCTAAAAGAGTTGGATCTTCAGCAGCCCTTCGAGATATTTCTGTTACGTTTACGTAACGGACACCCTTTTCAACCGCAATTTTATTGTTGATCTCATTAAACCTCTCTATTTCAGCTCTAATCCTAGCAGAGCCAAACCGCTTGCCAAATGGTGTCACGCCATAGTCAGGTATTGATATTACAATAACCCGGTTAGGTCTCCCCCCAGCCAATTCGATTGCTTTAACAAACAACTTCTTAAAACCAATAGTGTAACTTTCCTCACTGAAGCCCTGAAACTGATCGTTAACCCCGATAAGCAATGTAACAAGGTCATACTGTTCTTCTAATCTCGATTTCTCAATTGCACTCATGAGATTTGTGGTAGTCCAACCGGTAACAGCAATTATCTGTGGAGTATCTACTTTTAGGTTGTCCTTCCGAAGCTGTGATACAAGCTGCATTGGCCAGCTTTCTGACTGTTTAACTCCTTCGCCAATAGTATAAGAATCCCCAAGTGCAAGAATCTTTATCATTTGAGATTGTTCTTTACTGGTTACCTCGATCTTTGTTGTGCCCTGGTATGATAAACTCAGAGAAGATATTTTAAAAACAATAAGGAGAAGAAAAATAGCTAGAATGAATAGGGTTTGTCGCAAACTTAAATAATTTTGATGGATTGAATTATTTGCCAAACAAATATGTGTCTGTCACTATTATCGTTAAGTGTTCAAATTTTTTTTCTCACTTTAGGAGCATCTTAGTCTTTGTCATGCCCGAATGTATTTATCGGGCATCCATATACAACTTCAATACTGGATTCCCGCTAATCCCCGACGAATTCATCGGGGACATGCAGGAAAGGTATTCCGCTGGCATTTTAAAGAATTTTCGATTGCAAATGGTATAACTGGATTTTCACATACCCAATGCAGCCTTAGCTTCTTCTAAATGCTTAACTACCTCGTTTATATTGCTTCGAAGCGTATTTATGTCAGATACTCCTAATGAGGATACGGCTATATTATCAGCCTCTTGAACATGCCCCAATGCAGAGGTTGCGGGTGCCCCAGCAGCTTTTAAATCAGGGATTATTCCATTACCCTGACCTTTACATGGATTTAATTCGGAAGAATCAAAATTCTTACCCTGAGGTCCCTCTATACAGTTTATAGCATGGTTAAGATGTGCCTTCATAGCATCCGCTGAATCAGAGTCAACGGATGCTTTTCCATGGTATATCGCTGTATAAAGCTCATTTTTAGCCTGATCCATGGGTGATGCACCCATTGTATCAACCGTCATGAATAACAGGACGGCGAGAACCAATATTGGAAATATGTGTTGAAGTCTAATCATTTTTTTTCTCCTCCTTTTATTTTTTGTTAAGACACTCGCATGATCTGAGTGCGTTTAATACTAATTTTATCGTTAAAAAGACGACAAAACTATAAGATTGATGTCAAAAATTAAAATAACATGAGGTCGGGATAAAAAAGAGGTAAGAAGCAGTCATTCCCGGATGTTTTTAAGAAAAAACGGGGTCAGTTCTTGACTTTATATCAACCATAGTATTTATCTCTCCCATGGCTAGACCGTTAAGATTAGAATTTCCAGGAGCTTTATATCACATTACCTCCCGGGGGAATGCAAGGCAGGAGATTTTTCTGAGTGACGATGATCGTACCAGTTTTCTCAACCTATTAGGACGCGAGGTTAAACAACAAAGATGGAACTGTTATGCCTACTGTCTTATGAGCAACCATTACCATATTATGATAGAAACACCTGAAGGGAACCTGGTCTTAGGAATGCGGCGTTTAAACGGCGCCTATTCGCAGGAGTTCAATCGGCGTCATGGCAGGGTTGGACACTTATTTCAAGGTCGTTATAAAAGCATCATTGTGGATCGAGAAAGTTACCTGTTGGAGCTTTGCCGCTATGTAGTGTTAAACCCTGTAAGAGCGGGGATAGTAGAGCAACCTAGGGATTGGAGGTGGAGCAGCTATCTAGCGACTATAGGTGAGACAGAGAAGTCGGATTGGTTAGAGACAAATTGGATTCTAGGGCAATTTAGTCGAGCAAAGAAAAGAGCAGAGGAAGCATACAAACGTTTTGTTGCCGATGGTGTTGGGGGTCCAAGTCCCTGGAGAGACCTTCAAGGTCAAATATGGTTGGGGGAAAAGGCTTTTTTGGAGAAGATGGAAAGAATAATAGAGAGGGAGAATTTAGAGGAAGTTCCGTTGGCGCAGACTGTACCGAGCCGACCGACAAAAGTAGATATTTTTGAGTCCGTTGCAGAGGAGTTTGGCATAACTGTAGAGGGACTAGTTGAGCGCAGTGATCAGGATGCTTATCGAGCAGCGGTTTATCTATTGCGTAGAGTAGTAAATCTGAGCCTAAAAGCAGTAGCTGGTATATTTGGTGTATCACCATCGAGGGTGTCGAGAATACAAGCCGATATTGAAAGAGGAGCTAATAGA
Source organism: Candidatus Dadabacteria bacterium CSP1-2 (assembly GCA_001443445.1). GTDB lineage: Bacteria > Desulfobacterota_D > UBA1144 > Nemesobacterales > CSP1-2 > CSP1-2. The sequence continues at coordinate 6,859 of LDXN01000048.1, read as the reverse complement.
GAATCAAAGTTGATAAAACTATTAAAACAGTATAAGGTCAAGAACTGACCCCCTGATTCTCACAGCTTGTGCGCAGCTTTCTCAAATGCCTTTGCTAGCTGGTGTAATGCCGAGTCATTGCTAACTAAAGGATGGTTTTCAGACATATTATGCTCCATCGTTTTCGATAATATAAATAAAGCGCCAGCGTAAAACAAATAGATAAGAAGTAAATGCAATGAAACGACTTCGCATTAAACGAATTGATCGAATTCGTGAAGGTATAAAACTAGTGCACCACTAAATTAATTCTAACATTTATCCAATAAAGTACGCCCTTCGACTGAGCTCAGGGCGAGCGGTATTTAGACTAAGCCGTTCGTGGTGTGCCCTTCGGCTACACTCAGGGCAGGCTTGTCGAACCATGAACGGCGCTCTTGCGTAAGCTTCTGGTTCAAAATTTATTTGGTCTAGCACTAGTGAGCTTTTAAAATTTCTACCAACCGGCGACGTCCTTATGGGCGATAATTTTGAATGGAGTAACTCGAACCAGCAACTCGCCTTCAACACCGTTACGTTTGCCATAGGCTTCAGCTAATTCAGCACCCATATATCTGCCTCCGATCCGAGTAGCCCAGTAAAGCAGCTCATCAGGATTGTCTGTCAAGGCTGCTGTACCTTCAATTTGTACATAGGCAAAAGGTGGTATCTGATCATCAACGCAAACACACACCCGCGGGTCACGCCGCATGTTGGTTGCCTTAATCGAACTACCTCCAGTTGTGAAAACTATTGTTTCACCATCAAAGTCAAACCATATTGGAACTACATGAGGGCGACCATCATTTCGTACCGTTGCTAACTTGCCTGTTCGTGTACCTTCGAGTAAAAAGTTTCTGTATTCATGGTGAGTCATTTTTTGCATTGTCATTACTCCCTTTAATCAAACATGATTTGCATTTGCTCAGTATAACCTACTGATCTTAATGTTGACAATGAATGCCGCAATCACAACTAATCATGTTTTACCAAGAAATGGTAAGAGGTAGTGGGCTGCGAGATTTGTCACTATAACTCTATTTTATAATGTGTGTTATATTTGTACGCTCTGTTCTGTTTGCTTAAAGGAGGTAGCTATTAATGTTATTAGACAGAAGAATTGATTTTAGTGACACAAAGGAAAAGGAGTGGAATGAACTAAGGTCGAAAATCAGTGATGGAATCGAGTTGCCTTTACCTGATTCTGAACGCTGGTTTCTTGCAACTTTAGAAGGAGATAAGATTAGGATAGATGGAGCCAGAAAAAATGTTCGCGCTCTAAAGGTTTACAATCCAGCAACTATTACCTTCAAAGAATTCGCAGTCGTTGCTGAGATCTACAATGACTGCCTTTTTGGTGGACTCGATGTACTAAGCCCAAAATTAGAACTGCAAAAAAGCATGGTCAACTTTCGCTATATATTTATACTAATTTACAATCTGCTTTAGCATTACGAATGAAGAACCCTAGATCAAGCTGTACGGTATTGGAATGGAAAAGATAGTCTCTCTGGTCTTTGCAATGACAGCACGGAAGTGTCAATGCGTGTTACCCATCCCCCGGTTTAACCGGGAGACCCTAGCTCAGGTCCAAACTCCCTGACGAATATCCCGTAATCTGTCATTCCCGAATGCTTTAATCGGGAATCCACTTAGCTGTCATTTCGAGAGAATCGAGAAATCTTTATTTTTGCATTGTGACATTACATTACAAAGACACTTAAGAAGAACTCACGTTAGTTTCCACAACAGAACTAATCCATCTTAATAAAAGGTTTGCGCCTCCTTTTAAGCAATAGTCGTCTTAAGAAATCAAACAATCAAAGCCTGACCCCCCTCCGAATTGCTTTTATCCGATTCAATTATGGAGTTTTTTGATGACCGTATTAAATAGTTGATGGAATTGTCAATTTTGTACCAAACATACTTTATGCCTATACGCCGGTACAGTTCAGTTTGATACAGCGATCCTTATTCACTCTATTTTGGTTTGGTGAATTGAAATTTTATAAGGGTTAAGAATAATAATTAGTAATAATTCATAGTTGTGGATTTTTAAAATGTTGCGTTATAAATTTTGAATCCTTTTTACAACCATGCCATCTCGTAAGATTACATAATGAGCAGTTATAGATTATTATGCTTATACTTATATAATTATATAATGGAAAGGTAACTTTAAGAGCATGAAGATATTTTTTACAATAACTTTTATAATCCTATGTACATTTTCTACAATAAGATTAGCAGTTAATGCCAGAGATAATAGCATATCAAATGAAATAGACATGGGTTCAACCACCCCAATTAATCAAATAGCAAATTTCTATTTAAATGGAACAAACCCTGTGGAACTGGGAAAGGTGAACTGGTTACGTAATTTCGATGAGGCAGTAAAAAGGGCTAAAAAACTTAATAAAACGATACTAGTTTTATTCCAGGAGGTACCCGGGTGCAGCACCTCCTCTGGATATGGAAGGGAAGTTTTAAGCCATCCCCTTATAGTTGATGCAATTCAATCTCTTTTTGTTCCAGTTGCAATTTACAACAATCACGGTGGCGACGACTACAAGACTCTTCGCTCATTCGGTGAACCATCATGGAATAACCCAGTTGTACGAATAATAACACCTGAACGAAATGAACTTGCACCTCGCCTAAGCGGTGACTACTCACAATTGAAACTTGTTAATAGGATTCTACGAGCTCTGAAAGAATCCAATGAGACTGCACCCCCTTACTTAGAGTTATTAGCTCAGGAACTTAGAGCCAAATCCAGCAATATTGAGGAAGCAACCTTTGCAATGCATTGCTTTTGGGAAGGAGAAGCTAAACTTGGGAACATTGAGGGCGTAATTTCAACCAAGCCGGGATTTATGAACGGTCATGAGGTAGTAGAAATCCTATACGATCCAGAAGTGACTTCTTATGCAGAATTAATATCAAAGGCAAATGCCGAAAAAGTAGCCAATCATGTTTTTGTTAAAGACAACAAGCAGAAGGACGTTGTTGAAAAGATTACAGCAGGATCATCTATTTCAGAAAAAAGCACATTTCGTGCCGATGACGATCCTAAACATTATTTAGCCCATACCTTTTTGAAGTATGTTCCAATGACACAATTACAGTCTGCCCGTGTAAACGCTGCGATTGCGCAAGGAAAATCTCCAGAACAATTATTATCGCCTTCCCAATTGCAACTCCTTGAATTCATAAAGAAGCATCCTGATCTGAATTGGCCAAATGTCGTTGATTCTTCTGATTATGTTACAGCATGGAATACATCAATGACTATTGTTTCTAACTACTACAAATGATGAATGGATTATTGAGAGACTTAAGCGTAATCCCTTCTAATACCCTCCACATATGCAATTAATTCAGGGAAAAAGGATTTGAAATTCTCCTCCATCTTTTCATAGTTCGTTTCCAATTCCTTGACTGCCCCAAGCATTTCCTCGCCCCTTTTTAATCTCCTAGAAATTCTATCCATTATCTGACCTATTCCCTCTATATACTGGTATGAGCCTAACCAATCCTCCTCTATCATTTTAGGTATTATAGATCTCAGTTTATAAGGAAGTATATGGCTGTATTTGCATAGCAACATGTAAACCTTTTTTGTAAAATCAGGTAAGTGCTCGTTTGAATACTCAGACCAATCCCTTGCCAAAGAATGGTCAAAACTTACATCAATGATAATACCGGAAAACCTTCTTCTTTTAGGGCTTATTAGCCTCTTACTCTCCAAGACCTTTTCATGTGAATCTGAGAAGGAATCTATTCTCCTATAAATTAGGATACCCCTGGTGATTTCCTCATCATATGCGTTATCCAAGTTCCCTTTAACAAAGTCTCCTAACAGACTTCCTGTTAGAGAACCTGGAGAATCATCCGCTAGATACAAGTGAGCTAAATAATTCATGAGAGGATTCCATTAAAGTTGTCATTGTCACATGTGATAATTAATAGGGTTAAAGAGAAAAGGGAGTAAATGATAAATTTAAAAAACAGTCTATTACTGAGCTTCATAAGAAATTTTGCATATACTAAAATTTTATTAATGGAAACAATTTTAAAAAATATTTAAAAAAAATATTGAAATCGTTTTCTATTAGGCATAAAATAGACAGAAATTAGGACTTAAGATCCATATGGTACTTTAAAAAGTGCTGATTTATAAATTGTTATGATAAAAAGTTCTAAGTCAAAAATCAAACATCGATTTTTACCTACCTTAATCCTAATCACAACATTTTGCCTTTTTCCAGGTAACCGGTCAGATGCAATTGAATCGGAGAAATCTGAGGTTATAGGTTTTTACACATCAGGCTGCATCGCAAACTCACTGCCACTGCCCGAGGCTGGCACAGGCTATCAGGTTATCCGATTAAGCAGAAAACGATTTTATGGACACCCTAACCTTACCCAATATATAAAATCCTTAGGTCGATCAGTTGCTTCTTATCTAACCGGCACATTACTTATAGGGGATTTATCGCAGGAGAAGGGAGGACCATTACCCGATGAACATAGTAGCCATCAGAATGGTCTTGATGCAGACATTTTATTCTGGCAAAACCCCATTGCTGCAAAAAGAATACTTACATGGAGGGAAAGAGAAAATATCTACCCTCTTTCTTTACTAAGAGATAATAATAAAAATCTCGATTATTCAAAATGGAATTCCATACACGGCGGAATATTAAAACTCGCCGCAAGTTCAGGAAAAGTGGATAGAATTTTTGTGAACCCACTTATAAAAAGAAATCTCTGCGCAATGTATGAAGGCGAGGATTGGCTTAGTAAAATACGTCCATGGTGGGGCCATGACGGACATTTTCATGTTCGCCTTAGCTGCCCCTATGATAGTCCTTTATGTAAACCTCAAAAACCAGTTCCAGATGGTGATGGTTGTGATACTGGTTTGGATAGCTGGCTTAAGGCAATAGCACGTATTCAGAAAAAGGATGATAAACCCAGACCAAAAGCAAGGACGCCGTTGCCAAAGGAGTGCTTAACCCTTCTGCCGGGGTACTAATATTTATTTCGCAGCGAAAAAAAACTTGTAGAGGCAGGCATACTCTATCATGCCTTCAGAGATTGCCTCTTAATCTATTGTTTCTTATCTTTTAATATTCTGCGAATTCTATACCAGCCTGGACCTCAACTATTGCCTGGTTTACAAGCTCAAGGGCTCTGACTCGATGCCCACCTTTGTCAGGGACAGCCTGTTGCAGTTCTGATTGGGCAACTTGTAACGAAGACAGCGCAGCACGCATATGTGGTTGGTCAGCAGTGACTCGACCAGCTATAAAAGTAACTATAAAAAGCGCGCCTATAAGAAGCGCTGTTAAAAATGTACGAGAAGAAATTTTATTCATCGTAAGACCCTCCTTTATTGAATCATTTTAAATACACCGTGCTTGCTATGCAAAAAGCGCTAGTATTATACTCTATGAGTACGCCTGGTCAAAATGAGTTAACATACCCTGATTATTAGTTAATATCACTCATCGCTTTCGATAGTAACATCAGGAATGTGTGTAAAAGCAATTCGCATAGGTGCCGCTTCTAAGCCAATTTGCGCTCCACCGAAGTAAACGGTGTTCTTACCATAGCGCAGGTTAAGCTTGTCAATTAGAGCGTTAAGCCGTTCACACGATCTATCGTTTTTGAATAGTGAGAGTGAACAACTCTTTTCTTCGCTCAAGTTAAACAGCGTAACTGCAACTGCTAATGGACCGGCTTTCGTTTTAGGCCGCACTGCCCATAACCTTGAAAGCGCGTGAAGGAATTCAAGCGTATCGCTTGTGGGATCGAAACCGATTTTAGTGTCCCAGCTTCGGCCGTCAATGTATTTTAGTCTTATCAATAAGGCGCCTGCTACTAAACCATAACTTCGGAGTCGCATCGCGGCCTTCTGGAGCAGTTTATTCAGCACCGAGAAGGAGGCTTCTTCAGAACGCAACTCAGGCGGTAATACATGAGAGTGCCCAACCGTCGCTCTCCTGGTTGGCGGCGTGTACACTAATTCACCGCGGAGTCTAGCATGCATCCGTTCACCCTCAATACCTCCCCAGGCTTTGCGAAGCTTGTATTTACTAGCATTGCAGAGATCCTCGACTGTATTAATGCCGTGCTCTCGGAGGCGCCTTTCCATAGCCTCGCCAATCCCACAAAGATCTCTCAAATTAAGGGAGAAAAGACAATTGGGTAAATCTTGCAAATCAATGACAACAAAACCATTAGGTTTCCGCATTTCAGACGCGGTTTTAGCCAGGAATGGATTCGGGGCGATGCCGATCGAGCAACGTAGCTCGGTGCCTACCCTGTTTGCGATGGTTTCTTTAATCTGACGGCCAATAGTGGTTGCACGTTCATACTGCTTCATACTGCCAGTGAGTTCACAGAGCATCTCATCAATTGAGAGGACACTGTCAATGTGAATGCATGATTCCACAGCCTCTACGAGCTTGTGGTGATACTCTACATAGACGGCTGGGCGTGCCTCAACGAACTGTATGCCGCGGCAGAGTTTTCTTGCATCTGATACACGCGTTCCCGTTTTAACACCAAACCTCTTTGCCTCGTAGCTGGCGGCAATGCAGCATGTAGTCTCGGCCATGACCGGTACGACGCCTATTGGCTTGCCACGCAGCTCAGGCCTCAACTGCTGCTCTACTGAGGCAAAATAGGAATCAAAATCCACATAGAGTGAACGCAAAGCCATGGGTCTAAAACCAGATAAGTTGCATCACCAAGGCAACTCTAACTTATCATCACTTCTAGATTGTTTTTAAGACATAAACGGTATAATTATATCAAATTCTAACGCATA
>LDXN01000047.1 GCA_001443445.1 Candidatus Dadabacteria bacterium CSP1-2 | reverse complement strand
AATAATATTATTACCGATAATTTTTTGAAAGAATTATCTTACAGATTTATAAAAAATGGTAAAGATTAATCTGCTTAACTGCATGTGACTTGGAAACCTATCGAATACTTAAACACTACGCATCGATTACTTTATCTTAATTTTAAAATTGCAACCAAATTCCTTTTAAGGTAGTTTTCTTCCAAATTTAATATTTTACTATCCAAGGACAAAATTTAGGTGGAAAGTAGCGAGTTAGACATTATTGCCGAGGGTGTGACAAAGTCCTTCGGAAACATTCAGGCTTTAAGGGGAGTGGATTTAAAGATAAAAAAAGGGGAATTTGTTACTGTTTTTGGGCCAAATGGGGCGGGGAAAACGACTCTCATAAAACTCCTTGCTACACTTACCAAACCTACTTCAGGAAAAGTAATAATAGCCAATCACGATATAAAAAAAGAACCTGATAAAGTGAGGGCTCTGATTGGTGTAATCTCACACGACCCTTATTTGTATGGGAACTTGAGTGCCTTAGAGAACATCGGATTCTTTGCCTCGTTGTATGGGATTTCACAACCCAAAGAGAAAGCCATACAGGTGATTAAACAAGTGGGACTTGAAAGTAGAATGCACGACTTGGTGAGAACGTTTTCTCGTGGAATGCAGCAGCGTCTTGCAGTTGCAAGGGCGATAGTTCATGAACCAAAGATTCTTCTACTTGACGAACCCTACACGGGTTTAGATCAACATGGAGCGAGGATTTTTGGAGAGTTATTAAAATGGCTTAAGAGAGAGAATCGAACGATAGTAATGACAACACATAATCTTACTGAAGGGCTTGAGATAAGCGATAGGGTTGCGATTATAGATGGAGGTAAAATCATTTATGAAAGTGATGCAAGGGGAATTGAGCTTACGAAATTTAAAGAGATTTATTTTGAGAAAGTAGGAACTTAGCCACAGAGGACACGGAGAACACAGAGACAGGTTTTCTTAAAAGAATTCTCGGTTTACTCTGTGATCTCTGTGGCTAGTATTGCGATCTATGGAAGACTAATCATATAGCCACAGAGTACACAGAGAAAAAGAGAAAATGAAAGATGAATTGACGGAAAAGATTATAGGGGCTGCTATCGAAGTCCATCGCATTTTAGGACCAGGACTTCTAGAATCGATTTATGAAGAAGCACTCTGTCATGAACTCACGCTTCAAAACGTCAACTATAAAAGGCAAGTTGCAGTAGATGTGCTTTATAAAGGTCATGTTATTCAGGGACAAAGGCTAGATTTGCTCGTTGAGGGTGAGGTGATAGTTGAGATAAAATCCTTGAAAGAATTACCGGATGTGGCAACGGCTCAAGTGCTTTCATATCTTAAGGCAACTGGCTTGAAACGTGTATTACTTATAAACTTTGGTGAAAAGAGACTTATAGATGGAATTAAAAGAATCTCTCTGTGATCTCTGTGGCTAAATATGAAAAAAATCTGGGCGATTGTTTGGAAGGATATAATTACTGAACTTAGAACGAAGGAACTCTTTGCATCTATGTTTACCTTCGCCCTTTTAATCATAGTTATTTTTAATTTTGCTTTTGACTTTTCGGCTGAGATTATACCTTTTGCAGCTCCTGCTATACTTTGGATCTCTTTTACTTTTGCTGGAGTGTTGGGTCTTAGCCGTTCATTCGCTCTTGAAAAGGAAGGAAATTCGATTCTAGGTCTACTTCTTACACCAACGGATAGAAGCCTAATTTTCGCTGGAAAGATGATTGGAAACATAATATTTGTTTTTATTGTCGAGGCAATTATTCTTCCTATATTTGTTCTTTTCTTTAATTACAATTTGTTTGGTAATGCTGTTCCACTTTTACTTGTGATTCTTCTTGGTACTATAGGTTTCGTTTCAGTCGGGACGCTTTTTTCAGCTATGGCTTTAAACACAAAGCTCCGTGAGGTGCTACTTCCCATTTTGCTTTTTCCAATAATCATCCCTGTGATCGTTGCCTCTGTTAAGTTATGCAGTGCTATCCTTAACGGAAGACCGATAAACGAAGCAGGGTCTTCTCTGCAAATCCTCATTTCTTTTGATATAATCTTTTTTGTTGTTTGTGCTATTGTTTTTGAGTATGTGGTAGAAGAATAATAAGCAAGTAGTCTATCAAAAACAATGAAACTTCTTGGGTCTAACCCTTGTTAGGATGATAGCTCTTTTTTAAAATGTGTCCGATTTTATGACATTTGACACTTTATCTAGTTAGTTTTTAATTAGGTAATCAGCTCTACTATTAGAAAATGGTTTCTTCCTAAATGTTGGAGGGCTTTGATTTTTTTAATCACAATTAGACTCAAAAAACTTTTAAAACCATTTAAAGAGTCTCTGGTATGAACTTTGCTAATAGCAATAAAGGAGGGCATTAAGAACTAAAGAAATAGGGGAGGACTTACATAAGTAAACGAAGTGAAAGCAGAAGTATTGAAAAAAAGCAGAATAGAAAAGGAGGTAACCCTATGAGTAAAGAAACCTTAACTATTATTGATAACCGTACGGGCAAAAGTTATGAGGTCCCCATAACTCATGAGACGATTAGAGCAATAGACTTACGTCAAATCAAGGTGGCCGAAAATGATTTTGGACTCATGAGTTATGACCCTGCAACTGAGAATACAGCGTCTTGTAAGAGCACAATAACATTTATTGACGGAGATAAAGGTATTCTACGTTATCGAGGATACCCTATAGAGCAACTGGCAGAAAAGAGCAATTATCTAGAAGTTGCTTACTTGCTTTTATATGGAGAACTACCTCCTAAATCCCAATATGAGAAGTGGGCTTATGATATAACGCATCATACGATTATTCACGAGAGCATTAAAAAATTCATAGATGGATTTCGTCATGATGCTCATCCTATGGGCATGCTTCTAGGTACAGTTGGCGCAATGTCAACCTTTTACCCAGAGGCTAAAAATATCTTTGATGAGGGAATACGAGAAAAGCAGATCCGTCGCCTAATCGCAAAGATGCCAACACTTGCGGCATTTGCGTACCGACACAGTCGGGGTTTGCCTTATGCATATCCAGATAATGACGTGAGTTATACCGGGAATTTCTTAAATATGATGTACAAGATGGCAGAAGCAAAATATAAACCTAATCCGGTTATAGAAAGGGCTCTGGACATACTTTTTATACTGCATGCTGACCACGAACAGAATTGCAGCGCCAATGCGGTGCGTGCGGTTGGGAGCTCCCATGTAGACCCCTATTCCGCTGTTGCCGCTGGTATCGCAGCGCTTTATGGCCCCTTACATGGTGGAGCAAATGAAGCAGCACTTCGTATGCTGGTGGAAATTGGTTCAAGAGATAAGGTTCCTGAGTTTATTAAAAGGATCAAAGCCGGTGAGGGAAGACTCATGGGTTTTGGACATCGCATTTATAAAGCCTATGACCCAAGAGCAAAAATTATTAAAGAAGCTGCCTATCAAGTATTTGAGGTTACTGGTATGAATCCTTTGCTTGAGATCGCGCTGGAAGTAGAAAGGATTGCGCTTGAGGATGAATACTTTATTAAGCGTAGGCTTTATCCCAACGTGGATTTTTATACTGGCTTAATTTATCAGAGTCTAGGATTCCCAGTAGATATATTCCCAGTGCTTTTTGCTATTCCTCGAACCTCGGGCTGGTTAGCACAATGGAAGGAAATGCTCTTAGATAAAGAGACAAAAATAGTTCGTCCAAGACAGGTCTACCTAGGACACGAGAAACGAGACTATAGATCGAATGATTGAGAAATAAATAGTCCTTTTATTGACTCTTCTAACAACCAATTCCTTACAAAGTGATGTGAAAGTAACGAGGAATTATTGAGAGCCAACCCCAGATAAACATCTCTTTGTTTGTCTGATTCTAAGACAAAAGACACAGATTCAAAATAAGAGAGGTCTATAAAATTGAATGTACTTAAGCACATATCACTCGGCACGGAGTTTGCCCACTTTAGAATTGCAAATCTTTATTAAGGAGGATAAAACTATGAAAAGATTTACAGGGAAATTACTCTTAATTTTTATTGTTGTCTTTTTTTTCTTTTTCTCGACCGAGTCATGGGGAGAAAGCTCAACCGCACAACAAATTAAAGAACTAAAACAAAAACTAGAGGAGATACAAAGACAAAACGAGCAACAGATTCAAGAGCTTCGGAAGAAGATTGAGGCTCTGGAGACAGAGAAAACAGCAGAACAGAAAAAGTTGGAGGAGCTAAAAGCTGAGGAAAAGGATGCCTGGTGGAAGAAGATAGAAGTTAGTTACAAAAAACCAGGCGATGGTTTTAAACTCAGCACAAAAGATGGACTCTTCTCATTGAGAATGAGACTGCGTGCTCAGTTTCAATTGTCTGTAAACGATACGACTGACGAGCTTACAGCTACTGATTTCAGGATAAGAAGACTGCGATTTTACTGGGATGGAAACGCTTTTACACCATGGTTTCTTTATTATGTTCAGGTAAGTGCTGACAACGGATCCGATCTACAGCTGAGGGATGCGTATTTTGACGCCGCATACAAGACGGTATACGGACAGGTATCGGTTCCAAGGGTAGGTCAGTTTAAGGTTCCATATAATAGAGAGGAGCTAACTTCCTCATCAGAACTTCAGCTTGTAGAGAGGTCTATTGTGAATGAGCAGTTTGCTTTGGGGCGTGACATAGGTACTGCGCTCTATGGGGTTTTAGGGAATTATGCCACCTATGGCTTTGGGGTATTTGATGGTAATGGAAGAAACGCTCTCAGCACAGATTCTAATCTTCTCTATGTTGGTAGAGTTATGCTTACCCCGTGTTGTGGTGAGTTGAAGTATAGTAATTCATCCTTCCCAGCGAGTGGGGATTACAAGATAGAGCCTAACTTTGGAGAGGACAAGCCTCTTATTGCAATCGGTGTAGCAGGGGCAGGCATGGAGGGTCTTAACATAGATAGAAAAACCCCTGACGCTGCTATAGCAGAGAGATTTGATGAGATTGGCATAATAGCAGGAGATTTTGCTCAATTTACGGCTGATCTTAACTTCAAATACGAGGGTTTCAGCGTAGAGGGAGAATACGACGCCAGGTGGATCTCTCCAGATCAGGCGGCAAGTATTAGTACAGTATTCGACCAGGGATTTAGGGTTCAAAGTGGTGTATTTTTGCTTCCTAAGCTTGTAGAGGTTGCAGGAAGGTTTGCGCTTATAGATTTTGATGATGATGTACCTGGACCAGACCTGAGTTATGAAATTACACCTGGACTTAATTTCTACATGTCAAGAAGTCACAAGTGGAAGATTCAGCTCAGCTATTCCTTCATTAAAAACACATTTACGAATGCAGGTGATATTGACGAAAACATATTTAGGGCGCAGCTTCAGGCCTATTTTTAATTCGGTTTAAATAGGAGATGGAGGAGACTCAAGTCTTGCAAATGCCTTCGATCCTCTCTGATCGATTTGGAAGAAAAATAGATTACTTAAGGATATCTGTTACTGACAGATGTAATCTTAGGTGTGTTTACTGTATGCCTCCTGAGGGGATAGAGCTTTTTGAGAAAAATGAGATTCTCACCTTTGAAGAGATGGAAAGGTTCTCAAGAGTTGCTATAAATCTCGGGGTTAGAAAAATAAAGCTTACGGGAGGAGAACCACTAGTTAGAAAAGGTATAGTGGATTTTATCGCTTCCATAAGTAAAATAGAAGGACTTGAGGACCTTTCCCTTACTACGAATGGAATTTTCCTTGAGGACATGGCCAATGATCTAAAGGCATCTGGGCTTGACAGAGTAAATGTATCACTGGATAGCCTTAACCCCAAAAGATATGGGGAAATTACGAGAGGTGGAGATTTAAGGAGTGTCTTACGCGGAATAAATAAGGTTTTAGAAGTTGGATTTAAAGTCAAGATAAACACTGTGGTTCTAGGCAGTTTAAGTGAAAAAGAAATTTTTGAATTAATAGAATTTGGAAAAGAAAAAGGAATAGAAGTTCGTTTCATCGAGTTTATGCCTCTTTGTGGAAACGGCTGGAATAGAGACTACTTTATCCCGCTAGTAGATGTAAAGAAGAAAATCGAGCAAATGTACAAACTAACCAATCTTAAAAATGACGGGGTAGCAGACCGTTATAGTATCGATGGAGGTGGAATCGTTGGTTTTATTACAACGATTTCTGAACCCTTCTGCTCAAGCTGCTCAAGGCTTCGATTAACAGCCAGGGGTACGTTAAGACCTTGCCTTTTCTCTACTCTAGAGATAAACGTCTTTCCGCTTCTAAGAAAAGTAGCGCCTGATGAGGAGATTGAGAAAGCCATAAGAAGGGCTGTATATGTAAAACCAGAATGGAATCCTGTTTTAAGTGGTCTTGAAGATCCCAAAAAGGTATTTATAAGGAATATCGGGGGCTAAAAGGTTCACAGTCAAGTGTATGATGAGTAAGATTAGAACCACTATTAAATTTTTTGCATCGATGAAAGACGCTATAGGTGAAAGGGAAAGAACTGTACTACTACCAGAGGGTTCAAACGTAGATTACATACTAAAAGATTTAAAGAACCAGTACCCAAAACTAGCAAAGATGATTGACTGTTCCTTTATAGCGCTCAACGAAGAATATGCATTAAAACACACACTCTTAAAAGAAGGGGATAGCTTGGCTATAATACCACCAGTTAGCGGTGGTTAATGAGTTGCTATAGGGTTATTTAAATGAGTTTAAAGGAGGAATTAAATGGGTGATCTACTTCCGCAGCCACTTCAAAAATTTATAAAAAAATATCCTGAAATATGGCAAGCCTATGAGAATCTAGGGGATAAATGTCATGAAGCAGGTCCCTTAGATGAGAGGACAAGGAGATTGGTAAAACTAGGAATTGCAATCGGAGCGCGTTTAGAAGGGGCAGTTCATTCACATACTAAAAGAGCGGTAGAAAGAGGCATATCTGAAGATGAAATAATTCACGTAGCCTTACTAGCTATTACAACTATCGGATTCCCATCAACGATTGCAGCCATAACTTGGATTAAAGACGTACTTAAGAAAAAGAGGAAATAAGACATGGTAATAAATCCCGACTCTATAAAGAGCTTAATAGATAGCCATATCGGGCTTCTCGACAATATGTATCTTCTAAGAAGAACAATAGATCGTCTTATAAACAACGTTTCTCCTCACCTAGTTGAAGGCCTGAAGAGGGAATCCATGTCTTTTTTAAAAAGTATGGAACAAAATATAAGATGCGAAGAAGAGGCTCTTTTTCCAGTACTTAGATCGGCTCTGGGAAGCAAAGGCGCACCGATTATCTCGATGTTAGGAGACCATGCAAACTTGAAAGAGGGTATGGAGAGACTCCGAACTATCATTACAAACTTGGAAACCGAGAATATAGAGGAATGCAGGAAAATGACGAACTTTGCAGGTGAAGAAATTGACTCGCTGATAGATCTCTTTTCTAGACACATTGATAAGGAAGAGAAATGTTTGTTTAAGCTCGCAAGAGAAGTACTGGCAGAGAAAGAATTAGTAGAAATCGAGAAAAAGATGAAAGAAATAGAGATTGAGTAGGGCGGTAGAGGAAAGAATAACTGAAGAAGATAACTTCATGTAGCATTGCCAACTCGCACCACAATTGGATTTTCGATTGCTACAGCAACTTGGTATAAAGACGTAATTGAGACAAAGAAGAAATAAATGCCAAGATGTGAATTGCTTGGATAGTGACTAAGTTTTTTCTCTAACTAGACTGAGCAACAGTATATTTTACTTTTCTACTCAAGTACATAATATTTCCAAGAAAAAGAAGAATGGCAAAAGCGTTAAATAAACCTCCCCACTGACGACCTAGAGGCCACGCTGCAAGGTCTCCTATTATACGCAAGGCCAATGAAAGGTGAAGCAACGCGAGGTGTACATAAAATGATGATTGGAAAGGGAGAAATGTAGGTAAATCCATTAACGTTGGGAAAATGATGGGTGCATGGGCAAATATCATAGAAAAGACAAAACCAATGAAGACAGAATGTAAAACAGCGTCATAATAAAACCCCGATGATACACCTCCGAAAATCAGTCCCAGCAGTCCACCGAATCCGAGCCATACATAACCTAAAATCAAACTCAGAGCGATATACCGGTTCAGCCCCGGTTTATGTATTGTACGCCTTGCAATATCATTGAATAACAGCCATAGGGCTAAAGTAATCATTCCTATACTTGCGACACGAGTTCCTGCACTGAAAGCTTTAATTGCCAAAAGCGAGCCACCTATAAAAACAACGACAGCTAAAATAAAAACTAATTTCGTTTTTTTCGATATGAGAAGCACTCGACTAATTTCTAATCTTTCTCCAGCAATTGTTAGCGTTAAAAATCCAATCCACCATAGAGCGATTTTATAAAAGGGTAAACCCAAAAGCCAAAGTCCATTCCCAACAAGCCAACAAAAGGCACCAAGCATCATGACAATTGCATGAAGAGTTAGGTGAGGATAAAAAATAACTACTACAAGAAATACCAGACCAGTGCTACTTAAGGTCATAAGTATTGCTCCAAGCAAGGCAAAACCTAGTACTATAGCTATAGCACCGATCCCACTTAGAAGCGGCACTACATACGCCCATTTGTATTTTAAGGCCACCGCTTGCTCGATACCGATAAGTGTTCCCAGAAAACCTGAAACAATAAGAGGCCCGTGAATGGAAGGCAAAGTGGAACTAATTAGAGGCAACTCCCATCCAAGACGAGAAAGTCCTCCCCATAGTGCTAAAATTAAGGCAAGTCCTCCAAGAGCCATTATAGGGAAACGGAACTTCGGTCTATTCTTTTCCATTGTAGCTCATTTTGTTTGGACTTATTGCTTAATTAGAATAAGTAACATTACAAGAGGAGTTTTCGCATAAATGCTATGTCTGAGCTGAGGGGACATATGAACCCATGATCCTGCTTTGGCTTCTATTGGATCATCTCCTAGAGTCAGACGTGCTTCTCCATTAAGAATATGAATAATAGCCGGCATTGTAGATGTATGTTCAGAAAGCTCCTGACCTTGGTCGAATCCAAAAAGTATGGCCTTTAACTTATCATCACTATACAGAGTACGACTTATAATACCGTTAGTAGGAATCTCTCCTATCTCATTATGGAGGTCTTCAATGTAGGTATAGTTTTTATTCATTGTCTTCCTCGCAAAATGTTTTCTTTTAACTAAGCATTACTGCACAAGCAACCACCAAAATTCCCAAGAGGGCGTTAATCCTTGCAAGCCATGATACATATTTTCGGTTTTTCTGTAATTTCGTGAAGGAATCCGGGTTGCTGCTATTTAGAAGCTCAATCAACCTAGGTCCTAAAATAAAATCATGGATAGCACTTAAAACTAGCATGGCAAACACAAGTATTAGTTTTAATATGAGTATCTTTCCGAAGTTGGATGAAAAAAATTCACCGGTTGAGATCTTCTGCATTGTAACGCCGTGGTTTATTGCATTAAGCACTCCAGTTATCAAAAGCACCAATATAGCTATCCAACTTATTGCACGAAATCTTGTGGCAGTAGCTGAAAGAACCTCGATGCGTTTTTGAGGTGGCTCTAACCTTCTCAGCACTGGAACCATAACAATTGCTATGAAAAACATCCCACCTAGCCATATAATAGCCGCTAGAATATGTATTAGGACAACTAAGGTATAAGAAAACTGCACGGCAGTGTTTTATTAACTCCTCTGCTAATTTCTATTTAAGTAGACCCTCTAATAATTTTTTAAGCACAACAGCGTTATTATGTTCTTTGTCCTTGGCACTATAGACTAAAGTAAGTTTTTCTCTACCTGCTATTTCAACAAGCTCACTAAGAGCTATCTTTTTCTTCTCATCCTTACTCAGTTCCTCCCTATACCTCTTACAAAACTCTTTCCATCGAGAGGGATCGTGAGAGAACCATTTCCTAAGCTCGATGCTTGGAGCAACTTCCTTTAGCCACAGGTCAATCTTAACCTCCTCTTTTTTAATTCCCCTCGGCCATAGCCTGTCAACCAAAACCCGTATTCCATCATCTTTCTCCACTTCATCATAAACCCTTTTAGCCTTAATCATGCGCTATTCTTTTAAAACACCTGTTCCAGAAAGTTATCCCCGTCGCATAACTCATTAACAAATCAAGTCTGTTTCCCTACAGGTCTTACTCGTGACCATACGTTATAGATGAAAAGAAGTCCTGCTAACACCTGCGAAGCGCTACCCAAGGCGATTAACCAGTCAAGTATTCTCGAATTTATATAAGAACTAGTAATTTCACAAATGAATCGAACTACAGTTCCAAGAGTTAAAAACCAATAAGTTATCTCCGCAAGCCTAGGACTATAGTGCATTTCATCTCGTGGACGGGGAAACATCCAGATAGCCACACCCATGATAAGGGATATTACAAAACCAAAAAGCAGGGCATGAGCATGTGCTGTAATAAGCTGGGGACTCACCCACTTACCTAGAATATATTTGCTTACAATCATATATAGACCAAGGAGTAACCCGACTATAAAGAAAGCAAATGCTGTTTTTATGTACCGCCTCGATAGTTTGAACATAGATTCGCCATTTAGTTTTTAGCAATTCTTATTTCTTCATCCATAATACCATTTCTAGGTTTGGTTTGTCATATCAAGGTATCAATGAAAGTGAATGTTGAAAATCAGTAGCAGCGGCTTCTAGCCGCAACTTTAAATAGCACCAATCCTGGCCTGAACCAATTGAAGAAATGGTGTTGTAAGCAGTCGGGGTACATTTTTGGAGTAGAGACGCAAAATTTTGCGTCTCTACAAAACTAATAATTTCAACAAAATCATCTGAAACCGGTTTGTAAAAGTGTCAGATTTTATTACATCTGACACTTTTTTTAGGTTCTGGATGCCGAGGATTTAGGAAATTATATTGGCACATTAATTGCAATTTTATTAGCTAAATTATAAAGGAGGCAAAATCATGGCGTATGTCATTGCTGAACCGTGTATAGGAGTGAAAGATAGGGCCTGTGTAGATGCATGCCCCGTTGATTGTATCTACGAGGATGAAGACCAACTTTACATTCATCCAGACGAGTGCATAGATTGCGGAGCATGCGTTGAGCCTTGTCCGGTAGATGCGATATTTGCGGAGGATGAACTCCCCGAGAAATGGAGGTTTTACGCTGAGAAAAACCGCAAATTCTTTGAGGGTAAAGAGGGGCTTTCTCCAGCCCCTGGAAAGTCTAAAATCGATGAAAGGGTAGGGAATTAAAATAAGTACAGTAAATTTAGCTTGGGAGCTTAGCTATAACCATAGAGGTACACGATCAATCAAAAGTAAAAATAATAATTCTTTCATAAGTAGGCTGTAACATGACCGCTATTACTAAAGAGCAAATTATAAATTGCCTAAAAGATGTTTACGACCCTGAGATTGGAATAAATGTTATTGATTTGGGCCTGATATATGAAATATAGATGAAGAAAGGAATAATCCTTGTAAAAATGGAGCTCACATCTCCAAGCTGTCCATTGCCTGAGGTTATCATTTCTAGAGTTAAAAAAGTTATTATAGAATTAGAGGGAGTTGATTTCGTAACCGTGCAGATAGAAAGTAACCGGAGGTGGTCACCTGATATGATGACTGAAGAAGGGAGAAGAATGTTAGATAATATTCAATAAAACGCATATGAAAAAGCCTGACTTAAATAGCATTGATTTTAACCTTTTACCATTTATCGTCATCTGGGAATTAACCCAAGCATGTGACCTTGCCTGCATTCACTGTAGAGCCGAAGCAAGACCATGGTGTGACCCAAATGAACTTACATCTGAAGAAGGCTATCGGCTTATAGATGAGATAAAAAGATTTGGCTCACCTCTTCTGGTACTCACAGGAGGCGATCCCGTAAAGCGTAAAGATATTTATGACCTTATAAGCTTCAGTGTAAGTAAAGGACTCCGAACTACTGTATCTCCCAGTGCTACCCTCCTTCTTACAAGGGAA
The DNA here is from genome assembly GCA_001443445.1 of Candidatus Dadabacteria bacterium CSP1-2. Lineage (GTDB taxonomy): Bacteria > Desulfobacterota_D > UBA1144 > Nemesobacterales > CSP1-2 > CSP1-2. Next base: position 5,404 of record LDXN01000047.1, on the reverse strand, counting down.
GCCATACGGAAATTCAAAGAATCAGGAGTGTCAAGGATTGCTATTAGCCTTGATGGCTCCTGTAAAGAAATCCATGATTCTTTTAGAGGAGTAAAAGGAGGTTTTGGATGGACAATGAGAGCGATATGGGACACTGCGCGAGAGGAAATCCCACTCCAAATAAACACTACTGTAACAAGGTATAATTTTGAAGATTTAACCAATATTGCGTCTCTAATTAAAAATTTCAACAATGTTGCTCTATGGAGCGTATTCTTTCTCGTTCCTACTGGTAGAGGAAAGAGAGAAGATGAAATTTCTCCAGAGGAATATGAAGCTGCATTCTACACAATGTATGAGCTATCAAAAACCATGCCCTATGATATAAAATCCACAGAGGCTCCACACTATAGAAGGCTATTTATTCAAAGAATGGTATCTGAATCTAGAAATGCTAAGCAACCTCCTACTTCAAACCGCATAAAGGTGAATATGCCGGATGCAATTGGCAGAGCATCAAGAGGAGTAAATGACGGAAATGGATTTGTGTTTATATCGCATACCGGTGAGGTCTTCCCAAGTGGTTTTCTGCCAATTTCTGCAGGAAATATAAGGCAAGAAAGTATCATAGATATTTACAGAAACTCACCTCTTTTTAGAGAGCTTAGAGATTACACAAAACTCAAGGGTAAATGCGGCGTATGTGAGTTCAGACAGGTTTGTGGAGGCTCAAGAGCCAGAGCCTTTGCCGTAACAGGGGACTATATGGAGTCTGAGCCTAATTGTATATATATACCAAAGAACTATATTGAATAGGAAACAATTGACTTTTTATTTTGCCTGATCGGGTAAAGTGATAGAAAGAAATAAATTTAATGTCATTGGAGGGGAAACATGGCAAGGGTTAAATATGTTGAGGAGACTGACGTAATGGATCCAAAGGTTCAAGAGTCTTTCGAACGTATGAGGAAGAAAAGGGGAAAGGTGACAAACATATATAAGGCTATGGCACACGTACCCTCGATAATATCAACTATTGGTTCTTTTGTTGCTGCGGTGCAGGAGCCGCATGAAATCGACGCAAAGCTCAAGGAAAGAATAATGCTCCGGGTTTCAAAGATAAACCATTTTAATTATTGCTATCATGCGCATAAACAGATAAGTAAAAAGATGGGTTTTACAGATGAGAAGATTAAAGAGGTTGATAGTCCACTTGAGGCACAGATTCCGGAACCAGAGAAAGTTGCCCTGAGATATGCGGAGGAAATGACCATTCACCCAGGAAATGTTCCTGATTCTCTTTTTATAGAGCTTAAGAATTTTTACAGCGATTCTCAGATAGTAGAGTTAACTGCTTTAATTGGACTTTATAACATGATTAATCGTTTTAATGAGGCCCTGAAACTCGACCCAGAAGACTATTGATTTATCTTTTTTTACAGATAGCCTATGATTTCTACACATTCCTTTACCAGAGCCTTGAGCATGAGAAAACTTAAAACAATTTATGAGTCTGAGTCGATTGCTTTAACCTGGGCGAGTGAGACAAGGCTAAATCTGGTCAATATAGTTTATCGGGACTCGGTCTAAATAAAGGAGGATGAAATAAATGCCCGAAGAGCAGGAGAGGATTGAATACCTAATTAAGCAAAAGAAGACGTTTTCTCCTAGTAAAGGATTTAGAGATAATGCGATTGTTAGAGATGAATCAATTTATAAAAGGGCAAAGAGGAGTCCGGAGGCTTTCTGGGAAAGCTTTGCAAAGGAACTTCATTGGTATAGAAAGTGGAAAAGGGTATTGGATTGGAAACTCCCACATTCTAAATGGTTTGTGGGAGGGAAGATGAACGTTTCTTATAACTGTATCGATAGACATATAGATTCTCCAAGAAGAAACAAAGCCGCAATAATTTGGGAAGGTGAATTAGGAGAAACGTCGATTTTAACCTATTGGGATTTATACAGAGAGGTTAATAAGTTTGCGAATGTACTAAAAGATCTTGGAATAGAAAAGGGGGATAGGGTAACGATTTATCTCCCTATGATACCCGAGCTGCCTATAGCAATGCTTGCCTGTGCAAGGATTGGCGCTCCACACAATGTCGTATTTGGGGGATTTAGTGCGGAGAGTTTAACAAGCAGAATAAACGATTCAAAATCAACTCTACTCATTACAGCAGATGGTGGATATAGGAAGGGAAGTGTAGTGGCTTTAAAAAAGAATGCAGATGAGGCTCTTACAGATACACCCACCATAAGGAATGTCGTAGTGGTGAAAAGGGTTGGTGACAAAGAGAGCGTCTCTATGAAAAAAGGGAGGGATCTATGGTGGCATGATCTTATGAAATACGCGCCCCCTTATTGTGATCCAGAAAAGATGGACAGCGAGGATCTGCTTTATATCCTTTATACGAGTGGTACAACAGGAAAACCGAAAGGGATTGTCCATACAACAGGTGGTTTTTTAACCGGTGTTTATGCAACATTTAAACTGGTCTTTGATATAAGAGAGGAGGACACATATTGGTGTACAGCCGACATAGGTTGGGTCACTGGACACAGCTATGTAGTTTATGGACCCCTTGCAAATGGAGCAACTACTTTGATGTATGAGGGTGCCCCAAAGTATCCAGATATAGGTAGATTTTGGAGTATTGTCGAGAAGTATGGCGTAACAGTATTTTATACTGCTCCAACTGCGATCCGTTCTTATATGAGATGGGGGGATGAATATCTCAATAAGTACAATCTATCTACCCTCCGTCTTCTGGGTTCAGTGGGTGAGCCAATTAATCCAGAGGCCTGGATGTGGTATTACGTAAATATTGGTAAAAAAAGGTGTCCTATTGTTGACACATGGTGGCAGACAGAGACGGGAATGATACTCATTACCCCTCTTCCGGGTGTGACTAAGCTTAAGCCAGGTTCAGCGACTTTTCCTTTTCCAGGCATCGATGTCGATGTAGTTGATGAGAATGGAAAGAGCATTAAAGAAGGAACCGGTTACCTTGTGATTAAAAATCCATGGCCTGCAATGCTTAGGACAATCTATGGGGATCCAAAGAGATATGTTGAAGAATATTGGAGCAGATTCCCCAATATGTATTTTACAGGAGACTGGGCGAATAAGGATAAGGATGGATATTTATGGATATTGGGTAGGGTGGATGATGTCATGAATGTGGCAGGACACAGGATAAGCACAATGGAGGTGGAGAGCGCATTGGTTGATCACCATTCCGTTGCAGAAGCGGCAGTTATAGGCAAATCAGATGAGCTAAAGGGCCAGTCTATTGTAGCCTTCACAAGCTTGAAGGAAGGAATTAAATCAGATTCAAAATTATTAGACGAATTAAAACAGCATGTTGTAAAGAAAATAGGGGCAATAGCCAGACCGGATAGCATCATATTTACTGTAGAACTTCCAAAGACGAGGAGTGGAAAAATCATGCGAAGACTCCTTAGAGACATAGCGGAGGGAAGGGTCCTGGGAGATACAACCACTCTTGCTGACCCAGAGGTAGTGAAACAACTCAAGGATAAATATGGACATAAAGAGATGTAATCAATGCATTTTAAGTAGTGAATTCCCTGTAGCTTGGAGGCTGTCCGACAATAATTCAAGATATCAAGAAATTAAATATGCAAACTTTCCTGTATAAACAATATCCAGTTTTGTTGTGTTAATTCAGTTGATGAGATCTTTTTCTTCTGCTTCCCCTCTAGAAGTAAACCCCATATCCTCTTTATGTTACAGGCTGCACATATCAGATTGAATTCCGATTTGACCGTTTTAAGCCCTCTTGTAAGAAAGCTCCTCACCCCCTTGTTCTCCTTTATATCTCCAATCACCACTTCAACGCTTTGTTTCCGTATCCGATACCTCTCTTTAGCTTCTGGAGTCTTCATCTTTTCCCTCATGGCATTGAGCTCTACATCCTCAGTATATGCTTTAATATGCCGAATCCCATCCTTTCTCCTGGTACATCTCCACCGCTCTTTACAACCAATGCACCCCTCTCCCCTATATATTCTCACTGTCTTATTGTTTTCCTTATTAAATTGCTCACTGACAAAGCGCACCCTCTTGCCCTCAGGACAAATATAATGATCCTCTTGGGCATCGTATCTGAAATGCCTCTTATCAAAGGGATTCCCCTTCTTCTTCTCATCCCGGTCAGGTATATACCCGTCTATCTCCTCATCTGAAAGAAACTTTATGTTACCACTCTCAAAATACCCCCGGTCAAAACTCCACTCTCCTTTATCGGGCAATCCCCCAAGGTTTTCCTCTGTCTGTTTTACCTGGGGCTTTAACTGGTCTGTGTCGTTTGCCCCCTGACTAATATCATTCGCTATTATAAAACCCCTCTTCTCCGTTGTGACCTGACCGTTATAGGAAAGCTCTATCTTTCCCTTCTTGTTCTTCATAAATCTACTATCTGGATCGGTTGTACTTACCTGTTTTATATCTTCTTCCTCCACTTCCTGATGTGCTCGCTCAAGCCCCTCCTTTACCTCCTCCTTGAATTTCTCCCCCCTCTCCTTCATCTTCTTTACATAGTACTTCGCCGCCTTCTGTATAGTCTTTTTGCTGCTCTTTGGAAGTTGATCCATCCCCCTCAACTCTCCATACTCCCCATCCTCAATCTCATCCTGTCTTGCCCACTCATCTAGCTCTTCATCTACAAAACTTAGTAAAAACTCCATCTCCTCTCTCCTCAATACCCGCCGGTTCGATGCATTGGCCTTTAGTTTTGTTCCATCCGTCGACAAATGAGTCAAATCAAGCAAACCTTCCTCTCTGGCAAATGTTACTGTATGCTTGAAGGCTTCTTTGACTATATCTCCATTGTCCTTGCGAAAATCGCTAATAGTCCTGAAATCCGGTGTTATCTTCTCGGATAAATACATGTATACGATATTCTCTCTCGCATTCTTGGCCAGCCTCCTCGATGAACGTACCCTGTCCAGTATCCCCATGATCAATATCTTAAGTAGTATCCTGGGATGATATGCTGGATGACCTGCCCCTGAATACCTTATGTCAAATGAGGTAAAGTCCATTGACTCTACTATGCTCTCTACCAAAAAACATATGTGGTCATCCGGTATCATCTCCTCCAGGCTCGGAGGTAACAACCACTGCTGTCCCTTATATGATTCAATATAAGCCAGTTTTATTTCCCCCTCTCTAAAGATTTATTTCCTTGACAGCAATTATTATAATCTATCTATCCTAATTATCGGACAGCCTCCTTGCTACAGGGTTTCCACTGTCATTGCGAACGAAGTGAAGCAATCCCGTATTTAGATTGCTTCGTCACTTTTTTCCTCGCAATGACACTTCCGTCTTGTCATTGCAGTTACCAAAGAGACTATCTTTTCCATGCTGATACCCTGCAGCTTGGAGGCTGTCCGATAA
>LDXN01000046.1 GCA_001443445.1 Candidatus Dadabacteria bacterium CSP1-2 | reverse complement strand
TCCATTAAAATGGGACGTCGATGAAAATAACCCTGGTTTAAATATGGAGACCTAAAGGTCTCCGCAACATTTTATGCTCTACAGGTCTCTCTTTTTGCATGTCGCCCTGAATCATGGCCTGACGCAAGAACAGTCTAGTCTTGACTGATTGTTGTGGCTTAGCTGTCACCCTGAACTCGTTTCAGGGTCTCTCTTTGTCATGCCCGAATGCAGTTGTCGGTTATCCATGTGTTGGTTGCTGGATTCCCAATAAAAACATTTGGGAATGACAAGTTCCTACGGAGACCTGAAGGTCTCCGCTATTTTTTACCATGTAGTGTTATTAGATGCAGGGAATGAACTTTTTCTAAGGAAATACTGGCGGCATGTCTAGCCCTAGGGATTCAGGAAAGCCCATCATAACGTTCATGTTCTGGATAGCCTGACCAGATGCACCTTTTACAAGGTTGTCAAGAACTGAGATTATAATTGCAGTTCTATTCTTTGGATTTGCGCTTATCCCAATGTCACAGAAGTTTGAGCCACGTACATCCCCAGTTGATGGGTAGGTTTTTTCAGGCGTAATTCTTATGAATTTTTTTCCTTTATAGAAGCCTTCATACAACTCAAGAAGCTCTCTGGTTGTTATTTCATCTTTCAGTTTTATGTAAATCGTAGAAAGGATCCCTCTATCCATTGGAATCAAATGTGGTGTGAATGAAACCCTTACATTAAGTCCTGAATAGTTTGAAAGAACCTCGTCAATCTCAGGTGTGTGGCGATGTTCTCCAATTTTGTACGCCCTTATGCTTTCATTCACCTCACAGAAGTGGTAAGCAAGCTCCGGTGACCTACCAGCGCCTGAGACGCCTGACTTGGAGTCAATTATGATTGAGTCCTCTTCTATCATCTTGTTTTTAACCACCGGCGCAAGCCCTAGAATCGCAGATTCTGGATAACATCCGGGGTTTGCGACGAGTTTTGCCTTTGCTATCTTGGGCTCAAAAAGCTCTGTTATTCCGTAGACCGCCTGAGGGATTAATTCAGGGCATGGATGTTCTCCATACCATTCCTTATAGACCCGGTAGCTCAGCCTGAAATCCGCTCCCAAATCTACTACCCTCTTTCCTCTCTCAACTAATTCTTCAACCACCTTTGCCGATGCCCCGTGAGGAAGTGCGGCAAAGACAATCTCGATCTCATCGGGTATCGATTTTACATCAAGTGGCTGAAGCTCGAGCTTTAGAAAATTTCTTAAATGTGGTAGAACCTCTGAGATCCTTTTACCAGCGTGTTTTTCGGCTGTTGCGTAAGTTACTTCAACTTTGGGATGAGTAATAAGGAATCTGAGAAGATCGCTTCCAGTGTAGCCACTCGCTCCAAGCACCGCAACGCTTTTCTTCTCCATGGGATTTGAAAAGTATCTGGGAATTGAGGTAAATGCAAATTTTGATTAGGCTTACGCCTTATTAAACCTTGACTCTAGGGGTCAAAATATGTAATGTAAAATATAAATACCACTCTGAATCTAACTCATCTTGGAGGAATACGATGTCAATTAAGGTAGGCATTAATGGCTTTGGAAGAATTGGTAGAAACGTGCTCCGAATCGGGGTTGAAAGAAAAGGATTAGAATTTGTAGGTATAAACGATATTACTGACGCTAAAACACTTGCTCATCTTTTTAAATATGACTCTATTTTTGGTTCCTATAAAGGCGAGGTTAAGTCGGAAAACAGTCACGTTGTAATAGACGGGAAGAAGATAAGGGTCTTTTCGGAAAAAGAACCAGCAAGGATTCCTTGGGAGGATGTAAGTGCACAGGTGGTTGTTGAGGCAAGCGGGCTATTTACCTCAAGGGAAGCCGCATCAAAACACCTTCATGGAACTGTAAAGAAGGTGATAATCACAGCGCCTGCTAAGGGTGAAGTTGACCTTACCACTGTGTTAGGTATAAATGAGAATCAATACGATCATTCAAAGCACCACGTTTTATCCAACGCCTCCTGCACTACGAACTGTTTCGCAATGCTTGTCAAGGTGTTACATGAGAATTTCAGGATTAAAAGAGGAGAGATGTCTACGATTCATTCCTACACAAATGATCAGAGAATACTTGACGCTCCACACAAGGATTTAAGAAGGGCACGTGCTGCAGCATTATCTATAATTCCTACTAGCACTGGGGCTGCAAAGGCGATTGAGTTGATATTTCCTGAATTAAAAGGCAAATTGAGCTCAGTGGCGATGAGGATTCCTACTTCTGATGTATCGCTTGTTGACTTTTCATGTGAGGTGGAAAAGGTTACAACTGCTGGCGAGGTTAACAGAAGATTTAAAGAAGCCTCTGAGCGGGAGCTTAAAGGCTATTTGAGATACGTAGATGAAGAGCTCGTTTCTGTGGATTTTGTGGGTGATACGCATTCTGGGATTTTTGATTCATCTCTTACCTCCGTTGTGGATGGCACATTTGTTAAGGTTCTAGGATGGTATGATAACGAATATGGATATTCCTCTAGGGTAGTGGACCTGATCGAATTCATTGGAGATAGGTTTTAATGGCAAAAATGGTGATTTCCGACCTTCCTGATTCTACGTTTGAAGGGAGGCGAGTGTTTGTGAGGGTTGACTTTAATGTGCCAATTAAAGACGGAGTAATAAGCGAAGATTATAGAATTAGAAGAACAATCCCAACCATTGATTATCTTATAGAAAAGGGAGCAAAGGTAATCCTCGCCTCCCATCTTGGAAGGCCGAGAGGGATGGTAATCCCTGATCTTTCTTTGAGACCCGTTTCCTTACGCCTTTCTGAGCTTCTTGGAAAGCATGTTAGTTTCATAGAATACAGACTAACCGATGAGGTGAAAATGTCTGTTCACGAGCTTCAAGAAGGGGAGGTAATGCTTCTTGAGAATCTAAGGTTTCACAAGGAGGAAACAGAAAACGATCCTCAGTTTTCAAAGGAGATTGCATCGCTTGCGGATATTTACGTAAACGATGCTTTTGGTACATCTCATAGAAAACACGCTTCAACTTACGGAATGGCCTTTCACTTTGATTTGAGGCTGGCTGGATTTCTAGTTAATAGGGAGTTAAAATTTCTTACTAGACTACGTGAAAACCCTGATCATCCATATGTCGTAATAGTAGGGGGATCGAAAATTAAGGATAAAATAAGCGCTCTAAAGAATCTACTTGAAAAGGCCGATAAGGTTCTTATTGGCGGTGGAGTTGCATATACCTTCCTTAAAGCGAAGGGAGTGAACGTAGGGGGCTCTATTACAGAGGAAGAAATGATTGATTGGGTAAAGGAATCACTAGAAAGATACGAAGAAAAGATCTTTCTTCCTGTTGACCATGTGGTTGCGGAGAGTCTTGAACATAGAAAAACCTGTATGGTTGTAGATCAGGAAATCCCTGAACATTTTAAAGGTTACGACATCGGGCCTAAAACGGTGAATCTATACACATCAGAGATTAAGGGAACAGGGTCTATTTTCTGGAACGGTCCTATGGGGGTTTTTGAGGTAGGTGATTTTTCAGCAGGCACCACACATATAGCGCGTGCTGTTGCTCTTGCTACATGGCGTGGAGCTACAACCGTTATCGGAGGTGGGGACACAATCGCTGCTATAAGAAAGGCAGAGGTAATGGATTCTGAAATCGTTCATATTTCTACTGGAGGTGGAGCTTTCCTTGAATTTCTTGGTGGTGCTGAGCTTCCCGGGATCTCAGTGCTTTGTGATAAATAAAAGGATAAAAAGGGGAATAGAAAGATGGCAAAAGCTCAAACATCTACAAAAGGAAATATAGATTGGGTTCTTGAGTTATTGGGAAATGAAGCAGACTCTATTCTAAGTCACAAATGTAAAACAATTCCAAAAGAGCAGTTGCATCTTCCAGGACCTTCTTTTGTTGATGAGGTATTGGTTCCTTCGGACCGCACTCCTTCTGTCTTGAGGAATATGCAACTACTTTTCAATACCGGTCGCTTAGCAGGCACTGGATACCTATCTATCTTACCTGTTGATCAGGGCATAGAGCATTCTGCAGGGGCCTCTTTTGCTCCGAATCCAATCTATTTTGATCCTGAGAATATTGTTAAACTTGCGATTGAGGGGGGTTGTAATGCTGTTGCTTCTACACTTGGCGTCTTAGGATCAGTTGCAAGAAAGTATGCGCATAAGATCCCATTTCTTGTCAAGATTAACCATAATGAATTACTTACCTACCCAAACAAATACGACCAAATCCTCTTTGGCACTGTGGATCAGGCCTTTCAGATGGGGGCTGTCTCTGTCGGAGCAACTATATATTTTGGTTCACCGGAGAGCACTCGCCAGATTCAAGAGATATCAAGGGCTTTTCAATATGCTCATAGTTTAGGATTAGTTACAGTACTCTGGGCATACTTAAGAAATCCTGCTTTTAAGGTTGGTGATACTGATTATCATCTTTCTGCTGATTTAACTGGACAGGCTAATCACTTAAGCGCAACGATTGAAGCTGATATAGTGAAACAAAAGCAGGCTGAAAATAATGGAGGGTTTAAAGCCTTAAAATTTGGAAAGACGGATGAAAGGGTCTATACAGAACTAACTTCAAATAATCCAATTGATTTAACCCGTTATCAGGTCATAAATTGTTATATGGGAAGGGTCGGTTTAATTAATTCAGGCGGTGAGTCATCGGGTGCGAGTGATCTTGCTCAAGCAGTACGCACAGCGGTAATAAATAAAAGAGCAGGAGGAATGGGATTAATTACTGGTCGAAAATCCTTCCAGAAACCGATGAAAGAGGGTGTAGAATTACTAAACGCTGTTCAGGATGTGTATTTAAATAAAGATATTACCGTGGCGTGAAAATACTTTCGCCCATATTAGCGAGATCATGTAGGGTTAAGGTAGAGACACGCCATGGCGTGTCTCTACAATAATGTGAGGCAAAATTAAATGTAGCGGAGACCTTTAGGTCTCCATAGGCGTTTTTTATTCCCAAATGTTTTAATTGGGAATCCAGATGGCGATTTTTGTATGAGCAACTTCCAGCCGTGATAAAGTAGGCACGAATTTATTCGTGCGAAGTAAGAAAGGAAAGCACAGACAAGTCTGTGCCTACGAAAAATTGTAGATTGTAGGCACGAATTTATTCGTGCAATAAAGTAGGGACCGCTGCGATGGAGTCGCACTAGGTAGATGTAACTGTTGCATGAGTTCAGGCAGAAGGGTAGTCGCTCATAAATTCCTCTGCCTTTAATACCATTTCCTCAGAGCCAATAAAGATAGGGGTTCTTTGATGCAGTTCCTTCGGCTCAATATCTAGGATACGCTTAAATCCATCAGTTGCTCTGCCGCCTGCTTGTTCTACAATAAATGACATAGGATTGCATTCATACAGAAGCCTTAACTTTCCACGAGGAGCGTCTTTTGTTGCGGGGTAGATAAAAATGCCGCCGCTAATTAAATTCCTGTGAATATCCGCTACCATCGAACCAATATATCTCAATGAATAGGGACGATTGGTGGTTTTATCCTCTTGCTTGCAGTATCTGATGTATTCTTTTACTCCTTCAGGAAAGCTAATAAAATTCCCTTGATTGATTGAATAGATTTTACCCGCTTTAGGTATTTGCATATTGGGATGAGATAGGCAAAATTCACCGATTGATGGGTCTAAAGTGAATCCATTTACTCCATGGCCCGTAGTATAGACTAACATTGTAGAAGAACCATAAACAATGTATCCTGCTGCGGCTTGTTGTGAACCTTTTTGGAGAAAATCTTCTAAAATGCATGTACCTCCCGATGAAGCACGTCTATAAATAGAAAAGATTGTTCCTACAGATACATTGACATCAATATTAGAGGAACCATCTAGTGGATCTAAAGCAACAACGTATCTTGCATTTTTTGATATTTCGTCATGAATAACTATGAAATCCTTATTTTCTTCAGAAGCAATGCCACAGCATTCACCCCCTAGCTTTAAAGCAGCAATAAATCTTTTATTAGCATAAACGTCTAATTTTTTTACTTCCTCCCCCTGTACATTTATGGCGCCTGTAGTACCTAAAATATCTACTAGACCGGCTTTATTTACCTCCCTATTAACGATCTTAGCAGCTAAGCCAATATCTCTTAACAAACGGGATAATTCCCCTTTAGCATACGGTAATTCATCTTGCTTTCTGATAACGAATTCATCTAAGGTTTCAATACCAATCATGTTAAAAATATTTATGGCGTTTCAGTAATATATTAATATTATTTTAATCAATAATTTTAAATTGGTAAAACTTTCTAAAATGAAAAACAGAAGGAAGTCTATTTCTTAGATTCTTTCTCCTTCCCATTTTTTTCTAAATAGGTTTCTTTAACCTTTTGAACTTCTTTTATAGCAGCTTTTATTCCCTTCTCCTGGATTAATTTCCTTGCCTTTTGTAAATTCTCATCAAATTCATCAGGTATGATTTCTTTGAGGATTGATAATGACTCTTTAATATATGGAACAAAAAATGAGTTTTTAAATGGAGGTTCTTTTTCTGATAAAAAGAAACCGAGGGCTGCAATTATGAGAAAAGATATGATGACTCCCTTTATCGTACCAAAACAACCTCCACATATTCTATTAAACCAGTTTAGCTTTAAAGTGCCTACTATTTTGGTAAGTACATAACCAATTAGCTTAATCAACACAAATGTGAAAAACATAATGAGAATAAATCCGCATACACTTGCTATAGCCTCGTTCTTTATAAAGTTAGATTTTATAATGATATCCCCAAGAGAGCTGTAAAATATTACACCAGCTAGGATTCCTCCAATAATAGCAAAAATTGATATTATCTCTTTAATAAGACCGCGTTTGAGGCCAAGAAAAGCAAAGATGGAAATTACTATTAAAATTACTATGTCCAGCCAGTTCATATTTTAAGGGTTTCGAATTGGCCACAGAGGGAACCGAGAACACAGATAATTATTTTAAAAAGATTTTTCTCCTTGAACTCCGTGATCTCCATGGCTTTTTTACTCAAATCTACGATTAAGAATAAAGAATCTCAAAGGTTGAGCCTCTTCCGGTTTCCTTAGTTACATCTATCCTTACCGGGAATTTGTCCTTTAATTCATCAATATGAGTGATCACAAGAATCTTATCGAAGTCGTTTTTTATAGTATTAATAGCCTGGATAAATTGACCTAGTCCATCTTTATCCTGTGTGCCAAAGCCTTCATCAATTATAAGGGTTCTAAGCTGTGCCCCAGAGCGGTTTGCAATGAACTTTGATATTGCAATTCTTAATGCAAAATCTATTCGGAATGCTTCTCCTCCTGAAAATGTTTCATAGCTTCTGGTTCCAAAATTATCACCTACTTTTATTTCAAGCGTCTCTTTCTCTCCACCTTTCTGCGTTGGTTTTACCATCTCAAGGCTCAGTGTCATGCCACTGTCTGTAAGCCTTGTTAGTAGCTTATTTGCCTCAATATCGATTTCGGGTATTGCAGATTCTATAATGAGAGCCTGAATCCCGTTCTTTCCGAAGGCCTTGTCGAGTTCTTGATATAAAGTCATATCGTATCCTAATTTTTTAGCTTTCTTTAAAGCATCTTCTTTCTTGTTTTCAAGGCTTGTAATCCATTCCAATTTACTAATATTCCTACCTTTTTTCTCGATTATTTCATCCTTAGTCCTTTTTAGTCTTGAAATTGCATCTTCAATAACTTTTTTATTCCTCTCTAGTGCTTCACTTTGACTAATCACTTCTTCAAGTTCCTTTAATTCCTTCTCTGTTTTTTCGAGTTGCTCCCTTTCGGTTGTTAACCTTCCCTCAAGATTTTCAAGCTCTTTTTCTCTTAGACGTAAGCTTAATTTTGCTCTATCAAGACTCTCTTTTTCTTTTGCAAACCTTTCCAGACTCTTAAGAATAGATCTTAATTCTTTATGTTTTTGCTCGTCATATCTGAGTTCTCTAATCTGGTTTTCAATTTCGAAAGCCCGTTCTTTGTACTCTACAGCGAAAAGACCTTCATCAAGGGTCTTAGTAAGTGAGAGAGTTTTAGCTTTAATACTTACAAGCTGGCTCTCAATCTCATCCTTATTCGATTTCGCATCTTCAAGACGTTTGTTCTCAGTTTGAAACTCTCTTAATGATTCAAGTTTGACCTTTATTTCTTTATGTTGTCTCTCATCATAAGCTGTCTTCCTTATCTCCTGGGTTATCTCATTAAGTTTATCTCGGAACTCGGCGCCAAAATCCTCTTTTTCGATTATATTTTTAAGTCTATCTAGTTCATTTTTAGCTAATTCTAAATCTTGTGAAGCAGTAATTGCGTCTTTAAGGCTTTTTTCTTTCTCACCGAGTTGCTTGTTTAATTCCTGAAGGTTTTTTATCTTTAACTCCGCTGCTTTAATCTCCAAAGCGATTCTTTTTTCCTCTTTTTCTAATTGCCCAATATTTTTATTCTCTTCTTCCAATGTGTCCTCCAGATCAAGAAGAGACTTTTCAAGCTTTTGTATAAGTGCCTCCCTAGCTTCTTCTCCAAGCGGGGATTCACATAGAGGACATTGAGGTTTATCGGCTTGGGATTTAATGAGATTAAGCTTTTCCGTTTCTTCTTTCTCTATTTTTTCAAACTCCGATTTTCTTGAAATCGAAGCCTTCTTTTCCCCCCCGATTTCTTTTAGTTTTGCTTTTAGGCTCTCACACTTTGTTTGTATCTCTTCGCCCACCCTTATCTCGCCTCTCAGCTTCTCACATTCTTGACGAAAACTTTCTCTGTTCTCTGCTTTCTCAGAAAGCTCTTTAATTTTGGCCTCAAGCCCTTTAATCTGGGCCCCGATTTCAAAACTGATTCTCTGAATGCTATTTTCGAGCTCCCTTTCTCTGGATTTAAGCTTTTCTACGAAGTGTCTCTTTTTCTCTACTTCTTTCTCCAGAAATTCGGTGTCTAGAAATTCTTTAAATCCAGCTTGAATTTCTTCTTCCCTTTTTAATAGCTTCATTATTTGAGTGACCCGATTTTCAAGCTCTCCATTTCTGCCACTTAGTGAGCTTATTTCCTTTTCTATGTTGGATTTTTCATCGTTTATTATGCGATTGGTTTTCTCAAGTTCTTTTATCAAATTTGTGTAGGATATAAGCTTCTCTGAGAAAATCTTTTCTTCTTCTCTCGCTTTTTCGAACTCTAGATAACCCTGTAGAACTTCTTTCTCTTTAGATATTATTTCTTTATCCTTATCTATTTCTCTAACTAGCTTATCTAAATCTTCTTTCAATCTGCTAAACCTTCTCAGAGTATTCTCTTTATCTCTAGTAAGCCTTCCGTAGGTTTCTGTTTTTGCTCTAAGTGCTTCTGATTCTCTAATAACTACTTCGTAGTATTTTTCCTTTTCTTTAATCTCATTTGTTATTTTGTCCTCTTCTGCTTTGGTTTCATTGAGTTTTCTGGTCAAATTATCTTTTTGCGAGATTTCAGATTCGATATTAGTTGTATCTCTTTCTATTTGTTCTCCTTCTAGTTTTGATTTTTGAGCGAGTTCTCTTGCTTTCTTTGCTAATTCTTCATATCTTTCAAGGCCTAAGATTTTTGCAAGGACATCTTTTCTTTCAGCAGGTGTCCTTTTTGTAAATTCATCTGCCCTCCCTTGAAGGATAAAAGCTGAACAGATAAATGAGTCGTAATCCATTTTAAGAGTTTTCTCGATTGTACCCTGGGCTAGTCCGCCTTGGCTTAGAGATCTGAAGGACCCAGCGCTGGTATCAAAAACTTGAAAGTCTAAAGATGTTGAGGTAGCACTTCCCTTAGTTCTAATTATAGTTCTTATAACCCTGTAGCGATTTCCTTCAAGCTCGAATTCAAGCTCAACCCTAGCCTCTTTAGCTCCTCTTTTTATTACCTCTTCTTTATTCTTAGCTCTGCATTTGCCCCATAGTGCCCAAGTTAATGCATCAAGAAGGGCTGATTTGCCGTGACCGTTTTTACCAGATAGACAGGCTATAGTGAATCCTCTAAAGTCAAGTATAGGTGCGTCTTCACTATAGCTCAGAAAGTTCTTTAAAGAAAGTTGTAGAGGAACCATTCCGTGGAGTAACTAAATATTAAAATACATTACGCATTATTAAAATAAAAGTGCGAGAGGACCTATGTCTGTATGTTTTGACTTACATGGCTTGTTCAGATAATTTAAAAAGGCATGGAACTTTCTGAAATTCTAGAAATTATTGCTCAGGATTTAGAAGAGGTTGAAAAGGTAATCGAAGAAAATATCCAATCAGAAGTTCCACTTGTTTACGAAATTTCAAGATATATTTTGGGAAGCGGTGGAAAAAGACTTCGTCCTTCAGTTCTAATTCTTTCAAGTGGCACATGCGGAGTTAATAAAGGAATGGAAATAATTGCCTCGGCTGCGGCTCTTGAACTTATTCATACAGCCACGCTTCTTCACGATGATGTTGTGGATGAGGCAAATCTAAGGCGCGGCAAAACAGCGTCGAATGTAATTTGGGGGAACAAAGCAAGCGTACTTGTAGGGGATTTTATGTTAGCACGTGCCCTTGGGTTAATACAATCCTGCGGGAACCTAGAGCTTATAAAGGCTGTAACTGATGCTGCAGCAAAGTTGGCGGAAGGCCAAGTGCTTGAGGTTATGAGTGGACAAAGCATGATTGAATTATCCGAGAAGGTTTGCTTTGATATTATTGAGCATAAGACGGCGTCTCTTATAGAGAGCTGTGGAAAGGTAGGAGCCATTATTGCTGGAGCTAGAGAAGATGTGAAAGAAGCAATCGGGAACTATGGTCTCAATTTAGGTATTGCATTTCAGCTTGTAGACGATGCACTTGACTATTCGTCGAAGGAGGAAGAGGTCGGAAAGGGTGTGTGTCAGGATTTTAAAGAGGGAAAGATTACCCTGCCTCTAGTTTATGCCCTTAGACGCGCTTCCACCAGAGAAAAAACACGTCTTATAGAGATTCTTCAAAGAGACGGTTTTAAAAATGAAGAACTCGACTTTGTTCTAAATGTCGTAGAGAAATACAAAGGGGTAGAGCAAACAAAAACTGAAGCAAAGAAATTTGCTGATAAGGCGAGGAGTTCGATATCCAATCTTCCAGCTAACAATCATAAAAGTTCCCTTCAACATCTTGCAGATTATGTAGTAGAAAGGAGGATGTAGAGAGCTTTGGAAAGAGTTTTAATTATAAAATCAAAACTCTGCAGCAAGCTGAGGGGTATGGTCTTAAAACTATACCGTTACAACTGTCATTGCGAGGAGCCCTTCCCCCGGTTTAACCGGGGGACCTTAGCTCAGGATAAACTCCGCGTCGAAGCAATCTGACGGAATGTGTCATTCCGAACGTAGTGAGGAATCTAAGATTTCTCGGTTTGCTCGAAATGAAAAGAAAAAGAATATTTACAATAACGCGATGATAAAGGTGGGAATCCTGTAGCGAGCTAAAGGGAATTATCAAGTTAAAGGGATAAGAAAGAAAAGTGGAATATGAGAAGGAGGGTAGCGGATGGCAAAACAAAAGAACCAGATGGAAAAGCGCAACAATATAAAAGAGAGACAAGCTGAGTTTCGTACTCCTTCGGGGATTGTTGTAGAAAGGCTATATGAATCAGGGAATATAGAAAATCTCGACTATGAAAGGGACCTCGGCTACCCCGGGGAATATCCCTTTACTCGCGGAGTCCAGCCTACAATGTATCGGGGAAGGTTTTGGACAATGCGTCAGTATGCGGGATTTGGCACTGCTGAAGAAACTAATGAAAGGTTTAAATATCTTCTTGAGCAAGGACAGACCGGACTCAGCGTTGCTTTTGACCTTCCAACTCAAATGGGATATGACTCGGACCATCCTATTAGTAGAGGCGAAGTGGGTAGGGTTGGTGTTGCAATAGATTCGCTTGAGGATATGGAAATTCTTTTTGAAGGTATCCCTCTTGGCGAGGTCAGCACCTCGATGACAATAAACGCTACAGCCTCAATGCTTCTTGCGATGTATATGGTGGCTGCAGAAAAGCAGGGTGTGGGACCTGATAAAATACAGGGTACTGTTCAAAATGACCTCCTTAAGGAATTCATAGCAAGGGGAACATACATATTTCCTCCAAGGGATTCTGTGAAAGTTACAATAGATATTATGGAATATTGTCGTGATAGCATCCCGAAGTGGAATCCGATAAGTGTAAGCGGCTATCACATGAGAGAAGCAGGCTCTACAGCCGTTCAAGAAGTTGCATTTACACTAGCTGATGGTATTGAGTACCTTGGACATGCAAAGGCAAGGCGGCTTGATATAGAAAAGATTGCGGAGAGGGTATCTTTTTTCTTTGCTGTGCATAATAACTTTCTTGAAGAGGTGGCAAAATTCCGTGCAGCTCGAAGGCTATGGGCAAGAACCATGAAAGAAAGATTTAAGGTAGTGGACGACAGGGCGTGCATGCTTAGGTTTCATTCTCAAACGTCGGGTGTGACGCTTACAGCTCAGCAACCAAGGAATAACATTATTAGAGTAACTATTCAAGCACTTGCTGCTGCACTGGGCGGAACGCAATCGCTTCATACTAATTCATTTGACGAGGCGCTAGCACTTCCGTCAGAAGAAGCTGCAACAATTGCACTTCGTACACAACAGGTTATTGCTTATGAGAGCGGTGCGGGCGACACAATAGATCCACTTGCAGGTTCTTACTGTATCGAGGCTCTTACTAATAAAATAGAGGAGGAATCCATTAAATATATCGAGCAGATTGATAAAAGAGGTGGGATGATAAGATGCATCGAAGAGGGATACATCAACCGTGAAATAGAAGATGCTTCATATAGATATCAACGTGAGGTAGAAAGCAAGGAAAGAATAATTGTGGGTGTAAATGAGTTTACAAATGTAAATGAAGAGCCTGTTGAGATTCATAAGATTAACCCCGAGATTGAAGCGATTAAAAGGGAGAGGCTTAAAGAACTAAGAAGCAAAAGGGATAATGATAAAGTAAAAGTCGATCTCAGAAGGCTTGAAGAGGCAGCGAGAGGTAACGAGAATCTTATGCCATTTATAGTAGAGACCGTAAGGGATTATGCAACGATAGGCGAGATGAGTATGACACTCGAAAGGGTTTATGGAAGGTATAGGGGGAGTGGTAAAACTGCAACAGGATAATTTAATACGGCGTTTGTCGCTAGCTATTGGTCTTTGGATTAAGGACTAATGACTAATCCCACAGGTGTCAAGTTAAGCAAATTCTAGAGTTCAAGAATTCAGAATAGGCGGGGTTTTCCAACCCCGCTTGCCGTTCGGCTGAGTTTACGACAAAGCCAATACGGGACTAGAAAGTCCCGTCTATCCTGGGATTACGTTTATAGGGTGAGTTTCATTACTATTGCATCTTCTCCTGTATCTGCATAGTATCCGCGCCTTATCCCGATGGATTTGAATCCTAGTTTTTCATAAAGTCTCTTCGCCTCATGATTTCCACGTCTAACTTCTAATATTGCGTTTTTTGCACCATTTAAGAAAAAATAGTCGAGGCAATCTCTTAATATTCTCTCACCGATGCCCATTCTTCTAAAGCTGAAGTGAACGGCAATATTAAGGATATGAACCTCATCATATATCATCCATGCTACAATATAGCCTACAATTACACCACTAATTCTAGCAACGCGACTAAATGAGCGTGGTGATTTTAGCTCCATTTCAAACATCTGCCGTGGCCAGGGAGTAGGGAAGGAAGATTTTTCGATCTCAATTATTTCGTCTATGTCCTCAGTACTCATTTCTTCTAGAAAGAGTTCAGGAAGGGCTTTCACAAGAAAAAATTGTACAATTCATATTAAACCTTAGCAAATTGATAGGGACTCGTGATTCGTGAATCTTGTATCGAGGTCTGAATCACTATTCACAGTTCACAAGATTAGAGCTTGCTTCTTGTTTCCTTGACACCTTATTAGTGTATGGTAGCCTAAATTGAAATTAAATTTCAATTTCTCTTTAAGGATTCTCCAGAAAGAACTCCCTATGCGGATTCCTAGCCAAGGTATTTATAGAAATTTTATTGGAAGAGGTTCTAAGCCAAAGATTTTACTGAGAGTTTTTAAATTTTTTATCCTCTTTCTTCTTTTCTCACCCCTTTTCTATTCATCTTCACATGCCTCACAGGAGGCAAAAAGGGTGCTTTCTCTTGTGGACTATATAGGGGGCGATTATAAAAATGCTGTCCAGGGAGGAAAGGTTATAAATGAAGGGGAATATAAGGAGATGCTTGAGTTCTCTACGGATTCTCTTAGGCTCTTTGGAGAGCTGAGGTCTTCATCTGGCGATAAAGAGGGAATTGAACTAGATTTAATCGAGCTAAGTAAGAAAATAGAAGATAAATCCTCAACAAAAGAGATTGAGTCAATAACAGGAAGTATAAAAAATAAGATCATTTCTACCTATGGCATATTAACTTATCCTAAAAATCATCCTTCATTTAAGGTAGGAAAGGATTTATATGAAAGGAACTGTGCCCAGTGTCATGGAATACTCGGTGCGGGAAATGGCCCCGTTGCTCCCAATTTTAACCCGCCTCCTACAAATTTTACAAATGGAAGTACAATAGGCGGGCTCTCTCCATTCAAGGTCTATAACACAATGAGCTTCGGCATAGAAGGAACGGCCATGCCTTCATTCACACAGCTTTCTGAGGATGACAAATGGAATATCGCTTTCTACGTCCTTTCACTCAGGTTCAGTCAAAAAGACATCAAAGAAGGGGGAAAGATATTTAAATCAACTAATATTCCGGATTCGATAAGGGAGCCAAAAACTCTTTCCTCACTTTCAGACGATGAGCTTTCAGATAGGCTGAAGCCCTATATCGGGAATAAGGGTGACTTAACTAATGTTCTTGCCTTTCTAAGAATAGGGGCAATCGCAACTGAAAAACCCGAAAAAGATCCCCTGATTATAACCAGTACTTTTCTTAAAGAGGCTTTAGAGCTTTATGAAAAGGGAGATAAAAAAGACGCATACACTAAAGCACTTGATGCTTACCTAGAGGGGTATGAAAAAGTAGAGCCTGCGCTTATTTTGAAGGACCAAAAATTCGGTCGTGCTCTGGAGGCAAAGTTCGTAAGGATTAGAGGGTTGATTCAAGATGAAAGACCGATTGAGGAAATAAGCGCACTTCATACTGAGATTAAAAGTGATCTCAAGCTTGCATCAGTCATTCTTCAAAATGGCGAACCATTAGGAAAGGCGCTTTCTTTTATTAATTCACTCGCAATTATGTTACGAGAGGGTCTTGAGGCGGCTTTGATAGTAGCAGCCGTGCTTGCCGTTCTTGTGGCAACGGGTGCAAGGAATGCTATTAGGTATGTTCATTTAGGATGGGTTTTAGCTCTAGTTGCGGGGCTTCTTACCTGGTTTTTAGCTCAAACTGTAATATCAATAAGCGGCGCGCAACGTGAAATTATAGAAGGTGTAACATCTCTCTTGGCGGCGGCGGTTCTTTTTTATGTAAGTTACTGGCTTATCACAAAGATTGAGGTTAGAAAGTGGAAGGAATATATTCAAGGGAAGGTAAAGAAAGCCCTTTCAAAGAAAAGTCTGTTTGCACTTGCAAGCGTCTCTTTTTTTGCTGTATATAGAGAAGCGTTTGAAACTGTCCTTTTTTACCAGGCACTATTGCTTCAGGCTGGGAACGCTAAAGATGAAGTAATATGGGGTCTTATTGTGGGGACCGTTCTGCTATTGTGTCTTGTTCTAGTGGTTTTTAAACTCGGTCTAAGAATTCCTCTTAAATACTTCTTCAGTATCACGAGTTTTCTTCTTTATTTCCTTTCTTTTGTTTTTGCAGGGAAGGGAATAAGGGAACTTCAGGAAGCTGGTATCATCGGGATAACCCCTCTTAACTTGATCCCTGAGGTAGATATTCTGGGTATCTATCCGACGCTTGAAACATCAATTGTTCAAGGGGTTTTACTTCTTGCGTTAATTCTATCGCTTTTCTGGCTTGGATTAATCAAACAGGAAAAGGAAAAGAAGGAAATCGCAATTAGCGTATCACGCATAGCAGATGATATGAAATCAATGCATGAGGCTTTCGAACATATAAAAGGGCATATCATAGAATGGAAGAAATGCGAAGATATTGACCTTGAAGCCGAGGAGCTAGATAGAAAAATACAGGATGTAATTAGTCATGTTGATGATCTAGAGAATAAGTTAGGTGACTTTTTCGATGAGGTATCAAAAAATAGGGAAGCCACTGACGCTAGGGAATCACAATTAGCTGCTAACAAACCTGATACTCTAAACCAACCTGAGACCTCTTAAATCTTTAGCTTGTCCCATTTCTTTTAAACATTTAATATTAATAATTAGGTATATAAAGATGAAAGCTGTTGTTATTGCTTCAGGAGGGGTGGATAGCTCAACTCTTCTTTATAAAACAGTTAATGATAATTATGAAACCTATGCACTTACTTTCATTTATGGGCAGAAGCATAGGAGAGAAATCGAGTCTGCAAAGAAGATTTGTGAGGGTTTAAAGGTTCATCATAAAGTTATAGACCTTTCAGTTCTAAAAGATGTTCTTTCTGGTTCTGCTCTAACAGATTCGGGCGTAGAAATTCCTGAGGTTCCTGAAACTGCCGAATATTATGAAACACTCCGAGCAACTATAGTTCCAAACAGGAATTCGATTTTTCTCTCAATAGCTATAGGATATGCGGTAAGTATAAAAGCAAATTATATTTTCTTTGGAGCACATCATTCAGATAGAGGTGTCTATCCCGATTGCAGACAAGAGTTTGTTGAAGCCTTTGAATATGCAGAGCGTCTCGCAAACGATAGTACCCATCTGGTTATATCAGCTCCGTTTGTCAGGATGAATAAATCTGAAATCGTTAAACTTGGCGCAGAGTTGGGTGTTCCATACAAGGAGACCTGGTCTTGTTATAAAGGGGGAAGAATACATTGTGGTGTTTGCAGTTCTTGCAGGGAGAGAAAAAGAGCCTTTCAGGAAGCGGGTGTTGTGGACCCAACAGAGTATGAAAGGTAGAAAGATGGGATGAAGATAAGCGAAATCTTCTTTTCAATTCAGGGTGAGGGTGTAGAGATTGGTCTGCCTACCGTATTTGTGCGTTTATTTGCATGTGACCTTAGGTGTACCTGGTGTGATTCTATGTATGCTGTTGAAGGAACGGATTTTAAGGATATGAGCATAGAAGAGGTGAGGGTAGAAATAGAAAGATTTAAGTGTAAAAGAATTTGCTTTACCGGTGGCGAACCACTGATTCAACAAAAGGAGCTTGAAATCCTTGCGAAGGATTTAGTCCACGATGGATATGAGATTATACTTGAAACAAGCGGACACAAAGAACCACCACCTGTATTTTGGACTGATAGCTGTCTCATAAGTATGGATTGTAAATGCCCGGGTTCAGGGATGGAAAAGAGGATGGATTTTGAACTCATGGAGAAACTTCGCCCAAATGACCAGCTTAAATTCGTCATTCAGGATGAAGCGGACTACGAGTATGCAAAGGGGATCTTGAAGAAATATAAAATTAAGGCAAACATAATCTTTCAGCCCGTTTATGGTTCCAGCCTTAAGTGGCTTGCAGAAAGAGTTTTGGAAGACAGATTAGAAAGGGTAAGGGTTCTTCCCCAACTTCATAAAATCATTTGGGGAGACATAAGAGGGGTCTGAATTGAGTCTTCTTCATAGAACTATCGAGTCAATAAAACCGTTAAATCCCAAATGTTACCCACTAAAGGCATGTGGGTACAAGCTTTATTGGGAATCCAGGATAAAAATGGATACCCGATAAAGGCATTCGGGTATGACAGTTGGGGGATACTCGATAATGCTTGTCCCTGCATGTCACTCGATTAAAGCATTCGAGTGCAAGCTTTAACAGGGGGCACTCGGGTATGACAGGTTGGGAGCCCCC
>LDXN01000045.1 GCA_001443445.1 Candidatus Dadabacteria bacterium CSP1-2 | reverse complement strand
CACTTGACGCTAAAACAAATGAGAACTCCATACTCTCTAATGTCTTCTTTTCAGTACAAGGAATAAATGAACGCGTTGGTGTGAGGATTATTAAAGGCAACGAGAGAGAAAAAATCCTTAAGTCAATCGGATATAGAGATGATAATACATTAAGAGTTCTTCTTCAATCCAAGCAAAGATTCCCCAATAATTCGGTAGTTCGTTTGGTCTGGAGAAAGGGCGTAATGTCTCTCACCGGCGTAAAAACGACCGAAGACCAAGTTCTTAATTTCAAGACAAGAGGCCCCTTTACTGCTACATTTAGCTGTGAAAGAGAAAATCCAGAGGCAGAATGCATTCCTATATTGCCCATGCGTTTAGAATTTTCTTCTTATGTTCCTAGGAAATATGCAAGCAAAATCGTACTAAAGGGACCTAATAATAAAGTCTATATGCCATCTAAATCTGATGATAATACGGAATTCGTTTATTCAATAACTTTCAAACCTCCATTTCCCGAAAAGGCTTCATTTAACATAGAAATTCCAAAAGACATAAAAGATGATGCAGGAAGGAGTTTGGCGAACATTGATAAATTTCCGCTCAAGGTTATGACAGATTCCTATCCGCCGCTCGCAAAGTTTGCAGCACGCTTCGGGATTATAGAGCTTAAAGGAGATGCAACGCTCCCTCTTACCCTTAGAAATATCGAGCCTGAAGTTAAGGCACAAATGCTAGGAATTGAAGATAAAAAAGCTGGAATTGTTGAAAAGGTTAAGACATGGATTCTTGAGAATTTAAAGGGAAGGATTTTTAAGGTTGATGTGGGTGATGACAAAGAGATTATAGAGTGGTTAAAAATAGTAGCAGGCGCGAAACGTGAAAACTCTATATTTCAAGACAAAAAGGCAACAAGGGATTTTGTAATCCCTAAACCTGGCGGTAGAAAGGCATTCGAGGTAGTTGGGGTCCCTTTAAAAGAGTCGGGTTTCTATGTTATAGAGATTGAAAGCGAGATCCTAGGTACATCGTTGCTTGGGAAAAGGAAGCCTATGTATGTTCCAACAGTTGCCCTTGTAACGAATCTTTCTGCACATTTTAAGTGGGGACGGGAAACATCCCTAGTATGGGTTACAACATTAGATAAAGCTCAGCCTGTAAATAATGCTTCTGTTTTGATAAGTGACTGTAAGGGAAATTTAATATGGAAAGGAAAGACCGATAAAAACGGCATTGCTAAAATAAATACTAAATTGCCTTCGGAACAAAATCTCCCTAACTGTGAGTTTGAAATAAATTACAGAGAAGCTTCACAGGCACTTGAGGGTATAGGTAGTGGCTTATTTATCTTTGCAAAGACATCGGACGACATGACTTTTGTACATTCAAGCTGGGAGAAAGGAATAGAGCCATGGAGATTTAATCTTCCAGGTGGGTCTTATCCTGATGGTGAAGGTATTATCGCACATACCATCTTTGACCGCACCCTTCTTCGCGCTGGAGAGACCATACATATGAAACATATCCTAAGAAAGCATACTATTGCTGGATTCGAAATGGTTCCTGATAAAGAAAAACCTGACGTGATGGTTATAGAGCATCAAGGGAGTGATCAAAAATATCGTTTTCCTCTCAAATGGAATCCAAATGGCTCGACCGAGGCACAATGGGAAATCCCAAAAGATGTAAAACTCGGATTCTATAATGTTGTTCTCCTGAGGAATGGGGATGAAGATGACTATAGTAAGCAGCTAAGATCTGGGTCGTTTAGAGTTCAGGAGTTTCGCGTCCCTTTAATGAAGGGGATTATACAATTTCCTTCAGAAGCTCTGATTAAACCAAAAGAGGTAGATGTAGATATTTCAGTATCCTATCTTTCAGGAGGAGGCGCATCAAATCTTCCTATAAAGCTTAGAAGCGAGGTTCAGCCAAGATACCTCCCTACATTTGAAGGATTTGATGGATTTCAATTCTCCAATGGACGTATAAAAGAAGGAATACAAAGAAGCTTAGGCTATGAGTCTGAAGATGAAGATGGTTATTCAGTTGATAGAAAAAATGTGAAGCTTAAGACCCTTGCTTTGACTCTAGATAAAGCCGGTGCATCTAGAGTAAAACTATCTCCGCTCCCAGTGATTGACACTCCTAAAGAAATTCTCACTGAGCTTGAGTATAAAGACCCAAATGGGGAGATACAAACTGTTGCCGCAAGAATACCATTATGGTCCTCCAAAGTGCTAGTAGGAATAAAGCCTGATTCATGGGCACTCTCTAAGGATTCTTTAAAATACCAGGTCGCAGCGGTTGATTTAGCAGGAAAGCCAGTGCCTAACTCACTTGTGAAGGTAGATCTCTTTCAGCGAAAGACTTACTCCCATAGAAAACGACTTGTAGGCGGATTTTATTCATATGAGCATATAACTGAGATAAAACGCTTAGGTCAGATCTGCAGAGGTAAGACAGAAAAAAACGGGATATTATTCTGCAACACTTCCATATCCGTATCTG
Source organism: Candidatus Dadabacteria bacterium CSP1-2 (assembly GCA_001443445.1). Lineage (GTDB taxonomy): Bacteria > Desulfobacterota_D > UBA1144 > Nemesobacterales > CSP1-2 > CSP1-2. Next base: position 16,294 of record LDXN01000045.1, on the reverse strand, counting down.
GAAGTGTTATCCTGCAGGCTGAGACTAGTGATAATCTAGGTAATACATCAACAGCAAACTATGAGGTCTGGATTGCAGGAAAGGATGACTGGTGGTTTGAGGCAGGAAACGAGGATCGCATAGACTTTTTACCAGAAAAAAAGAGATATGAACCAGGGCAGACTGCTAGATTTCAGGTGAGGATGCCATTCAGAGAAGCAACTGCCCTTATTACAATTGAAAGGGAAGGAATAATTGATGCATTTATTAAGAATATATCAGGAAAGGAGCCTGTTATAGAAATCCCTGTTAAAGGGAGTTATGCGCCCAATGTTTTTGTATCGGCTCTCGTTGTACGTGGCCGTGTTGCAGATATTCATCCAACTGCAACAGTTGATCTTGGAAAACCTGCTTTTAGGCTTGGTATTACGGATATTAATGTCGGATGGAAATCATATGAGCTAAAGGTAGGGGTTTCTTCAAATAAAAGCGTCTATAAAATACGAGAAAAAATAGAAGCGAAAATAGATGTAAAAACAGCCGATGGAAAACTTCCGCCAAAGGGAAGTGAAGTGGCCGTAGCTGCCGTTGACGAAGGTCTTCTAGAGCTTATGCCTAATAACAGTTGGAATATCCTTGATGCAATGATGGGAACAAGAGGCTATGAGGTTCGAACATCTACTGCTCAAATGCAGGTAGTGGGAAAAAGGCATTATGGGCTAAAGGCGCTCCCTCAAGGTGGAGGCGGGGGAAGGCAGATAACACGCGAGTTATTTGATACCCTTTTATTCTGGAAAGCGAATGTAGCTCTAAATGAAAAGGGTGAAGCAAAGGTGGAGATACCACTTAATGACTCCCTTACTAGCTTCAGAATAGTAGCTGTTGCAACTGGAGGTGTTGGGCTATTTGGCACAGGGGGAACAAGCATAAGAACGACTCAGGATTTAATGATTCTTTCAGGTATTCCGCCACTTGTAAGAGAAGGAGACAAATTTAGGGCAGGCTTTACAGTTAGAAACGCATCAAGTCGCAAAATGACTGTAGAGGTTAAAGGGGGCTTCAAAGATAACGAAGAAAAGAAAGAACTACCTCTGATCACCGAACCCCTAAAGCCGGGTGAAGCAAAGGAGATCGGTTGGGATATTAATGTGCCTTATAATACTGATAGTTTGACCTACGAGGTTATGGTAAAAGAGAAAGATAGTAGGGGCACGTTGCAACGTGCCCCTACCTCCGACAGCCTCAAGGTTACCCAGAAGGTGATCCCAGCAGTCCCTACAAGGGTTTTTCAAGCCACCCTTACGCAAATAGAAAAGAGTTTTAATATTACTGTTCAAAAACCGAATGATGCCCTATCAGGAAAAGGTGGAATTGACGTTTTGTTAAGGCCGAAACTATCAACCGGCTTAGATGGAGTTATCCGTTACATGAAAAGCTATCCCTATACGTGTACGGAGCAAAGGGTGTCACGGGCTATAGCATTAAGGGACGAGTTGTTGTGGAAAAAGATTATGGCTGAGTTACCTTCATATCTTGATTCAGATGGGCTTGTAAAATATTTCCCAAAAATGGACTTTGGAAGCGATGTGCTGACTTCCTATATCCTTTCAATTTCAAGTGAGGCGAAATATGAAATCCCCTCTGAAGTAAAAATACGCATGGTGACTGGATTAAAAGGGTTCATTGAAGGAAGGGTAATAAGATATTCGTCTTTACCCACAGCAGACCTTTCAATAAGAAAGATGGCTGCATTAGAAGCCCTTTCACGTAATGGTGAAAGTGACCCAAACCTTCTAGGTTCTATATCAATAGAGCCTAATTTATGGCCTACATCAGCCGTGATAGATTGGATGAATGTACTTTTGAGGATTAAAGATATTCCAGATCTTGATAAGAAACTAAAGGAATCCGAACAGATAATAAGGTCGCGGCTTAATCTCCAGGGAACTACAATGGGTTTTTCAACTGAAAGCACAGACGACCTCTGGTGGCTAATGGTCTCAACTGATGAAAATGCTGTAAGGGGTTTACTAACCCTTCTTACATTCGAGAACTGGAAAGACGATATTCCTAGAATGACAAGGGGCGTTATCGGAAGACAGAAACAAGGGCACTGGGATACAACGGTAGCAAACGCATGGGGTGTGCTTGCAATGGAAAGATTCTCGGAGAAATTTGAATCCGTTTCTTTGATAGGCTCTACATCTGCCGAATTGGATGGAACAACAAAAACGGTTAATTGGAAGGAATCCCCTAAAGGCAAGAGTGAAATGTTTAGCTGGCCAGATACGAAAGAAGAACTGAGCATCGTTCATCAGGGCTCTGGGAACCCCTGGGCTACAATAGAGAGCCTTGCTGCAATTCCGCTTAAGGAACCATTCTCAAGTGGATATGAGATTAAAAAGACTCTTATACCCGTAGAACAAAAAATGGCGGGGAAATGGAGCACCGGAGATGTAATAAGGATTCGCCTTGAGCTTGAGGCGCAAGCCGATATGACATGGGTCGTTGTAAATGATCCAATACCCGCCGGCTCGGCTATTTTAGGGACTGGACTTAGTAGAGACTCGGAGGTTTTAACACAGGGAGAAGAGAGTAGAGGTTGGGTTTGGCCTGCATTTGAAGAGCGCTCATTCGAAGCATTTAGAGCGTATTATGAATACGTGCCAAAAGGAAAATGGACTGTTGAATACACAATGAGGCTTAATAACGAAGGGGAATTCGGTCTCCCACCAACAAGGGTCGAGGCGCTTTATTCTCCTGAGATGTTAGGGGAGATGCCGAATAAGGAGATTAGGGTTGAGCCGTAAGTATCGTCGTAATAAAATGATCACCACTCATTTGATGAGAATTTTCTTCGTGAATTTGTTTGAAGCGGCCGTGAGTAAGACTCGTGCCCAAGTTAATAGACGTGTAAATATAATAAAAAATCAGATAGTTCACCGGCCCCATTCGCCTATGCTTCAGACAAAGACTTACTGGTGGACTAATGTCATTATTAGTCCGTCACCCCAATGGAAAACGTTGTTATTGATCGCAACATTCTCATATCTCTTTACAACCTACGCCTATGCCACGTCCACATTTAATGAAGTTAAAAATTCTTACAAAAAATCCGATGCGGTTCTCCTTGATAGACACGGACGGATCATCCACGAACTAAGAGTAGATGAAAAGGGGAGGAGGCTTGAGTGGATAAGCCTTAAAGATATTTCCCCGTCTTTAATCAAAGCAGTTATTCATTCAGAAGATAAACGGTTTTATGATCATTATGGAGTAGATTGGAGAGCAACGATGGTTGCCATTTTTGAAAGTCTCATAACTACAAACAATAGGGGCGCAAGTACAATAACGATGCAACTAGCGTCAATCCTGGATAAGGAACTAAAACCAAAGGAATCAAGAAGAACGCTAAGCCAAAAATGGAAACAGATAAGGGCAGCCTGGGATATCGAGCATACTTGGTCAAAGGATGAGATACTTGAGGCATATCTAAATTTGGTAACATTTAGAGGCGAGCTTCAAGGCATATCATCTGCATCAAGGGGGCTTTTTAATAAAGAGCCAAGCGGATTAAATGAGCCGGAATCTCTAATACTGGCGTCTTTAATCCGCTCACCAAATGCACAACTTAGAGATGTAATAAAAAGGGCTTGTATTCTAACAAGTTCTATTAAGTCACAAACTCCATGTGAAAACATTACGAGTATTGCAGAGAAAAAGCTTTCAGGTCCTTATTCAATAAGACCTCGTATTGCCATTGCACCTCACGTTGCCCGAGAGCTTTTACAAAAAGAAGAGGCAATAGTGGTTTCAACGCTTGATGCAGATATTCAGCGTTTTGCAACCGAAGTCTTAAAATATCAACTCGGTTTATTAAAGAATCAAAATGTCCACGATGGGGCAGTCCTCGTTGTTGAAAATAAGACAGGGCATATCCTCGCATACGTTGGAAATAGCGGACTATCTTCAAGTGCGAGATATGTAGATGGGGTCAGAGCTAGAAGACAGGCAGGATCAACACTCAAGCCATTTTTATATGAACTTGCAATTGAGAAACGCCTACTTACCGCCGCCTCAGTCCTCGATGATTCTCCACTAGATATTTCAACTCCAGTTGGCCTATATATCCCGCAAAACTATGACAATGAATTTAAAGGTCTCGTCAGTGTTCGAACCGCACTTTCAGCATCCCTTAATGTCCCTGCAGTAAGGACCTTGATGTTAGTAGGAGTAGAACCCTTTGTTAATAGACTAAAAGAACTTGGGTTTGAGAGCCTTAATGAATCAGGAGATTACTATGGTTACTCACTTGCTCTTGGCTCTGCAGACGTAAGCCTTTATGAACTTGTAAATACTTACCGGACATTAGCTAATGATGGAAAATGGAGTGAGTTGAGACTCACCTTCGATAAGAATACAAACGAAAAACAGGTACTCGAAAAAGACGCTACATTTATTATCTCAGATATTCTTTCAGATAGAGAATCGAGAAGCGCAACTTTTGGATTTGAAAATCCATTATCCACCCGATTCTGGACGGCAGTAAAAACAGGAACGAGTAAGGATATGAGAGACAACTGGTGTATTGGATATTCACAGAAATACACCGTAGGAGTTTGGGTTGGAAATTTCACAGGTGAACCAATGTGGAATGTTACAGGAATAACAGGAGCTGCGCCTATCTGGCTCGAGCTTATGAACTATCTTCATCGCAGCTATCCCAGTATTCCTCCTCAACCACCTTTAGGAGTGGTAACAAGGAAAATTGAATTTGATCATCATATAGAGTCTGAAAAAGATGAGTGGTTTATAGAGGGCACACAACCAAGTTCAATTGAATTAAATACAATCCACGTAAATCCCCATATTATCTATCCGTCAGAGAGAACTATAATCGCTTTAGATCCGGATATTCCCGAAAGACACCACCTAATCTTTTTTGAAGCAAAAGCCTCTAATACTACTTTCCAGTGGTTATTAAATAATAAAAAAATAGGCACTTCTAGTAAAAGAGTTTCATGGAAACCTAAAAAGGGTAAATATGTACTATCAATCGTAGATAAACAAAACCGTATTATTGACTCAGTAGAATTTGAAGTGAGATGACCAGCCCTAGAAAGAATCACGATGGAATTAGGACTATTTTCCCAAAGACCTCTCTATTTTCCATAAGCTTGTGGCCTTCTGCAGCCTGAGACATCGGAAGAACTTTGTAGAGAACGGGTTTCAGTTTGTCAGATTCAACGTGCTTTATAACCTCAAACAAATCACCCTTGCTTCCCATAGTTGAGCCAAGAATGGAAAGCCTTTTGAAAAATACCTGCCTTAAGTCTGTTTTACCTTCAAATCCAGAGGTTGAACCACAAATAACCATTCTTCCGCCCATTGTAAGTGCAAGAATGTTCTTTTCCCAGTTAACAACCCCCGTGTGGTCTATAATAATATCTACACCCCTTTTTCCAGTGATTTTTCTTACTTCAGCAAGGAAATCCTGGGCATTGTAATTGACTCCATAATCCGCACCAAGAAGCGTCTTCGCCTTTTCTATTTTTTCGTCTGTTCCCGCAGTAGTAATTACAGTCGCCCCAAAGAGCTTTGCAATCTGGATTGCCGCACTTCCTACACCACTTCCTGCCGCATGAACCAAAACCACCTCTCCGAGTTTAATCTCTGCACGACTCACAAGCATGTGCCATGCTGTAAGAAAAACAAGTGGAACGCAAGCCCCCTCTTCAAAAGATACATTCTTTGGCATTGGAAGAATATTTTCTTTTGGAACTGATATATACTCAGCACAGCCACCGGTGCAGTTCTCACCCAAGATCGCATACTCTCTACAGAGATTATCGCGCCCGCTTACACAGTAAACGCATCTTCCACATGTTATCCCCGGGGAGACTAAAACGGGAGTTCCTATTTCAATGCCACGGACGTCCTTTCCTACTTCTGCCACAATTCCAGCTACATCGGAACCTAAAACATGAGGGTATTTTATTTTAAGGTGAGGAAGCCCTTTTCTTACCCATATATCAAGGTGATTCATCGCACAGGCTTTTACCTGCACAAGAACATCATTCGCACGTACCTCAGGGTCCGGAATCTCATCGTACTTTAATTTATCAATCCCACCATGTTCATAAACTACAACTGCCTTCATAAATTAAACCCCCTTTCGATTGTGGAATTAGAAAAGATTTGCCACAGAGAACACAAAGAGAAACAAAAATATTTTTCTTTTCTCTGCAAGCTCTGTGCACTCTGTGGCTATGATTTTTAAGCTATAATTCAATCAAATACTTGAAGCATTTCTGATCTTCTCGACCTCATTTGGTTCGTCTAAAATTTCACCCCTTTCTCTTTCATATAAGAAATTAGCATTATCCCTTGGAGCTCTACTTTTTACATTCGGGTCAAAGAAAACCTCTTTTGTATGAATAAGTCCTGCCCTGTTGTATGATGCTAGCTCGTATTGCATCCCCATTCTAAGGGCATCGCATGGACAGGCTTCTACACAGAACCCACAGAAAACACATCGCATGAAATCTATGTTATAAACCTTGGGTCTTCTTTCAATTCCATATTCATCTGAAGCCTCAGCCACTATTGATATAGCCTGAGTGGGACACGCAACCTCACATAGCTTGCATGCAACACACCTTATTTTACCCTCATCATCCGCTGGAAGGATATGAAGCCCCCTATACCTTGGAGGAAGCTGCTTTACCTCTTCAGGATATTGAACAGTTATAGGATGGAAGTTAAGAATATGCATCAAGGTTGTCTTCAAACCCTTGATTATCTCTGGAATGTAGATCCTCTCAAGGAAACTCAAGTTTGGGGGCTGTATAACCTTTACTTTTATCGTCATCCGTTTGCCTTAAAAAGATTGCCTTTTATAACTTAACAAAAATAAACGCTTTTCTCAAGTTGGCAAGTATCCTTTTATTCAAGCATACCCCGCAATTTATACTAAACATTACAGAAAATTTTGTATACTTGGGACAGAAGGATAGTTACGTTCTTCTAATAGTTCTTTGAGGGTTTTAATGCTACGGGTTATAAGAGCATGATGATTAGGACACAACATATAGGTAGTTTTTCCTTCATGGTGAATATCTGTTGTCAAATTAAATCCACAAATTATGCAAGGTGGACACTTGGCACGATATTTATGTCTTTTACGTTTCATACTTTCTTTACCATTTTGCCTAACCCGTTCCTGTTTACATGGGAAAGAGCAAATATTTTTATTGAAATAACGAGTATTGAACCTGTTATCACATATCGAACAAGTTCTTATGTACATGAGTCTTTATAGAATTTTGAAATTAAGGGTCTTACCGAAAGTTACCTGCCAGTATGCTCGTGCGTTTGTAGTGGCGTTCGGTTGAAAGCCCCTACTTAATTATAATTTTACTTAACCTCCCAGACATCACCTGAGTAAATAAGTTTGTTAAGGTCGGTTGAGAATTTTTGTTTTGCCTTTTCTATCTGTCCATATATCAATTCTTCAAAACTTGGTTGCTCTACCCTTCTAATTACCCCCATGGGTACTGGGAATCGCGGCCAATAGAGTTTTGAAAGAGCAAATGCTAATGAAAGGTTCGTTTCATCAAAAATGGTAATATCCTCGGGTGGATCCGCAGGTTCAAACTCTGCTATTTCAACCATGCCATCTTTGAATCTCAAACCCTTATCTCTGTTTTTACCGAATATAAGAGGTTTGCCATGCTCAAGAACAAGATTTCTGTCATCTCTTACATCTCTTTGTGTGAAATCATCAAATACACCGTCATTGTAAACATAACAGTTTTGATATATATGTAAGAAGGCAGTTCCTTTATGCTTGTGAGCTTCCACAATAAGGTGTATAAGGTGTTTTAAATAAGCAGCATCTGTTCTTGCTACAAAGGTTGCTCCAGATGCAAGAGCAAGCGCGACTGGTTCTACAGGTTCCTCAACGGTTCCCATAGGAGCTGTTCTATTTACCATTCCTTTATCACTTGTAGGTGAGTATTGACCTTTTGTAAGACCGTATATCCTGTTATCAAAAAGAAGAATTTTTATATCAACATTCCTTCTCATAACGTGTATCAGATGATTGCCGCCTATGGATAAACAATCTCCGTCTCCGGTTATAACCCATACTACAAGGTCAGGGTTTGCCACCTTCACACCTGTTGCAATAGGTATTGGCCTTCCATGTATTCCATGGAATCCATATGTGCTCATATAATAAGGGAGTCGCGAAGAACAACCTATACCTGATACTACTACGTGTTTTTCTCTTGGAATATCCAGCTCAGCAAGCGCCGTTTGAAAGGCTTTAAGTATAGCATAGTCTTCGCATCCGGGACACCATCTTACATCTTGGTCAGACTTAAAGTCCGTCCATTTGTATGTTATCTGACCTTCTTGTTCTGTTACGCTCATTTTACTTTTCCTCTCCTTGTATTACTTATAATTTCGATTTAATGCATTCTCAAGCTCTTATACTCGTCTTTAATAAAATTTAAAAGCTCAGATACATAAAATGGTCTTCCTGTAATTCTGTTGTACCCTATAGCATCAATAAGGTATTTCGCACGCAAAACATAACTGAGTTGTCCTAGATTTAGCTCAGGTACAAGAACCTTCTTAAACCTACGCAGGAGATCACCGAGATTCTTCTGAAGAGGATTAAGGTATCTTAGATGCACCATTGCTACTTTCATCCCATCCTGATTTGCCATTTCTATAGCTGCCTTTATGTGTCCGTATGTGCCTCCCCATCCTACAACGACTACATCCGCATCAGCAGGACCCATAATTTGTGCGTCAGGGATATCCTGAGCTACTTTTTGGATTTTTTGTGCCCTTAGCTTGTTCATAAGGTCATGGTTTTCAGGTTCGTACGATATGGTTCCTTGGATATTACTCTTTTCAAGTCCTCCCAGGGTGTGTTCCAGCCCAGGAGTTCCGAGTTTTACCCAAGGTCTTGCAAGGGTTTTTTCATCTCGCATATATGGGTAAAATCCCTTCGGGTCGGTTCTAAAATTTACCTCTATTGGTGGAATCTTGTCTAAGTCAGGTAGTTTCCACGGCTCAGATGAATGCACAAGAAATTGCTCAGAAAGAACTATAACAGGCGTCATATATTTTGTAGCAAGCCTTACGGCTTCTATGGATATCCAGAAGCAGTCAGCGGGTGAGGAAGGAGAAAGTATTATAACGGGTGATTCAGCAGGTCTTCCAAAGAGTGCAAAAAGTAGGTCTGTCTGCTCAGTTTTTGTGGGCATACCTGTTGATGGCCCTGATCTTTGAAAATCAAATACTATGAGTGGAAGCTCTGTCATAACTGCAAGATTAAGAGCCTCTGTCTTCAAAGCAAGCCCAGGACCACTTGTTCCTGTCACACCAATTGCTCCTGAATACGCTGCTCCTATAGCCATAGTTATAGCACTTATTTCATCCTCAGATTGAATAGTTACTGCTCCATATTGTTTGAGCGCTGCGAGGACTTCCAAGGTCTCACTTGCAGGCGTTATGGGGTAGCCCGAATATATAAGAGGCAGGCCTGATTTGTGTGAGGCGACTACAAGCCCGCATGCAGATGCAAATGCTCCGTTTACGTTCCTGTATTTTCCAGGTTCTAGTTTTGCAGGTGGAAGCTGATAATGAATCGGAAATATTTCCATTGTATCACAGATGTTATACCCAGCTTTGAGTGCCTTTGTGTTTGCTTCCATAACCTGGACTTTAGTGGCAAATCTTTTTTTGAGGAATTCAATAGATGGCTCAAGTGGTCTTGAGAATAGCCAACACATCATGCCCAGCGCAAAGAAGTTCCTACACCTTTCTTTATCCTTGTGTCCTACTGGCTCATCTTTGAGCGATTCAATTGTGAGCCTTGTGATAGGAACCCTATAGACCCTAAATGAACCCAAGGAGTCATCTTCCAAAGGATTTGAGCTAAAACCGGCTTTCCTAAGGTTTTGCTCTGTAAATTCATCTTCATTTGCTATTATTGTTCCTCCAGGCTTCAGAGATGTTAGGTTTACTTTCAAAGCGGCGGGATTGAAGGCAACAAGAACATCAGGAATATCACCAGGGGTATATACATCGTATGCGGCAAACTGAATCTGATACGACGAAACACCATAAGTTGTTCCTTGCGGGGCTCTTATTTCTGCTGGGTAGTCAGGCAGAGTTGCAAAGTCATTGCCGACAACAGCGGTGGCGTTGCCAAACTGATCTCCCATAACCTGTACTCCGTCTCCTGAATCCCCTGCGAACTTTACCGTAACTTTATCTAAGCTTTCTAACTTCTTAGCCATTATATTATTTCTCCTCTGCTACAACTGGTTCTCAAAACATAATTTTAACCGCTTATTTTTTAATTTCAAATTTTTTGGATAGTTTTTATGTCTATTAAGCTTTTTACTTGTTAGGTAGAAACCTTGACCTTCCCAAGTGTTCTTGATCATTGTAAAATTTGTATACAGCATGAAACTTCCTCTCAATATGCCAAAGGTATAACTTCAACGATTTCTTTTCGAATTATGCCTTCCTTGTATTTATATATATCAAAATCCCGGAGCAGATGGAGATTAAAATCATAAAAGCTCCAATATAAGGAGTACCTAAAAGAAGTTTCCCAATACCAATCATGGCAAAGAAAATAAAACTGACCCCTAAAAGAATATTAATTACTATTGGTATAAAAGAAGTTCGCTCTATGTCCGGATTCATCTTTGCAATTGGACTCCACCAGCCCCAGGGACGAATCTTTTTATAGAATTTGAGAAGCGTTCCCTCGGATTCAGGCTTAGTTAAAAAAGTTACAACTAACCATATAACAATTGAGATGGGAACTACTATTATCTGATGACTGAATTCAAGAGGTATTCCTTTAAATTTGGTGTACAAAGTTAAAAGGGAAATCGTCAATAATGAAGCACCAAGAGCAGATATCTCAGACCAAGCATTTATTCTCCACCAAAACCATCTAAGTATAAGTACAAGCCCTATTCCGGCACTCATTGCCCAGAGAAAAATCCACGCATTTCCAATGTTCTTAATATGAAAAGCGAAATATCCAGCAAGAAGAGTGAGAATCAAAGTGAAGAGCCTAGAAACAAAAATATAATGGCTTTCGTTTGCACTCTTATTTACAAACCGCTTATATACATCATTCATCAAATAAGAGGCTCCCCAGTTGAGCTGCGTAGTTATAGTAGACATAAATGCAGCCAGGAAAGCTACAAAGAGGAGCCCCTTAAGTCCAGGTCCAAGGAAATCTCTAATAACAACAACATACATGGCTTCTTGATCGCCTCCTGCGCGCTCGGCAGTTGGATAGACAATCAATGAAAAAACAGCGACTAATACCCATGGCCAAAAACGTATTACATAATGGTTAAGTGAAAACCATGCAGTTCCTAAAACGGCATGGCGCTCGTTTTTTGCCGCACACATCCTTTGAATAAAATATCCGCTACCGTCAGAGTTATGAGATGACCACCAGATAACAGTTACGTAAACAAGAAAAACAAAAAAACTTGAAGACCAAAAACCCTTACTCACGGGGACTCCGCTTGATGGAGTCATAAAAAATGAAAGATGGCTCTGTACCCCATTTATTTTTTCCAAAAATCCATCAAATCCTCCAACAACAGGAGAATTTACTACAACATATGCAAATACAGTTGTCCCAATAAGAGCAACAAAATATTGGAAGAAATCCGTAAGCGCCACACCCCAGAGTCCAGACATCATTGTGTAGAAAAAAGCAATCCCTATGCAGAGGATTACTGCAAAAGTGGTTTCAAATCCAAAGAATACTTTTAACACCTTTGCCATTGCGCTTATTACCCAACCCATTACGATAAAATTAAAAAGGGTTGAGAAGTAAAACGCCTTAAAACCCCTAAGAAAAGCAGCAGGTTTTCCACCATATCGAAGTTCTATTAGTTCATTTTCTGTAATCACCTCGGCTCTTCTCCAAAGCCTAGAGAAAACAAAAATTATAATTACGTGACTAAAGAGATAATTCCACCAGAACCAGTTCTTCCATATTCCATCCGTTCGAACCCACCCTGTCACTACGAGAGGAGTGTCCGCTGCAAATGTTGTTGCAACCATAGAGGTTCCAATAATCCACCATGGTAAATTTCTTCCCGAAACAAAATAATCAGCCATACTTTTACTTGCGCGCTTTGTAAAGTAGACACCAATGCCAAGAGAGAGAAGTAGATAGACAATGACAATTATCCAATCAACTGGGCTTAGTGCAGAGAAAATAGCTCGGATAGATTCAGGCATTATTATTTAGGTGTAATTTTACAGGCAAACGTCCCTGAGCCTCAAGTTTTCCTAAAAGGACTTCGACTACAGACTGTTGGCACCCGTCTAAACTGTCAAAAGTGCATAGGATAGTATCAAAATTTTCAAAGCCTCGTACCACATAAGGAGACCCAAAAGAGATTAAAATCTTTTCACTGTTTAATTTAGCAACCCTTCTCAAAAATCCCTTAAAAGATTCAGGCAAATTTGTATGTCCTTTCCAGGCAGCAACTGAAGTGTAGACAAGACAAATTATTGCCATGTCACTGTTTTCCTTATCGGGTAAAAACGCCTCTGCATCCCGGAGAGTAAGAGGCTTGTTCTCATAATCTATTCCTCCTTCGGCTAGACACTTAAGAAATGGTTTAGAAATGTCCTCTCCCACTTGGGTCACATCAAGAATGTAAACTGATGCTTTCTTGGAATGAAGCTTTCCGCCTTTTAAACAACAAACTGAGCGCTGGGTAATTTCGGTGAGCAACTTTTCTCCGTAATTATTACCCACGATCTCCTGATATGGCTTAACCTTAAGCCATTTTCTTTTTGCAGCGATTATATTCTCTACCGCCCTATCCAAAAGCGGTTCTGGAATTTCTCCGCTCTTAACCATCTCAACTAATCTTTCTATTAGATTTACAGGTTGTCGTGGATCAAGGATAATGTCGGATCCTGCAAGAATACCGCAACGCACAACATCTTCTTCCTTGCCTAACTCGGTTATTGCGCCCATGTGAAATGAGTCTGTTATAACTAAACCTTTAAAGCACAAATCACGTATAAGCAGTCTTTGAATAACCTCTGTTGATATAGTTGATGGAACTCCGCTAGAATCAATCTCAGGCACTGCTAGATGGGCTATCATAATAGAAGCAACATGGCTCTCTATAGCTTTTTTAAACGGAACTAAATCGCATCCCCAAAATTCATCTCGACTTTGAGGGGAAGTAGGAAGAGTTACATGTGAATCAATTTCTACCCCACCATGTCCAGGAAAGTGCTTAGCACAAGCCATAACACCTTCATCTTGACAGCCATTAATAAATGCCGCCCCAAGACGTGAAACATGAAACGGGTCGTCACTATATGAACGAACGTTGATTATTGGATTTTCAGGATTTGTGTTTACATCCACAACCGGTGCAAAGACGAGATTAAGTCCACACTCTCCCATTTCTTCAGCAATAAACCCTGCTTGCCTATAAACAAGGTCTTCGTCCCCTATTGCACCAAGTGCCATTGTAAATGGGAAACGAGTTGCGCCAGTTACTATTTGCCCTACACCCCGCTCAGCATCACATGCGAAAAATAGAGGAATTTTAGAGTTTCTCTGAAGATCCTCGGTTGCTTCTTTTAACTGTCTACGTTCACCACCAAAAACAATAAAACCACCGACTTGAAATTTTTGGACAAGTTCTTTTGCATGTGGCAAAGGATCAGAGTCTCTGAAATCCAGCCTTGGCATGACAATTTGACCGATTATTTCGGATGTGCTGAGTTTGGCTAGGTCTTGGTTGTTCATCGTACTTTAATGTGTGCCCTCACGGTAACCGTGCTAAAGATAGGGGTTTTCCAACTCCGCTTGCCAATACAGGACTAGAAAGTCCGATCTATGCTTACTGAATAATTTTCTATAATTATCATTACGATTGTAGGGATAACCCTTGCCTGTGGCGAGCCAAGTCGAGCCGCGGTTGCCCAAAAGAAAAGGGCAGGCACAAGACCTGCCCCTACATTAAATTCCACCCAACACAATCTTTCCCAATGGCACACGCCTTTCTGCTCCTGTGGCAGAAGGGAGGTTTGCGCAATTACCCGAAATAAGTTCGTTTGCCAAGACTGCGAAGGCCACAGCTTCTTTAGCCTCGACCGGTATTCCATAGTCATCTGAAGTCGAAAACTTTACATGATCTATTTTCTTTTTTAGTTTTTTTACAAAGAGTGGATTCCTAGCTCCGCCCCCGCTCAAAATTACTTCGCTTACATTCCATTTAGGGAAAATAAATCGTTCATAAGAGATCGCTATTGATTCGAGTGTGAGTTCTAAAAGCGTTGCTATCAAATCATTAAGTGAAATCCTCTTCTCTTTAACAAGGGCATAAAGTTCTGAGGCTTTTTCCTTACCGAAAAGTTCTGCCCCCGTAGATTTTGGCGGGGACTTGGCAAAAAATGGATGAGATAAAAGCTTTTCTAGTAATACTTTATTAACCGAACCTTGTGAAGCCAGTCTTCCATCTTGGTCAAACCTCTTTTCTCCATTAGTCGTCAAACTCACAATGTTATCCATTAGCATATTCCCGGGTCCCGTATCAAACGCAATTACATCCTCTATTCTCTCGGTCACTACTGTGGCATTAGCGATGCCGCCTACATTTTGAACGATAGAGACTTTTCCAGATTTGTGAAACAAGAGATAATCAACATAGGGGACAAGCGGCGCACCCTCACCACCGGCAGCTACATCACGGGTTCGAAAATCACCAATAGTTGTTATCCCCGTTCGTTCCGCAATTACGTCTAATTCCCCAATCTGAAATGTTGATGGAACACCTTTTTTTGTAGTTAGACTAGTCCTGTCCTGAGCCCTTCGGCTTCGCTCAGGGTAAACTCCGCCGAAGGACTCACTACAGGATGATGGTGGATTATGATAAATCGTCTGACCATGTGAACCGATTAAATCAATATCACTTGTTGACAACCTAGCTTCTTTGATGACAGCAAGAGCCGCCTTGGCAAAGGCTTCGCCTACGAGAAAATTAAGTTCTGATATTTGGCGAGTTGAACCGTTTGATATCACATTTTCCAAGGTTTGAAGAAGAGAAGATTCATATGGGAAGCAAATAAATTTAATCAACTCTATTTTGGTTTTTAACTCATTTCCATTGATTCTTACAAGAGCAGCATCAACACCGTCCATAGATGTGCCAGACATTAAACCCACTACGAGTCTTTCTTGCTTGTTAAGAATTGGCTCTAACCAGTTCATCATAACTTTCCATAATTGTCATTGCGAACACATTCGCTTCACTCAGTGTAAACTCCGTGAAGCATTCCCTCTTTCTGTCATTGCAAGCGAAAGCGTGGCAATCTGTTTGAGATTCCTCACGGAGCCTGTACTGAGCCAATGCGAAGTATTCGGAATGACACCTAGTGTCGGATTCGTCGCACAGTTTATCCCGAGCTTTGTCGAAGGACTCCTCGCAGCAACATTATTGCAGTAAAAGAGAATTGAAATCCTATAGGATTCCATTTATGGCGGTCTATAAACCTCCGCTACATTATTATTCTGAGTTCAGCGCCTCTCGTAAGAATCCACCACATCTTGCCAATCTCTCCTTTGCTTCTTTATAGCTTAGGTTCTTCATTCCCATCAGAATAGAAATCTTTACATCCCAATTGGACTTATTTAACAAACTATCCGCTCTTTCAGGTCCGATTCCTAAAATTTGCATGATGATTCGCCTCGCTCTATCTTTTAATTTTTTGGAATTAGGTTGAACATCAACCATGAGATTCCCGTAAGTTTTGCCGAGTCGAACCATAGAAGCCGTAGTTAACATGTTTAAAACCATTTTTGTTGCAGTTCCTGCTTTCATTCTGGTAGAACCTGAGATAACTTCAGGACCTACAAGAAGAGAAATATTTATGTTTGCAAGTTGAGAATTAATAGGATTGCAAGTAATGAGAACCCTTGCAGAGCCTTTCTTTTTAGCATACGATAACGCACCTAGAACAAACGGGGTTGTAGCGCTTGCTGCTATTCCAATTACGATATCCTTCTCACCTAATCGTAATTTACTCAAGACCTTTTTCGCCTCATTTGTAGAATCCTCCGCTCCTTCTATGGAACGCCATAACGCTTTTTTGCCACCTGCAATAATACCCTGAATCAAACTTGAGTGCGTTCCAAATGTAGGTGGACATTCAGCCGCCTCCATAACACCCAAACGCCCGCTTGTTCCTGCTCCTACAAAGAATAAACGGCCACCTC
>LDXN01000044.1 GCA_001443445.1 Candidatus Dadabacteria bacterium CSP1-2 | reverse complement strand
TAAGGAAATTTTTAAAATGGAGACGGTATTATGCTTTGACATGTGCTCTTATCAAGCGAAATCTCCCACTGGCCGAACTCACACATTGTGCAGGGTGATACCAATTCAAGAAATGGATTCTAAATGATAAAATTCAAGCACATTTTTGGGGGCGTTGGGGGAACTCACCCTACATGTTTTATTGTAGCGTCAGTTCCCTGAACGGGCATTCTTATTTGGGCTAATTTAGGAGTCGGTCCATACATTTTAAGAAACCTTGTTCAGAAAATTCTATTGAAATGGTATGATGAGGATGCGCTGATTCCAGCAAGTCGTGAAATTAGAAGGATAGGAAGATTGAGAAGCGAAGGTCTTCAGCAACGAGTAGGGGCGTACGGCCGTACGCCCCTACAATTGTCTACCCAGTTTGGTTATCTATTACTAGATTAACAATTGAAAGACCATCTGGATCCCATTTATGGAGGTCTAAAAACCTCCGCAACTTAGAATGAAATAAAGTGGGCTATTTATTAGAATGGAAGTTTCTGCATGAGTGGTCCCATTTGTGGTCCAAACAAAGATATAGCAGCTATTGTGAGTATTCCTCCTGCAACCGCTATACATAGAATGACGACAACAAGCTGAGTGATTTTGTCTACGGATTCTTGTATTTCTTCAATTTCCATTTAATGTCCTCCAGAGTGGTGTGCACCGATTTTACCGCTAAATAACGGGTCACCCACTGGCATAATTGGAAAGTTTCTTATAAAAAATAAAAACGATAGGATAAATGCTGAAAAGAAACCAAGGGTAATAAGAATCTGCACCCAGCAGAAATGGATATCGGGAGAAAGGGATGGTGTAACCAAAACAAACTTCTCAAGCCAAAGCCCGCTTAAGGAAACAGTAGCTATAAATGCGATTATTGGGGTAGTTATCTTGTTTGTCTTTGGAAGGAGTGTAACAAGGGGGAAAAAGAAACAGCAGGAAATTACAACCCATGAAAGGGTCTTGAATGGCTCTTCCTGTACACGTTTAATCACAAACCCCGTTTCTTCGGGCATGTTACCATACCATATTGCAAGATACTGAGAAAAGAAGAGATAGGTCCAGAAAAGCGAAAATCCAAAAATAAGCTTGCCGAGATCTTGAAACTGGGATTTTGTTATATAGTCCTGGAGGTGAAGATACCTTCGTACAAAGACTGAAAGAATAGTCGTAGCACCAAGAGCTCCTAGAAAACAAGCAACAAAGTAGTAAACCCCAAACAATGTACTATACCAATGGGGATTAAGTGACATCATGAAATCAAATGCAATAACGCTAAAAACGATTGCATAAATGAGCACAATAGCGGGGGCAAGACGGGATAGCCTATTCCAGCATAGTTTTCTTTCTTCTTCACCCTTCCAGCCTGATGCGATCATGGCAGATAATCCTGAAACACTACGATCGGTCCCTCCTAAATCCTGCCTAAGAGAATAATATATATAGATAAGGCTTAGCATGAAAAGAACAAGGAGCGCAATTACATCCCTTCCAAAAACAAAAGGGATATTAAGCCAAATATCTTTTGGATTATGATAATGCTCAGTAGCATAAGGGAGAATATAGTCTCTTCCAAGAAACAGAATAAGAAAGAGGATAAATGATATAGGTATGAACGAGCCTATTGCCTCACTTATTCTTAAAACAGGCCTACCCCACCTTCCAGAGGTTATACGTAGAACGCAAGAAAGAATGATTCCTCCTTGAGCAATCCCAGTCCAGAAAAGAAAATTCACAAGATAAATCTCCCAGGCATCCTTGGCTTGGGGCCCTTTTACTTGTGAAACAAAGGTAGCGGCTCCCAAAAGGAATAGTAGAATAAGGATAAAAGAAAGGAGCTTCGGAACTTGTAAAGGGATCCTAGAAATGATTTCTTCTCTAACCTTTTCGTCCATATTATTGACTCGTCTCCTCTGTGGCAGTGAGTTTGCCCTGAAGCTTTCTTACGTAATTCACAACGTTCCATGCCTGATTAGAAGAAATGCTCTCACGATAGCTTGGCATCATAACTATTCCACCGTACTGGATATAAGCGTAAAGGTATCCGTCTGTTCTTGCCTGTGTCCCAGGGGAAGTAAGATCAACGGGATAAAACCCCTTCTTTATAACAGGTCCATCCCCTTTGCCTTCTGGTCCATGGCATGGAGCACAGTATGTTTTAAACAAATTTTCACCCTTTACCAACGAAGCATTTGTTGGGCTAACCGGATTTTGGGTGATCGCCTCAAACTTCTGTCTAGGCCCAAGATCTACTATAGTTCCATCAGTTGAGATTGAATATGGCGGATAAGGAAGAGGTAACTCATAGGGTTTAATCGAGGGCTGCTCCCACATATCTATGGACCAGGGCCAGCCAAAAACCTTTGCAGTACCTAGTACAATTAATACCAAGATGATTGGTATGAAATACCTTTTTGACCCCTTCAACAAACCTATTTTACCTCCCGTTCAATTGCGGATTTCGGAATAAAAGATTTTTTAAATCCGAAATCGGATTAAATTCCTTCAAACTGTACTTCATCTGCACCTGAAAGTTTTAAAATCTCTTCTACCTTCCTGATATCTTCAATTTTGCATACCACTGCAATACCAAATTTGTCCTCAGAGAACCTTGGATCATACATAACCCTTGGCGCATTCCGTCTTAAACGCGAATTAATAAGGAGTCCAAGTAGAGTTGCGAGCGATCCAAATAGAACGGTAAGCTCGAAAACGAAAATCATAAAAGGAGGGAGTGAAACTATTGGCTTCGCACTAGTCCTTATCGGCCAATCTAAAGAGGTAAGTATGGTAAGTGTAAGTCCGCATAAAGCTCCAAGGGTTGCTCCTGTCAAGGTAAAAAAGCGAACTATGCTTTCACGCCTCTCAAGCGCTTCTTCAATCTCATGACTAGGAAAGGGAGAAAAAACTCGCAAGTTTTTAAAGTCTGCTTCTCTAAGCTTTTTTATTGCCTGGACTGTTGAATCAATATATGAAAAGATTCCAAAAACACCTTGCTCCTTTATCATCTTGCCTTTGCCTCCCGAGTAGGTGCTGGTAAGATTTCCTTTATCTCAGAAATCGAAAGCGCGGGTAGGATCTTTATAAAAAGAAGGAAAAACATAAAAAACCATGCAAAGCTTCCTGCTGTAACCCCAAGCTCAACCCATGAGACCCTATAAAGACCCCAACCGCCAGGTTCAAAATCGTGTGAGAGAGAGATCACAATGATGTTAAATCTCTCAAACCACATGCCAATATTTATAAAAAGGGATATTATAAAGAGGGCTTTTATGTTTGTGCGTACCTTTTTGAACCAAAGCAGAAGAGGAACTACTGAATTACAAAAGATCATAATCCAGTAAAATAGTGCGTAATCGCCTTTAGCTCTATACATAAATTGCCCCCACTCGTATGGATTCCCGCTGTACCAGGCCATAAAAAACTCAACTACATAGGCATACGTAACAATAAGAGAAGTAAGAATAATCATCTTTGCCATGCCTTCGAAGTTTGCAATGGTTATAAATTCCTCAAGGTGGAAGATCTTCCTAATCGGGACAACTAGGGTAATTACCATAGCAAGCCCAGAAAAGATAGCTCCGGCAACAAAATATGGAGGAAAGATCGTGCTATGCCATCCAGGCACGTTAGACATAGCGAAATCCCATGATACAACGCTGTGGACTGAAATAACCAGAGGAGTCGCAAAGGCAGCAAAATAGAAATAAGCCCTAGTATAGTGCCCCCACTCCCAGGTTGAACCCTTCCATCCAAGGGATAAAATCGTGTAGATTATCTTTCTTGGAATCTCTTTAACTCGGTCCCTTATCGCCGCAATATCAGGGATCATACCTACAAAGAAGAAAATAGAACTCACAGTTAAATAAGTGCCCACAGCAAACACATCCCAGAGAAGAGGAGAACGGAAATTTACCCAGAGTTCACGCTGGTTTGGATAGGGAAGAAGCCAGTAGAAAGACCAAGGCCTTCCAAGGTGAATTATTGGAAAAAGTCCTGCAGTCAATACAGCAAAAACTGTCATTGCTTCAGAAATTCGATAGATTGACATCCTGAATCTTGCTCTAAAGAGATAGAGAATTGCTGAAATGAGTGTTCCCGAGTGTGCAATTCCTACCCAGAAAACGAAGTTAGTTATGTAAACCGCCCAAAAAACCGGATGTCTATACCCGGCAACCCCCAGGCCCGTATAAACCTGATATAGAAAGCAGAAAAGACCAAACGCTAAGACGGCTAAATCGAATATAAATAGAGACCACCACTTAACAGTAGGCTTATCAAGCATCCGTATAATATCATGGTTTACTTTTGAATAGGTAAGCGCTGATTCTTGGTTCATTATGCCTTATCCCATGTTACTTTTTTTAGATATGTAATAGCCGGTTGTGTGTTTACCTCTTGAAGCACACGATATCCCCTCTCATCCTTAGCAAGGTGAGAGACAGTGCTTTCCCCATCTTTTAAGTCTCCAAAAACAATTACCTTAGTTGGACAAGCCTGGGCACAGGCAGGGATAATTTCTCCATCCCTTACATTCCTTTCTTCATCCCTTGCTCTATCTTCACCAAAGCGTATCCTCTGAACGCAGAAAGTACATTTTTCCATTACCCCCTTTGTTCTTACCGAGACATCGGGGTTTAATTGCCAGTTGAGAGGCTCAGGCCAGTTATAAGTAAACCAATTAAATCTTCTAACCTTGTATGTACAGTTATTTGAGCAGTACCTTGTCCCTACACAGCGGTTATAAATCATTGCGTTAAGACCCTCGTGGTTGTGGTAGGTGGCATAAACAGGACATACAGGCTCACATGGAGCATTACCACAATGCTGACACAGCATTGGAATAAATCGTATATCGAATCCATTATCTTCATGATAGAATCTCTCAATCCTTATCCATGACATCTCTCGTCTTTTAGCTACCTGTCCCTTTCCCACTACAGGAATATTGTTCTCCGCATAGCACGCCGTAACGCACGCACCGCACCCAATACACTTTGAAAGGTCTATTGACATACCCCACCGGTGTTTAATGTATTTTTGAGGTGGATACATATCAAATTTTTCACCCAGCTCATGCTGCTCATGCACCCCACTCTCAAGTTCCTTTAAGGTTATAGCCTGAGCAATTCCTCTCCCTTCCTGACTCGTGCTATCCTGTGTTTTAACTAACTGTTCACGCTTTCCTGTCTTTGAGACATTGACCTTAGTTGATAGCCAGGCAAAACCTCCAGAAGCCTCATCAGTCAAGACTGGAAGTATTTCGATTGGGTTTACCCCCCTATTTTGCGCATACCTCCCGTAACTCTTATGTCCAAGCCCAATTGGAACTGCGATTGTATCGGGCCTAATACCTTTATATATATAAGCCTGAGTTGTGATATTACCGTATGGAGACTCAATTGAGAGAAAATCGCCTTCTTTGACCCCAATTTTTCTGGCGGTCTCAGGATTTATCTCCACCCAAGTATCCCAGACAGCAGTTGTTATAGCATCTGGAAGCTCTTGAAGCCAAGGTTTATTTGCCCCCCTTCCATCATAATATCTATATGAGGGATAAGCCATAAAATAGATCGCGCCCTCACCTTCGAATTTAGGCTCTGAGAATGATACCGTTGATACTTCTTGAGAAAGTCGAACTTGTATGGGAGCAATCTCTCTATAAATGCCTCCTCGCTCCACTTTATCTGTCCAAAAGGCTTCAAAATCCTTGTCGGGAGCTAATCTTGTTTGAATTCCTCTCCAAGAATCCCTTAAATAATCGTAAAAGGTGTTAGAAGAAAATTGGCTTTCAAGCCCCTCGATCTTCTTACTAATAGAAAGAATCACATCACCTATAGACTTTGTGTTAAAAACAGGATCCATAATAGGTTGAATCACCCCATAGACACTATCTTGAGGTGTGTAATCCCCCCATTTTTCAAGCGTTGTATGATCAGGAAGGACTAGGTTCGCTTGCTCGGTTGTTTCATCCATAAAGCTTGAAAAGCTTACAACGAAAGGAACCTTTTTAAGAGCCTCATCGAACCTAAGTGTTTTAGGTAAGGTAAAGGACGGGTTGACATTATAAATCAGAAGAAGTTCAACCTCACCCTTAGACATCGAGTCAACAAGAGACGCAATTTCTCTAAAAGAGTTTGCATTTGATAGTGTGAGAGTGTCTCCAAAATTTACTGTATCTCCTACGTTTCCAGCAATGTAGTTAAGAATATTTATGGCAACAAGCGTTTCCGTGCTTTTGGATGAAGTATTTGCCGCACCTCCGCCGAGAGCTAGACTCGGCCTCGATTCTACAAATTCCTTTGCAATACGAGTTATGGTTTCTGTTGGAACCTCTGTAATTAAAGAAACAACATCAGGTTTATAATCTTTAACAAGCCTGTTTAACTTATCCGCTTCACCACTCGTGACAGAAGCTGCACCCTCACTAAGAATTGCGTTAGCGATTCCAAGCGCGAGAAAAGCCTCGGTTCCAGGCCTTATCGCTATCCACTCATCCGCGCTTACCCCTGTAAGAGAAAGCCTAGGCTCTACCTGAACAAACTTTCCCATGCTTTTATTCTTATAGCCGTGCATCTCACTAAACTTTCTTGCGTATTGAACTGGAGATAGCCACGTTTCAAGCATGTCCGCACCAAATGAGAGAAGGTATTTTGTCTCCTCAATATGGTACGTAGGGATCTTATTTATTCCGAACGAAATTCGATTTGCTTCCTTAAGCGGTTCGTGTGAAAAGGTTTCATAAACGATATGTCTTCCACCTAGAGCATTTACCCAATCGTCTATAAGTCTATTTAAACTCCCTGAGATATTATTAGTTAAGAAGACGATTTTATTTCCGTTGCCCTTAGATCTGATTTCTTTAATCTTTTCAACTAGAATACTTTCTGCCTCATCCCATGCCGTAGGTTCAAGCCTTCCAGAAGAATTTCTAGTATGCGGTCCTCCGATACGATCAGGATTATAAAGCCCCTGAAGTGCGGCCTGTCCACGTGCGCATGTTCCTCCAGAATTAATCGGGCTAAGAGGATTTCCTTCGATCTTTATTGCTCTGCCCTCACGATTCTTAACGAGAATTCCACACCCCGCAGGACATTCCATACATGTGCTTGCGTACCACTTTGGAATTCCTGGAATAATAGTATCCGGAGGAATAACATAAGGGATTATCTTTTCCACAGGCTCAGGAGAGCAACCTCCAGTAATTGCTGCAGTGCCGCCAACTACCCCAAGGATTTTTAGGAAATCCCTTCTTTTTATCCCACCTGTGATGAGTCCTTCGCCTTTGCTCAGGACAGGCTTAGTCGAACCGCCCTTCTTAATCTCGGACATTTTTCCTCCATCCTATTTATGACAGGTCAAACAATCTTTGAGCTTAGTCAGCTCATCCCCATCTTTTGCTTTTTCTTGATGACAGCTCACACACCATCCCATCTGGAGTCTATATACGCGTTGAACTACATCCATTTTTTCTACCTCTCCATGACAGGTCTTACACTCGATTCCTTCACGAAGAACATGCCTTTTATGAGTGAAGTAAACAAAATCAGGTAGATAATTAACTCTAATCCAGGAAATTGGCTGCTTTTTATCCCAGTACTCTTTTACCTTCTGAATTTCCTTCTGAATGTTTATGGCCTTTCCATCGTATTTATATTCCTCATCCTTTCCAGCAATAAAAGTGTGGCAACCCATACATTTTTGCATAGAGGGAATTCCAGGCATCGTTGATTCTGTGACGTAGCTATGACAGTACTGACATGGAATTTGGTTATCACCTGAATGGATCTTGTGGCTAAAAAAGATTGGCTGCTCAGGAGCCTTAGTGCTGCTTTCCGCAGTGTAGAGGTAGAATCCTAGAAAGATCAGACTTAGGAGCAATACACCAGAGCATCCTTTCAGGAGTTTTTTCATCAATCTCTACCTTAAATTTGGATTGCGCCCCTAACGGAAAGCTAAAAACTTAGGTATAACAAAAAACTTAGTATGTATATCATACCCAAAAAATCTGTCAAGTTGTGATTCGTAAACTAAAGGTCTTTCGTTTTCTAGCCAGTGAATTATTTACCAGAAGAGCCCAATTCATCCCTAAAGCTATGAGCATCTTTCATTTCTCAGCACTTAATCTTTAGGTTTTCATCAAGATGAGGACGGGCTTATGTCCACCAGCAACCCTTCGACTTTGCTCAGGGCAGGGACTGGTGGGCTTATTTTTTTGTTTTATATCCCCGTTTAATGGGTAGGCAAAGAGTCCCTTCGACATAACTCAGGGCAGACTTGCTCGTTGCCTGTTGACCCTCCACTAGCGAGACTAGCGGACCCAATTTATTGTAGTGACGATAGACGAGACATTTCCTTCGTTAAACTCAGGACAGGCTTGTCTCGTGGGGTTAGAAAACCCCACCTATCCACGTTTCCAAAATGCGAATTATCAAATTGCTACAGGGTGGATCACGAGTATTGTTCGTGACCGTTTGTCAATTTATTTCAATTTGGATAGAAACTCCTCAACGTTAAAACTCCCGCCAAGCTCGGATGTAAAAGAAGCAGATGCAATTTCTCTAAGCTTTCCAATCCTTCCCTCTTCCACACATATTCCGAGATCGAAGGGGAGGATACCAAGAATCGGCTCTCCTGTCATTTTGAGAATTAGCTCCGGATTTGTGCGTTCGGCAAGACCAGGATGAGAAGGAAATTGATTTATTACTATTCCCATTACTTTAAGCCCCCTAGCCTTTGCAGATTCTACGGTAAGAAGCATGTGATTTAATGTTCCTAGGCCTGGACGGGTGACTATAATCAGTGATAAGCCTAAATTAAATGCCAAATCAGACATTAGATAAGCATCAGTAATCGGCACAAGTAACCCTCCAGCCCCTTCAACAATGACAGTATCGTGAATCGAAGAAAGGTTATAGAAGCAAGACTTTATTCTCTCTAGATCAATCTTTTCGCCAGCAATATTAGCCGCAACTAAGGGTGCAAGTGGATGAGGAAAACGATAAGGACATACTTCATCTAATGAATAACTTGCTTCAATAACACTATGCACAAACTCAATGTCTAAGCAGCCGCCTAAATCGGTGCCCGTCTGAACTGGCTTCATTACGGCAACCTTATTACCGGACTGTTTTAATGTCAGGGCAAGCGCAGCGGATACAACGGTTTTTCCCACGCCTGTATCCGTGCCTGTAACAAAGATACCTTTTGGAAGATGGAACATGTTAGAAATTATAAAGCTGTTTAGCCAATAATAGCTAAGCTCCAATGACCAAATTCAAAATCACAAACAAATTCCAATTTCCACATACCAAAGGTTTAGAATTTAGAAATTGAAAATTGTTTGGAATTTGTGATTTAGGATTTGGAATTTGTAGTTTAATATAATCCTAGTTCTTTTATCTTATTAATCACTTCGTCAGAATGCCCGGCTGTATTAACCTTTTCCCATATATGTCTAATAATGCCTGTTTTATCTATTAGAAAAGTTACCCTTTTTGCCGAGCCGTAATCACTCTCAACACCATAGGCTGTTACTATGTTCTTACTTTTATCGCTCAAAAGGGGAAAGTTAAGGTTGTATTTATCTCTAAACCCCTCATGGGATTTTACACTGTCAGTACTTACACCCAATACTTGAATACCTAGTTTTTCTAGCTCCTTCATGCCATCCCTCATCGAACACGCCTCCTTCGTGCAGCCTGGCGTATTGTCCTTCGGATAAAAATAAAGAGCTACTGTCTTTTTATTTTTAAAATCACTAAGCTTAACCTTCTTGCCTTCATATGTCTCAGCCTCAAAATCAGGTGCTTTATCTCCACTCTTAGGCATCTTTGCCATCTCAGAAAACCCCCTTGAT
Source organism: Candidatus Dadabacteria bacterium CSP1-2 (assembly GCA_001443445.1). Classification (GTDB taxonomy): domain Bacteria; phylum Desulfobacterota_D; class UBA1144; order Nemesobacterales; family CSP1-2; genus CSP1-2. The sequence goes on along the minus strand of LDXN01000044.1, from coordinate 9,056 downwards.
TACAAATAAATGAAAGTAAATAAATAAAAAACGACTCACCTGTGCTATCTTTGCAGAAAGTTACAGCGAATGAAAAAGTAAAGTGAAAACTATCTTTTTCTGTTACCGTAGGGTGGCTTATTAGTCGGCTTTAATGAGATACCCTCCTCACTTGCTTTTGATCGTATAGCTTCTTCTGTACGACCAAGCTTTAAGCCGATGACTCGTGTAGGAGTATGTTGTCGGGCCAATTTGCGAAGTTTGGAGACCTGATCGCCAGTCCACAGCTTACCTGCATTCATCGTTGATTTTGGCATTGTCACTACACCTCCGTTTAAAAAATCTCTTCTTTGTCATACCTTAACCTCTATCTAAATTAAACGTAACATCCAACTAGAGTATAGGAATTACACTATGTTAAAAAAAGACACATACATAACTAGACAAATCCCATGCCCTTCTTAGCCTCTTCGCTCATTCTGCTTGGGTCCCAGGGCGGATCCCAGGCAATTTCAATAGACGCTTCCTTCACTCCTCGAAGTCCTTCTATAAGCATCTGTGACTCGGCTACTATCTGTGCTGAAGAAGGACAGCCAGGTGATGTCATTGTCATTTTTACAAAAACATTTCCATCCTCAATCTGAACATCATAGATAAGACCAAGGTTTACAATATCTATCGGAATCTCAGGATCATAAACGTCGCTTAGCGCCTCTAGAATCTTCTCTTTTGTAACCTGCTCGTCAGAAGTAGCAGGCTCTTGGGCTTTAACTTCCTGTGTCTCAAGATCTTCTGCGAGTTGAATCTCCTCCATCTGTCCAGATTCGGTCATATGAGTGGCTTTTCCAGTCTTCTCCTCAATAATCGTATTTTGGTTTTGAGTTATAAGTCTTTCAGTCGCTTGTGTTTCAGCCTTGTTCTCTTGTCTGGTTTTCTCTGGGGCTTTTGTTTCACTCTCGTTTTTAAAAATCTTTGATAGCATTTCACCAAATCCCATACTAAATACCTCCTTATCTAAGCAGTATCACTTTAATAAATATACCTGGACAGGTTTTCAAAGTATATCCAGCCCAATCCCATTAACTCAGGGCTCTACTAAATCATCACCTAAGCTAATTTCTTAACAACAGCGAGAGCTGCATCATAGTCTGGATGTTGAGTCACTTCTTTAACGTATTCAACGTACTGTACCGTATCGTTTTTATCTACTACAAATATAGCCCTGCCAAGAAGACGGTGTTCCTTTATCAAAATGCCATAGGCTTGACCAAAGGAGGCATCTCGATAATCAGATGCAGTTTTAACCTTATCAATTCCCGCAGCGCTACAGTACCGTTTCTGAGCAAATGGAAGATCCATACTCAAAGTAAGAATTGCAACGTCACCCGGAAGCTTAGCCGCCTCCTCGTTAAAACGCCTAGTTTGGGCATCGCAGACAGGGGTATCCACTGATAAAACTACATTAAAAACCTTTACCTTCCCCTTCAAGCTATCAAGAGTTATAGGTGACCCTAATGCCTCAAGAGAAGTAAAATTAGGAGCCTTATCGCCAACTTTAATCTCAGGACCTACTAGTGTAACAGGATTTCCTCTCATAGTAATCGCACCGGTTCTTTCCTGCGCCATTATTGTCATACCTCCTCAAAAGATGTTGTTAGATATGGAATTAGACTATATATAAGACCCTTTAGTGTCAATAGGAAGTGGTGATTATTTAGCCACGAATTTATGATAATAAAATGATTCACGATACATGATTCATGATCTTATATCTTGCATCGTGCATCTTGCATCTTGCTTCCTGTTTATAATCATTCGTGCTTATTTGGGTCTAATAGATAAGATTTGACAAGGCAATAAAAGCATGTGATATTTAAAACATTAATTTTAAGGAGGCAGTAAATTGCGTAAAGGTAAAGTAAAGTGGTTTAATGAGTCCAAAGGTTTCGGATTCATTGAACAGGAAGGCGGTAAGGACGTTTTTGTCCATTACAGCGCTATACAGAATTCTGGTTTTAAAACCCTTACAGAGGGTGACGTTGTGGAGTTTGATGTCGTAGAAGGCCCTAAAGGACTTCAAGCAAGTAAGGTTAATAAGGTAAGATAACTTCACATTTAGTTCCTTCCCTGAGAAGTTTCTGAGAATAATTCTAAGAAAAGTAAAATCCGGGGAGTGAATTTTAAATAGAGTAGTAAGGTAACTCAAAAAGTTGCTTTGCTCTTAATCAATATAATATGCGGATTGATAGCCCTATCCGCAAACGGAAGTGATTTGTCTCGAGTTGGCCACTTTGCAGATATTGTCATTGCGAGCAATGTGGTTCACTAAATACCTCCGTACTTCAAAAAATTCTATTAAAGTCCTTGTAGCACGGTGGCTTTTTTCAGCAATCAAGCCAACATTCAGGTAGAATAGTGAAAACAAAGAGGAGTCAATACCAAGCGAGTAAAAGTAGTCCGAGAAATAATGTGGGCTAAATGAGGAACCAATGCTTCGGTATATTTTTAATTTTCCTAAGGATAGGAGGGATTTTCTAATCCCGCCTAATATTGTAGGGGCTTATGGCCATACGCCCCTCCTTTAATTAAGGACAACTTTTACTTTAAGGGAGGCAGCATCATGAACCATTATGCGACTAAGGAAGGTACAGCACGTTATCGTGACAGGTCTAAGAATATGCTTCCATCAGATCACTTTAGAGAATCTCAGGGGTTATGGATGTCCTCAATAGGATTCGGTACTTATCTCGGAAACTATGATGAATCTACAGACATCAGGTATCGAGATGCTGTACTCCGTGCTGTTGAACTTGGGTGTAATAGTATTGACACAGCTATTAATTATAGGTTTCAACGTAGTGAAAGGTCAATTGGTGCAGCTCTTCAGGTCTTATTTAATGATGGAAAGATTTCACGTGATGAGTTAATCATTGCTACAAAGGGCGGCTATATTCCTTTTGATGGTGCTCCTCCGAAGGACATGAATACATATTTCATCGAAACATTTATGAAACCAGGAATTGCTTCATCTGAGGATATAGTATCAGGTAGTCACTGCATGACTCCTCGTTACATTGAAAATCAACTTGAGTGCAGCCTTAGAAACCTTGGTCTTGAGTGCATTGACATTTACTACCTTCACAATCCAGAGGAGCAGCTTCAAGAGGTATCAAGAGAGGAATTTAATAAACGTATAAGTGCTGCCTTTGAGATGCTTGAGAAGAAGGTTTCTCAAGGAAAGATAAGAATGTATGGTACTGCTACTTGGAACGGATACCGTCAAGAACCAAATGCCCCTGATTGTTTGTCACTTGAGGAACTTGTAGGTATTGCAAAAGAGGTTTCAGGAGAAGATCACCATTTTAAGGTAATACAGCTTCCTTTTAATCTAGCTATGCCTGAGGCTCTCATCCTTAAGAACCAACGTGTGGATGGAGAGATGACCTCCATTCTTGAGGCTTCATGGAGGCTAGGAGTTACCGTAATCGGAAGCTCATCCCTTCTCCAAAGTCAGCTTTCAAAAAACCTCCCCGACTTTATTGGTGTATGCCTAAAAGGATTAGAAACAGACGCACAACGTGCAATTCAATTCGTCCGTTCAACACCTGGGATCTCATCGGCTCTAGTTGGAATGAGCAAGATAAACCACATAGAAGAAAACATGAAGGTTGCCAAAATCCCACCCGCCTCGATAGAAGATTTTGTAAAGCTGTTTGCAAGTGAAGAAGAATAAGATTTTAGCCACGAATTTACACTAATGAACACAAATGAAACGACAGCTAAATACTTATATTCCAATGGAATCCTAAAGGATTCCGCTAAAGTTATATCATTTGTATGTAGCTGAAAGATTTAGCTTTCCACAAATTCATCACTCTATTCGTGTAAATTCGTGTCCATTCGTGGCTAATTAGTTGCGGAGAGGAATAATTATGTATAGAGAAAAATTCGAACTTGGACTTAATCTCCTAGAACAGACGGAATTTGAGGAAGCGATAGAAGTTTTTAGTGAAATTGCCGTTGACAGCCCTGACATCTACGAAGTTTGGATTAATCTAGGAGTTTGTTATTTGGAAACTCAAAGACCAGACCTTGCTGCTGATGCTTTTGAGAGGGCAATCAAGGCTAATCCAAATGAAGCAGATGCATATTATCTTCTAGGAACTGCTATGGGGGCATCCGGCGATATAGATAAAGCATTAGATTTCTATAAAAAGGCAGTCGAAATTGAACCAGAGCATCAAAAGGCTAATGAGTTTCTTTCAAGAACAAATGTGCTTATTGAAAGTAGGGTACATTATAGAAATGCTTTAAGATTACTGAGTGCGGAAAACAACACCAGTGACAGCATCAACCTTGCAATCCGAGAACTTCTACAATCCATATCAATATTTCGTAACTCCCCCGCACGACATAATCTAGGGCAAATAATAGATGAGATAATAAAAACGAAAAAGGAAAGCCTTCTTCATATAGATACAATAAAAGATGAGAATAAACTTTGGGCTAAGAATTGCGAGAAGGGTTTTAGATTCTTAAAAAAGGGATTATGGGAAAGCGCAATAAGCTATTATGGTCAGGCTCTAAGTTATCGTGATTATGATGCCTTTGTTCATCATTCACTAGGAGTAGCCTTTTTTAAAGTCGGTGCCGTAGAGGATGCAGTTAAAGCATGGCAAAAGGTGCTCGAACTGGACCCGGATTATGATTTCACCACTCTTATTAATCTGCCGGAATTTGGATGAGCGTTATGAATTCAGCTTAAACTAGGGCGGTCAATCTGAAAAAGACTCCTTCCTTGGTGTCATTCCCGCATGTTTTAAGCGGGAATCCAGTATTTCGCTGCTTATGGATGCCCGATTAATATATTCGGGCATGACAATACACAAGATATGTGTAACTTTAGTTAATAAAAACCGGGGAACAATATGCCTAAAGTAAAAGATATGTCTATTGACGACCTTGAACAACTTATAGAACACAAGCTCCTGGAAATTCTTGGAGATCCTGATCTCGGCCTGCAGCTACAAAAGGAATTTAAGAGAAAACTAGAACAAAGACTAAAAAAAGCATCCAAAAGAATTTCACCTGAAGAGGTATTAAAGAGATTTGCCTAAGGTCGAATGGACAAAAGAGGCAGTAAAAATATATAACTGATGTTACGTGTTTATGCACTCAAGTTGAGTACTAAGCTGTCTATCTCGCATGTTTTAGCGTGAATCCAATATTATATTAAGGTTGTTTGTGGATACCCGATAAAAACGTTCGAGTAAGACACTGAATAAGAAATCAGACCTCAATAAATATAATTCACATAACTTCCTATACGTAGCCACAATTTGGCTAAGCTATTTAAAATCAGTCCCTTTTCTGTAAACACGGCGACACTGACTGAGCCGCCTATGCGTAGCGGATAAGTGGAATCTAGGTTGAGGAGTGTTAAACGGACGGGAAAACGCTGTGCCAACTTGACCCAGTTTCCGGGATTTTGAACATCTGGCAAATCACCTGAGGGTATTCCCTGACCTGTACTAACACCCCAATAAATGCTTTCGACCTTCCCTTTGAAGATCTTTCCTGGATATGTGGCAATGCTCAATTCGGCAGCCTGTCCTGGACGTATTCTCTCAAGGCTATTTTCTTGAAAATTCGCTATAATCCACCAATTACCCGCATCAACTAGGGTAATAACTGCTTCGCCAACCTTAACATAGGAACCTAATATCAGTTGCAAATTTGTTATATAGCCATCAATCGGCGCATAAACCCTGGTTTGACTTAGGTAATATTTCGCTAGAGCCAAGTCGGACTCTGCTTCTTTAATTATTGCGTAATCACCATCTATTTTTAGTTCCAAGGCCTGTCTTGCCCTCGCGAGATCTGCCTCAGCCTTATGTACTAAAGCTCGTTTAGCGTTCAAGTCATCTCTTGCCTGATCGAGCTGTAATTGTGGTATAAACTGTTTCTTGGCTAAAGGTAAAAGATCCTCAAAACGCCTTTTTGCGTAAATAAAATCAGCTTCACTCTGTACGGCGACTGCCTCTGCGGCTCGAATCTCACTCTCAAGCTGCATTATATCCTGTCTTGTTTTAACAAGCTTAGCCTCTAATTGTTTTACCTTGTACTCATAGGGGCGATAATCAATCTCAAATAATGGCTGCCCTGTTTTAACAAACGTATCATTTTTTACATAGACCTTTGTAACTGGGCCTTCTACCTGCGGCGCAATCTGGACAACATACGCCTGGATGTAGGCGTCATTTGTATATGGAGTATATTGATCCAATAAAACGTAATAAATTATGATAAGTACAATGAGGGAAACAATAAGATAAACCCAAGCCTTAACCGATAAGGCCATTCCCCTTAAGTTAAACCTTTTTGTAAGACCCGTTAGATTCATATAGCCTCCGCGGGTCTCGCAACAAACGCCTCACCGTTAATTTGATTTATAGCGATTGAAATTTTATTTAATGAACGCAATATATTTATGATACTGCTAACTACTAACGATAATCTTTCAAGGTCATCGCTTCCGAATTTATGTGTAATACCTTTTTGCCGAAAATCCGTCAACTGCTTATCAATTTCTTCTATAAGTAACTGTGTATCTATCTCATGGCTTTTATCTATTTGTGATTTTAGATTCAGAGCAACTTCAATAAAACAAGCAGTTATTTTTTTATTATATGGTTCCACATAAGTGAGAAATGTATTAACCAATGAATTATCAAAACCACTTTCAATATTTTCATCTAATGTTGTTAACTCTACATATATAATCTCTAGAGACTCGATAATCTCTAGAAACTCCTCAGTATGGAGATCCTTCCTACTCAACGCATAATGAGCATCCTTAAGTAAAGAAGTAGTCCTCGGCAATGCTGATGCTAATATGACAACTAAGTTCTCTAGTTCCTTACGATTTCTATCTTTTAATCCTACCAAGGTTTCAAAGATCACCCCACTTTGTACACACGCAAAGGATAATTTGTCTCTCAACTGTTTTAAAGGATGAACCGGCCAGATGAATCTTAGCACCAATAAAGAAATTGCACCACCCATGACAATGCCAATAAAACGGTATACTGCTGGATCCAATGACCCAATTGGGCCATTAGAAACCATCAACATAATTGGAAGAACGAATCCTGCTTGCACCCCGCCGTATGCGACACGTTCACTTCCTGAAGAAATATAAGAAGCTAAAAACAAACCTAAAAATAATACCGAAAGAAATATTACGAAGTGTGGTATTTGTGTTACAATCAAAAGTCCTAGAAACCCGTATATTGCCCCGACGACGCAACCTAGAAAACGTAATCCCTCTTTCAAATGTGCCTGACCTAAGTTTGCTTGTGCAGTAATAATAAGCGCAGTAAACACTGCAGGAAAGACAGCAGGGTAATTAAAATAAAAACATACCAACATTACTAAGATCACAGCTAAAGTGCTCTTTGCGCTCAGTTTGAGGCTTTCTATATGAACCTCAAACCTTTCTTTCTCCACTTTTTCCTCAACATCTCTTCTCCTAGGTAATTTTCTGTGTACTAATTTATCGTATAACTCACCGCTTTGGATGTTATTATAAGCAATTGTGACCTTTTCAAGCTCATTACTAATGCCTTTAACTGTGGAAATCAACGCTCCAAATGCCAATACGTCAGTATATTGCCAACCCGCCATCTCTTTGTTTTTACGCATGTTTATATAGCGTGCCTCTAACCATGAGATAGACTGATGCAAGTCCTCCTGAACTTTGTTTACCGGGAGATTTTGTTCTATTGCTTCACCTATTCTTTTAAGATGCTCTGAGACACTGTAAAAAATAAAGTTAATTTTTAAAGAGATATCATCCTCCATTGAAAAACGCTGCCCCTTATGTAAGGTCTCCCGAAGAAATTCGTATTTAAGGAAAATATCATTAAAATATGCTACTAATTTAATATAGAGATCCTCAGGAAATACTCTATTTTTCTGCTCATTCTTAGTAAGTGTAATCAAATTTAAGAGATGGGTACAAGTATCCACAGAAAGTGTACTAGGCACAGGTTTTTGTGATGAAAACGATAACGTTATAAGACCTTGGAACAGGTTCCCACACTCTTTAAAGACATCTAACAAGGTAATGTCCAAGTCTTCTTTTGTCCTTGGTGGCCATACAAAATAAAGAAAAAACCAGGCTACTATTAAACCTACACCGATACCTAATACTCTATGAATCGGAAGGCTTAAATCGAGATTAAATAACTCACCCGCAGTAACCATTGTAACCGAAATCATGATAGCGCACTGTATCGCAGCATAAGCAAAACGATTCTCGGCAAATAGGTACATACAGACTAACAAAGAAATCGTTAGACTAATGAAATACATAGGTGGGAGTTCAAGAAATAAACCAGCGAATAATATGCCAAGTATTACACCGATAAAAGACCCAATAAATCGCTCTAGTCCCTTCACTACTGCATGATCAGCGTAAAGACTCATGATAAGAAGTACAGTAATCACGGAGAAAAACCCATCTATCAGATGCCAATACGCAACAATAACGACGCATATTATTGAAGCAATGCTAATCTTAAGCGAATGCTTTAAGCGGAATCTACTGATATGATCCTTGAGTGTCAATTTAATAGGATTATATACTTATGAGATATGTTTACAATAAAATGGTTAGAGAAGTTGAGTTTGTTTATTTCAGAGACAATAACCTAACAGAATGTTGGACGAATAAGGATTTTTTACATTTTTCTTGAATCTAATACTAACTGATAAAAATAAAAAAGAGGGGGTGCTGTTAATCAATATTAATTTTTTTCTTATGTCCTAGGCTATTATATGTTTCTATGGATTGCACTGGACACTCAAGCTCCCACCAAAAATCGAATACGTTATTGAAGTTATCCACCTCGGGGGAATTTTCCTTATCCCCTTCTTCGGGAACCCATGTAAAATATGCTTTTTTTTCGATAAAATCGAGAACTACGTTACAAACATCAGCTTCCTTGACCTCGGCTAGGCGTTCACCGTGAAGCTTAAAGTATTTTTCTGCCTCAACTGTGAAAAATACCTTC
>LDXN01000043.1 GCA_001443445.1 Candidatus Dadabacteria bacterium CSP1-2 | reverse complement strand
TGTCCGTCCTCCATAGTCTCTTGTTTTCATGGTTTGGGGGAACCCACGTTTCATGATGCCTAACTATCAATTTGACTGCAAAAATGCAAGTCAACATAAAGCGCATTCTCGGATGCTCAGTTTGTAAGCCCGTGGCTACGGGAGGCCCACAGCCACGGGCTGGACTGGGTCGAACCGATCGACCGCTCAACTGTCGAAGCTCACGGCGTCGGCAGGTTATCACACCTCGGATCGAAATTGCAGTCCACGAGCTGGACAACCTCTCCGGTATTCTCAACCTCGAGGAAGACGCCGATGCCGAGCCCGTAGTACTTTCGCGCGAAGATACCCGGCTCAAGTAGTGAGAAGTTCTTGGTCACCACGCAATCGCCGTCGGAGCAGAAGCGCTCCGCGAGCTGTTGCTGAACGAACTGGTCGAGTTCGGGGTTGCTGCCGAATGCGTAGGTCGTGGACAGGATCTCCGTCACGTCCTCAGCGTTGCCCAGTGAGAACTCCTCGAGGTACACATCGTCTGGTGCCGGGGACGCAAGGAAGATGATGCCCGGCTTGGCGCCGTCACGCCCTGCCTTGAAGGAGCCGTCTATGCTGACCAGTTCTGGGATCCTGGGATTGTCACCATCAAAGCTCTCGAAGTCCTTCACCTCCTCGCCGCAATACCAGGTGTTCCCATCCTTTGCCGGGGCGTACCAGTCGTCGGTGTCCTCGACGAGGTCGCCGTCTTTGAAGACCTGGTCGCGAACCACGATACAAGTCACCCCGTCGATCAACTTGGTCTCATTCAGGACCTCAAGTGTGTTGAACTCGGTTCCGCCCGCGTACTCCCAGATGTTGCCAATTGTCAGCGGGAAGTAGGGGTTCGGGTTATTTGGGTTCTTGGGGTCGTCGAAGAGGGCCGGCTTAAAGTCAGGGTCGTAGCGATCCTCTCCAAGGGATTTGCAGGCGTCGAGACGCCCATCATGCTGCTCCTGACACAGCTGGTTGCCCTCCTCGAGCGCATCCTCTCGCTCGTCTAAGCACTCCTTTCTTCCCTTCGAGTTCGAGATATTGATGCAGATTGCCTTATCGATGAAGCTTTCAGACTCAACCTCGTCCTCGCATGCCTCGAACAGGGCGTCGGCCGTCTGCGTACAGAAATTGCCATTTGCACCCTCACTGTTACCAGTGAGCGCGAAGAGCATCGCGACGGTGATGGCGAGTGTCAGCCGCGCGGAGACACGTGCTTTCGTGGCGTCTCGTCCACTTCCTGTTCCAATAGTTCCCATAATTCTTCCTATACTTCTTGCTGCTAATGCTTTTATACGTTTCATACTGCACCTCCTGAATTGGTTTTATGTTCATAATATCACGAAGACAATTACGGGAACCTTTCCTGAACATTACATCTTGGAAAGGTAATTATCCAGCCACTAAGGCACTAGGACACAAAGAAAGAATATGTTTAAAAAGGAGTCAGGAGTCGGAATAAAACAGAGAAACCCCGTTCTTCTGACTACTGAATTCTAACTTCTTACTTTGTGTCTTTGTGGCTAAACAGTTATTTGGAAAGGTTTAAAAATGAAGTTAAGCAGATTTACATTTTGTCATGCCCGAATGCTCCCCCACTTAATACATGCGGGGACAAGTTTAATCGGGCATCCATGAATAGCTAAATACTGGATTCCCGCTAAACACATGCGGGAATGACAACCTTTTTGCCCTCAGAGTGTATAAGTGCTTAACTTCAGTTACGATATGTAAAGAGGGGATGGAACAGAGCAAATCCACCTAATTACTGCACGTTGCATTACACAAGGCACTGGATAGGCGGGACTTTCCAGTCCCACCCAGGCGGCGGGGTTAGAAAACCCCGCCTATCGTTGTCTAATCCATGTTTTGAACGAATATTGATTATCCGGATTTGATATCAGAAGTTAAAGGGGAAGATAAATGGTGAAGGCAGAACCGATGCCGGGCTCGCTGGAGACCTCAACGTATCCTCTATGTGCCCCAACGATGGCTTTGACAAGGCTCAAGCCCAGCCCAAGTCCTCTTTGGGACTGGCTCTTATCGCCCCGGTACAGACGGTTCCAGATTTTATGAAGCTCTTCATGGGAGATTCCGACTCCGGTATCTTTTACGGTGATAATGACCTCTTGCTCTCTCCGACAGGCTTCAATGTCTATTCTTCCGCCAGTCGGGGTGTACTTGATTGCATTATCAAGCAGATTTGCCAGGACCTGTCGTATCCAGTTGCGGTCGGCGGTTAAGTAAAGCTCCTTTGGAAAACCCGTATAGACGGAAACTCCCTTTTCCTCAGCGACATAACCGTAGAGCTCGACGACGTCCTCGATCAGGGGCGCGACGTTCATCTCTTCCTGATCGAGTTTCATAGCTCCGGTCTCTGCTTCCGATACATCCATAAGGGTATTTAACATTATGAGAATCCGTTCGGACTCCTCTATGCAATCGCTCAAAGCCTCCCGGAGAACGTCTGCGTTCTGCTCAGACTGTAATGCCATTTCAGCAGTGCCTCTCAATCTCGTCATAGGCGTTCGCAAGTCATGTGCAACGTTATCCAAAACGTTTCGCATTCCATTGATAAGGGCTTCGATTTTTTCCAACATCGTATTAAACAGCGAGATCAATTCATCGTGCAATTTATCAGTTTGATAGACGGGAACTCTCACATCTATCTTGGCGCTTGCAACGATCGAATTAAGTGTATTTATAAGTTGTCGAATCGGATTGAGAGCGCGGTCGGCAATGAATATTCCGCCTAAATAAGCAAACAGGATTATAGGAATGATAGCGATTATATATACTTTGCGAATTTTCCTTAAAAGATCTTCCCGCTCGATTATTTTTTGACTAAGTTGCAAAGTCGAGCCGTCGGGCATGCTTAGAGACGTCATTTCGAATTCATTCTCGTTATCGTCGCCTTTTAGATATTTCCACTCCTTGTTTTTGGGATAGTCGCTTTTTTCAAGTTGCTCGACATTGAAACCCGACCAATCTTTCGGAATTCTTGAAATGAGCGTATTACCCTGATTTCCAATTAGGCGAATTAGAAAGGATTCTTCCTCATCTTCATATACGTCTTCTCGTAAAGCTTCTAATCCGTTTTCTTGATAAATTTTTGCAAGATCGGCGATGTCCTCTTCGATTTCCTTTCTGCTTTGTTCATAGATAAAAGAAGAAATGACGGTATATGCGTAAATATTTATTACAAGCGAGCTAAGAATAAAGAAAAGGGTGTACCAGGTTATGAGTCTGAAGCTGTTTGATTTCAGTAAGAGCCTAGGATTCTTTAAGAACATAACCTACTCCTCTAATAGTGTGAATCATCTTTTTCTCAAAATCCCCGTCAACCTTGTTTCGCAATCTGCAAACTAATACATCCACCACATTCGTCTGCGGGTCAAAGTTGTAATCATAGACATGCTCCATAATAATGGTTTTGGAAACCATCCTTCCTGCATTACGTATAAGGTATTCGAGCAAGGCAAATTCACGGGGTTGCAGGTTAATCTTTTTATCCGCTCTGGTAACCTCGCGTTTAAGAATGTCCATAGAGAGATTTCCAAATGTCAGGCGAGTGGTCTCAGCGGCGCCGCTGGCTCTGCGGATAAGTGCCTGCACCCGTGCAAGAAGCTCCGAAAAAGAAAATGGCTTAGTCAGGTAGTCGTCGCTCCCTGTTTGAAGCCCTTTAACCCGATCATCCACGGAACGCTTAGCGCTCAGGATGATAACAGGAGTATTCACCTTTTGCCGCCGAAGCTCTTCAATAAGGCTCAGACCATCCAGTTCAGGCAGCATTATGTCTATGACTGCAGCGTCGTAGGACTCGTGTAGAGCTAGATTAAAGCCATCCTCGCCGTTAGACGCATGGTCTACGGCGAACCCCGCCTGTTTAAGTCCCATAACGACGAAAGAGGCGATCTTTTTATCGTCTTCTATAACTAATACTCGCATAGCTTAGCTTCTCATTCAACGGTGTCTCTCTAACCATCTTCATTCTATAATAACATAAACTTTTTTTATCTCCTCTACAACATGGGGCAACGGCATTAAGTTAAGCCCGGTTGTCATTGCGAGCGACCGAAAGGGAGCGAAGCAATCCCCTGTCAAACCGGCACATATTATCAGGTCTTTAATCGTGCGTTATTTCTGATTTACTATCCGGTTTATCGTGGTGTAGTGCAATTCCACTCCTCTGCCAATCTCGACTAAGGTTGCCATCGGGAGTTTCAATCAAGAGATGGTAATGGTTGTCCATCAAACAGTAGGCATGACAGAGCCACTTGTAGCGGCGTACCACCAATTCCATCAATTCTAGAAAAGCCTTGCAGTCTTCGTCATCCCCGAAGATAGGTTGTCTTGCAGAGCCACGGGTTGTTATGTGATAGATAGCCCCTGGATATTCAATTCTCAGAGGTCGCGCCATACAGTGACAATAAATAACAAAACCTTATATTTCAAGACTTGACCCCATTTCACTTATTTCTAAAGAGGAAACAATCCTTAAAAAGTAGTCGTTACTAAATCTCCTTCATTTTCTCAGTGCTGTATTTTCTCCCGGAATTTCATTCGTCTAAAAGCATTATAGAATTGGATTTCCAAGATATAACTAATACACCATAAATCTTTTTAGTCTAAAAACTCCCCCCGAAGGCCTGGTAGAGTAGAAGAATATTTAGAGCAATAATTACAGCAGAGACTAGAATGGCAAGTCCTGTAGTTGTTTTTCTATTGGCCAAATCTCCCATGATCTTCCTCTTACCAGTAAGAAATATTAGTGGAACAATAGCAAAGGGCAGACCAAAACTTAAAGTTACTTGACTTAAAATCAAAATCTTCAAAGGGTCCAGTCCCAAAGATATCACAATCAGCGCTGGAATTACAGTAATTAATCTTCTTAAGAAGATGCTAAATTTTATATCCAAAAATCCTTCGATGATTACCTGACCAGCCATAGTTCCCACCGTAGACGAAGAGAGACCGGAACACAACAGGGCCACTCCAAATGCTACAGCGGAAAATTCTCCCAAGATAGGGGTTAAGGTTTCATGTGCCTGTTCTATGGATTGGACTGGAATTCCATTTCGAAAAAAGACGGCGGCTGACATAATAATCATAGCAGAATTGATTAACCAAGCTCCATTCATAGCCAGAAAAACATCCAAACGTTCAAAACGAAAGTGTTTGCGGTTATGTTTAACGTCCTTGGCTTTTAGCCTGTGCTTAACCAGGGCAGAATGCAGATAGATTACATGGGGCATAACAGTAGCTCCTAACATTCCTACTGCAACATAAACGCTTTTGGAGTCAATTTGAGGCACAGCTACATGGTAAGCTATGGCTGACCAATCAGGTTTCGCCAACAATACTTCTATGGCATAAGCAACACCGATTATTCCCACAAAACCCATAATCACATACTCTAACTGGCGAAAGCCGTGTCTCTCCACAGCTAAAATTAAGAAAACAGCCACACCGGTTAAAAGTGCCGCCGGTAAAAGAGGGATATGCAGAAGCAGATAAAATCCTAAAGCCGCCCCCAAAAACTCAGCTAGATCTGTAGCCATGGCCACAATTTCGGCAGTCAACCAGAGAAAATATGTCATAGGCCGAGAAAAATACTGTCGGCAATTTTGAGGTAAGCTCTTGCCTGTGGCAATTCCTAATTTGGCAGAAAGAACCTGCACTAGAATAGCCATCAGGTTGCTCCACAACAGAACCCAAAGCAGTTTGTAGTTGAATTCCGAGCCTCCCGCTATGTTAGTGGCGAAATTACCTGGGTCCATATAAGCCACACTGGCTACAAAGGCGGGTCCCAGATATTTTAAGAACTCCCATCTCTCCTTAGGAGCAACCATGACTTGCTCTAATTCTATGTTATCTTCTACATCTGTGTCTTTTTTAAACGGTTCCACTCTGTATTCGTTCTCTACTCTATAACTTTAATTGTAAAAAATTTTAAAATTCGTATAGTTGGATTTTCCCTTTAACAACTAACTTCACTTATAGCCTAAAGGATAAACCTATAAATATATTTTGCTGATTTGTATTAGTAATTCCAAAGTCTGCGCCTAAGTCTATGACAACATTTTTAGAAAGTCGAAAGAGTAAACCAAAGTCTGTATTTATTGAGCCACCTTCACCTGGCTCTACCTTGCTTACGCCGTAAACCTCGGCAAATACAGTTAGAGGTTTTAACAAAGAACGGCCAAGCGATACAGCGTAAAGCACCTGGAAAAACCTGCCCGAATCTTCGGGATTATCAATATAGCCAAATCCTACATTCCATTCTATTGCGAAATCTAGCGGCAAATCTTTATCAAATGTTAAAAAGAATCTTGGATCAACGCTATCTGATCCTGCATCACGAGAGGCTGTGGGTAGAGTAATTTGTGGTATGAGACCAATAGCAGGAATCCAAGTACTTTCATCAAGCAGATGGTATTTGATACCTAAATCTAAATCTCCAAAGTTTGTTTTTCCTTCATCTCGAATTAATCCTAGTCCACCTACTCTAAGTTCAAAGTTCTTATAAAAACCATATCGGAAGAGAAAAGGTGTGATAATACCGGTTTCCTTTTCTCCTCTTGCTTCCCCAATATTTATTCCCATTTCTACTTGAAAGCGACCTGTAGATACAACAAATGCACTTTCTGCAACATCTGGTCTGTCCGGTAACCATTCTTCCTCCCCTCTAGCTTGATTTCCCAATTCATAATAGCAGATGGATAATAGCCAAACTAACTTAGGTATAAGAGTACGATTTCTAGTTTTACAAAAAACCATTTTATCCGTCTTCTCCTTTAACAAGTGGAAATTTATTTTTTATTAATGGAGGGAATCTTATATACTATTAAGCGATCATATTAAGACATTGTATTATATTTCCTTGATTTTGTATCACCATGATTTCCTTTAGATAACTACAAAAAGCCCTGTGATATACATTATTAGAAGCCCAACAACGAGACCTGTGAAGTTAGTGAGATTTCCTATTCCAGCTTCTGATTCTCGACTCATAAGCTTTATGATTTCATAAACAACCTGAAATATTGCACCTGCACCTATGGCAAAAAATAATGTTGCCCAAATATCGGAATATATAAATCCCCCAATCCACGTTCCAAAGATTGCTGGAACACCTGCTAAAAGCCCAAGAATCAAGAAATGAATATTTCTTGGTTTTTCACCGCTTGCCACGGGCGCAACGATTCCAAAACCTTCGGTGATATTATGAATTGCAAAACCGATTACAAGGAAAGCACCAAGTGCAACCTCACCAAGCACATAAGCTGAACCTATTGCGAGGCCTTCTCCCAAGTTATGAAGGCCAATACCTGCGGCAATCATATAAGCCAAAGCAAGCCGCACATAAAGGTCACTTTTTTGAGAAGCTTGAGTGCCTATTGTTCTTTTTCCAACTATGACTAGAACAAGAAAACTTAAAAGTGTTCCCATAGTGATTAAAGCAACTCCTTGAAAAACTCCTGGAGTGCGCTCTGCCACCTCAAATGCCTCATGAAGCGCATCGACCCCAAGAAATATTAAAAGACCTGCAGTAAGGCTTAGGAAAAAGTTCATCCACTTCTTGCTTACTCTTCGTAGAAAAGGAAACCAGAGGAACCCAAGATATACTGGGATTACACCCACGTATACGCCTAGCATAGCGAATATTCCAAAGTAACGCCAACCGGGTGTCGGCGTCTCTTTAGCAATTTCAACTGCATCAGTGAACTTAAGCCCTGTTGAAGTGATAGCCGTAATTTCATAGGGTTCACCTTCAACCCAGTGAAAGGGTATAGTAATTGTAGCTCTTCCTAGACGTGGAATTACATTATTAGGGTGTATGGAAGCCTCCCAGAGAGCCTCATTTACAGTGACCTGTGCGATTGCAATCTCGGTTGGGCCAGTATTTCGTACATACGCTATAATTTCCTCAGGATGCAGGATGATTCTCTCAAAATCTAATTTTTCAACGGGTACGACAGGGGTTTCAATAAGACTTGCTCCTTTAGTAGCAAACCAATAAATCATTCCTATTAGAATAGCTATAGGAATCAAGGCGGTAATAACAAGCGTAAATTTCGATCTTAACCAATCTCCATTTTTAACACTAACAAAATCTTTGTTTTCGACCACTTTTTTATTCGACATTTTAAACCTCCTTCGACTGCATCAGGACGATTCCTTCAAAAGAATTGTGAGTTGTCATTTAAGAAACTGCCGGTAATACGTTAAAGAACCCCATCCAACCAAGCTCCGCAAATTCATTCTGATGGGCATGAAACATATACATGCCCGGATACTTATACGAGAACTCGATAACACAGCGTTCTCCCTGGCAGAGCATTACAGTGTCGGTAATTTCATATTCACTAAGGTTAGTGCCTGTACGGTAGAGACGAAACATATTTCCGTGTAAGTGAAAAGAATTTACAAAATCAAATTCCGTCATATTGACAAGGTATATTCTTACAAGCTCACCGACTTTAATGTTTATTGGGTTCTCCGCATAGCAATTTGCAAATCCATTTACGGTATAGAACTCATTCTCACCGTCAAAGTCGGTATCAAAGCCGTTGATAACCATAATGAGTTCCTTAGCAGGGGGTCTAGGAGTCCGGGAGTCTACGATAAATGCGCCGTAGAGTCCTTTTTCTACGTGTTTTTTTACAGGCATAACATGACAGTGGTAGAGAAAAAGTCCGAAGGGGTCTGCAGTAAACTCGTATGTAAAGCTTCCACCAGTTGGAACAATCTCAAACACACCATCCATATTAGCAGGATGTATGCCATGGAAGTGGATTGTATGAGCCATGTGGGCTGCATTTATAAAGTTTATTTTTAAGCGATCTCCTTCGGTGCATCTTAGCGTAGGACCAGGAACATAACCGTTATACGTCCATGCGGGATATATTACCCCTGGGGCTACCTCAATCTCTTTATCTTGAGCAATAATCGTGTACTCCCTCTGAATCCCTCCGTTGGGTAGTCTTCTTACCTTTCCATAATCAAATGTTGTGAGGTACTTCATCGGATTCATTTCACCATCTTTGTAACTCACCGATTGTTTTGCCGAATTGTGCATGGTGGTGCCATTTTGATGTCCCATTCCTGGGTTCAAAATAACACCCTTTTTGTGTTTTTGAGCGAGGCTTTTCCCAGAAAGCAAAGCTGAGCCACCAATTATTCCCATGCCAATATTTAAAAAGTTACGTCTTGATAAAGGGCTTTTATTCATAATTTTCACTCTCCTTTTATTGAACCAGGC
Source organism: Candidatus Dadabacteria bacterium CSP1-2 (assembly GCA_001443445.1). Taxonomy (GTDB): domain Bacteria; phylum Desulfobacterota_D; class UBA1144; order Nemesobacterales; family CSP1-2; genus CSP1-2. The sequence goes on along the minus strand of LDXN01000043.1, from coordinate 9,924 downwards.
GTGCTATTAAGATTGAAGCAATTGCGCATTCTAAATGTACCAATCTTAATTTTCCTCTCTCTTTTCCTCAGTTCGAGTAACATAAATGCTTCTAGCCACGTCTTTAGGCAGGCGGTGCTCGGATAAGCCCACTTTTATGAAAATATCACCTTCAAAAGGAGCCTTATCTCTTATACCGACACTCACACCTGGAAATAATCCAAGCTCGGCCATATAACGAAGCTTGTTAGGGTCTCCGTCACTTACGCAGCTAATTACTACAGTTCTTCCAACCTCAACATCAGATAAGGGATGGTTCCCCTCAACACTCTCAATCTTCCCATCTCTTGTAGGAATAGGATCTCCGTGCAGGTCGGCCTTTGGGTATCCAAGGACTTGGTCTATCCTGTCCAATATCTCGTCAGAGATAAAGTGTTCGAGTTTTTCAGCCTCCACATGGACCTTATCCCAGTCAACCCCTAGAACCTCTTTTAAAAATGATTCAACTAGACGATGACGGCGTATAACCTTTAAGGCAATTTTTTCTCCATCATTGGTAAGCACTACACCGTGATATGAAATGTGTTTAAGAAGCCTTTTCTTGGCTAGTCTCTTTATCATTGCTGTTACGGTGGCATTGGAGAGCGTAAGTTTTTCAGCAATGGCAGATGTTGTTACTCTGCCGTGGCGCTTTTGTAGCTTGTAAATCGCCTTTAAGTAATCCTCAATAGCCGGACTTAGCATTAGGGTTATCTAAATTATTTTTTAGTATTAACTAAATTAAATTTTAGAGTAGTCTAAATTATAAATAGTATCTTATGCCTGTCAAGACCACATTTATATTTGTGTGAAAGATAGATTAGGAAGGTTTAACGCTTGTATTCAGGCACGATTGTAAGGAATTGATTAATTCAAAAAGCCATATAGAATTATTAACGCCCTTACTGATAATATAAGGGTCTAATAACTATAAGGAGGTGAAAAGACTAAATGTTCAACAAGTTAATTTTAGCTTGGTTAATAGTGGTTCTAGCCATTGGAGGTTCTCTTCTTGCATATGCCGCAGCAAAGGGCGACCCGGCTAAAGGCAAGGAAAAGTATACTCAAATATGTGCCTCTTGTCATGGTCAGGGTGGAAAGGGAGATGGGCCAGCAGCAGCGGCACTTGACCCGAAGCCGCGGAACCTAAGTGATCCGAAATATGTATCAACCCTTAGTGATGAACAGATATTTAAAACCGTAAAAGAGGGTGGAGCAGCCGTTGGGAAATCTCCCCTTATGCCAGCATGGGGTAGCGTTTTATCAGATAGTGACATTTGGAACGTGATTGCATATTTAAGGCAGGATATCTGTAAGTGTCAGTATAAAGGTAAGTAGATATTAATCACACATAGGCGGGGTTTTCTAACCACCCTGTCTAAAACCTCGATAGGCGGGGTTTTCCAACCTCGCCTGCCATGTGGGACTGGAAGTCCCGGCTATCGTTCGTTGGTATTTAAAGATTCTATATAATCATCTAAAATCTTATATATTCTGCTTATTCTATTTTAGCTTCTCTGTATTCCACCTTATAAATTTCAATAAAGCTTATAAAAACTGCAAGGAGCACAGGTCCAAGTATCACCCCTGTAAACCCGAAGGCCTTTATGCCTCCAAATATACTAATAAATAAAAAAAGTGTTGGAAGCTTTGTCTTACCGCCAATAATCATGGGTTTAAGAAAATTATCAACTGAACTCACAACTAATGCCCCAAGAATTAGGAGGGCTATTCCTTTAAGTGTGCTTCCTGTTAGAATGAGATAGACTGCAACAGGAAGCCAGACTACTGCTGCACCACCAACTGGAATAAGAGAAAATATAAAAGTGAGCACCCCAGCAAGCACAGGATAGGAGATGCCAAGTATCCAAAAAATAAGGCCTGCTATAAGCCCTTGTACTCCAGCCGTAGCCATGACACCGAGTATCACAGCATTAAGAATGTCATAGAAGCGACGGAAGATTCTATCTTTTTGCTCATCGGTCATGGGAATGAGATATTTCAACTGCTCGTAGAGTCTTCTACCATCGCGGAAGAAAAAGAATAATGCGAATATCATTATTACAAAATCAACAATTAATACAGTAAGGTTTCTTGCCCCTTTTTGAACCTGATTGAGAAGATAACCACTTATAGTTCCTACACCCTTTAATACTATTTCTTCAGGACGTATGTCTCCGACATCAAATCTTTTCTCTACCTCTTCAAGAATGCCTACCGGAATATGCTCTTTCAGACGTTCAACTATAGATCTTAGCTTTGTGACCTCTATTTCATCCTTTATATCCCGATAAACATCAAACATCTCAACAGCTAACGTAGTGACGATCAAGACGAGTGGAAGTATGACGACGAAAGTTGCAAGCGTAGTCATAATAACAGATGAGATCCCAACCTTATTTTTAATAACCTTTGAAAGGCGTTCGTGAACAGGATAAAGAATGAGAGCTAGAATCCCGGCCCAGAATAGGGAAAGAATGAATGGCTTAATGATTTCATAGAAAAGGTATATTAGAAGGAGGAATATTCCGAAGAAAAACCAAGAAAAGATCTGCTTTCTTGTCATTTAACTAGAAATCCTGCCTTGAACATATAAAAAATTCGGTTCTAAAAAATACTATTTAAATCAAGCAATTTCAAATTTGAAAGGATTTAGGTACTCGTTAGGCGCACTTAAAATATGGCACAAACATTGTCAGGTCTAAATTCTCTGCTAGGCTTTAATCATTAGTAATGGCAGGTAGTCCATTAACTTAACAATCTAAATCACTTATTATTATTGAATGAAAGTGTAAAGTAAAGATAGTAAAATCGCCGAGGTGGGAATATATTGGAACACTTTGAGAATAATTAATTAAACACGAGTTGGGAGCCTATCGTAGAATGATCGTAAAGGAGAGTGGAAATATAAAAACGGTAATAACAACACTTTTGTTTTTCCTTCTCTTTATTCCCAATGCCATATGTAGTGAAGTTAATTTTTATGAAAAGTTAAACTTAATGGATATACCTATTATTTTTATTACAGTATTTATCCTTTTCTTTATTACAGTATGTTTGGTATTTGCCTTGTTTTCTGTTTTATTTAAAGAAGAAAAATAAAGAGTGAATTAAATACCGCTCCATTTGGTTATACCGAAAAGAGTCCATATCAACAATTATCATTCATAGTTATACCGGCCGAAATACACCTACCTTGTATAGCTGGAAGGTGTTAGGTAGAATCCCAACTTAACTATAAAATAACTAATGGGAACTCGATTCAAAGCTGTTAGTGAGCTGTAACTTCTAGTAATCATTAAGGTCCCCGTAGCTCAGTAGGATAGAGCGCAGGATTCCTAATCCTGAGGCCGTGGGTTCGAATCCCGCCGGGGACGTTTCTAAAAAACCAAATTCTTACAACTTCTTATCCACCTGCGCTTCACTTTGTGACTCCGGGCTCGGTCATTGCCCAGGGATCAAGAATCTTATTAAGTTCATTTTCCGGAAGGATCTTTTTCTCAAGGGCTACTTGCCTTACAGTTTTTCCGGTCTCATATGCTTCTTTTGCTATCTTTGCAGCGGCATCATAACCGATTATTGGCGCAAGTACTGTACACATAGCGAGGCTTTTTTCAATCATCTCTTCGCAGCGCTTCTTATCAGCCTTTATACCGACTATACATTTATCTGCAAATATACGAGAGGCAGATGATAATAGATTAATAGACTGGAGAAGATTGTGACCCTTTACTGGCATCATTACATTAAGCTCAAAATTGCCAAATTGACCCCCAATTGTAATTGTTAAGTCATTTCCTATAACCTGAGCTGCAACCTGACAAACAGCCTCTGGGATTACTGGGTTTACCTTACCCGGCATAATTGAAGAACCAGGTTGTACAGGCGGAATGTGTATTTCACCTATGCCGCATCTGGGGCCGCTTCCAAGCCATCTTATGTCGTTTGCTATCTTCATTAAGCTTACTGCCAATGTTTTAAGCACACCACTCGTTTCGACAATGGCATCCTTTGCCCCTTGAGCCTCAAAGTGATTTTCTGCCTCCTTAAATTTGATTCCCGTCATTTGGCTGAGCTTTTTTACCACAAGCCCTGCGAATTTGGGATGAGAATTTATCCCAGTTCCAACAGCCGTCCCGCCAATTGCTAGTTCTGAAAGGTTGACCCTTGCACTTTTTACCCTTCTAATACTATGATCAATCATGCTCGCATATCCACTAAATTCCTGACCTAACCTAATTGGGGTTGCATCCTGAAGATGAGTCCTACCAATTTTAACTATCTTATCAAATTCCTTTGCTTTTTTTGAAAGTGCATTGTGAAGGTGCTTAAGAGAGGGAATTAGGTTATTTTCAATAGACATAAGAGCAGAAACGTGCATAGCTGTAGGGTATACATCATTACTTGATTGACATATGTTTACATGATCATTTGGATGAATAAGCTTTTTCTCACCTACTTTTACACTAATAATCTCATTTGCACGGTTGGCAATTACCTCGTTGGCATTCATGTTGGTTGAAGTACCTGAGCCAGTTTGGAATACGTCAAGTACAAAGTGGTCATCTAGTTTTCCATCTATTACCTCCTTTACTGCTTTTGTTATTGCTCTGCCTAATTTTTTATTTAAGAGTGCAAGCTCCATGTTTGCCTCTGCTGCAGCGAGTTTTATCATTCCTAAAGCCTTAATAAACACCCTCGGTTTACGGATTCCGCTTATAGGAAAGTTCTCTATAGCTCTGGCTGTCTGGGCGCCGTAATAAGCAGAGGTAGGAACCATCATTTCGCCCATTGAATCGGTTTCTATTCTAAATCCATTTTTTTGCATAATTATACTCCTCCTTATAATTTTCTATTAGACTTTCTTAAATTTACTAATTAAATATATCTGAAGAAGATCGTAAATATAATTTATCTTCATGGAAAGTTATACGATTAGTATAATTATACCATTTGAATTTAGAAATGGTTCATAGAACCTAGTGCTTGACCAAATTAATTTTGGTTTCCCCAGGGGTTACGCAAGATCGCCGTTCATGGTTCGACAGGTTCACCACGAACGGCTTGATTTTAGTGCCGTTCACCCGTTCGGTTGAGCCTGCGTCAAGGTCAGTCGGGCGCTCACGACGAAGCCTGAGCTTGTCTAAGGGCGTACTCATTTGCGTAAGCGTATCAAATTTATTTCTTTAGTGGATGCTATCTTACTCAACAACACTGCCCCTCTATTTGTGCCTATCGTCGCGTTACTTATTACAGGTGCCAAAACGCCGAGGAAAGTATGGTGGGGTATTGTAATTGGCTTTATTGGAGTAGCTTTAGTTCTTCATCCTGGGCCTCAATTATTCCAGTTAACTTCTTTTATTGGCCTTGCTTCGGGTGTTCTAGCGGCTATCGCGATTGTGCAAATATGGGTACTCAGCAAGACCAGCACTATCACACAAATGTTCTTTTATTATTTCTTGATAGGCACAGTTGCTTCTAGCGCATTTGCACTTTTTCAGTAGCGTATGCCTCCCGATTGGAAAATCTGGTTGTTATTAGGCGGTATCGGTATTTTTGGCACGCTCTATCAAGTATGCGCCCGTTAGACTAATGTCATCACTAATTTTTCTCGGGCTTGTATTCAGTGGATTTTTTGATTGGGTTATCTGGCATGAAGTGCCAACCGAATTAGCTTTGGCAGGTATAGCACTGGTGATTGTAGGCGCCATTATCACAGTCTATTTTGGACAAAGAGATCCAACAGTAATCCATCACTAAAGATTTTGTGAAAGAATTTGTTAAAATTTTCCTTATGTTGTAGAGACGCAAAATTTTGCGTCTCTACAACTTCAAAAATGCCCCCTGATGAGTAGGAGCACCATTCCTTCCCCGATTAAAATCAGGTACCTCGCTCAGGACATTCCTGGTGCGATTCATGTCGGGGCTAGAAGAGGTTCCCTAACTACCCTCCCTCTTGATCACTACCCCAGACCCCACCGCTCCTACAAATTTCTATGCGATACAAAAATTACCTTCTTGTAGGAGCGCCATCTTGGCGCGATACAAAATTAAAAAAGAGACATTAGCTTTGATGGTAATTGACTCAGCGTATGACGAATCTTTCCTAGATTATTGGCCAGAGTTTCTTTTGCATCAAAGACCAAACTAAAAACAGCGGGAACAAGAACGAGTGTAAATAGAGTCGAAACTATAAGTCCACCTAATACCACACTTCCGAGTCCCCTATAGAGTTCAGAGCCTGAACCTGGAAGTAGAACCAGTGGAAGCATTCCAAAAACAGTTGTTAATGTAGTCATAAAAATCGGTCTAATACGGTTTCTCACAGACTCTACTATAGCGTCCTTTAGTTCCAATCCTTCATTACGAATATGATTTAGCGACTGATGGACAATCAATATGGCATTATTTACAACAGTTCCAATGAGAATTATAAACCCAAGCATAGTAATAACATCAAGGGGTTGATATATAAATCCGTTTAAGAGAAAAAGACCTAGAAACCCACCAAAAGAAGCAAGTGGGACGCTAAACATAATAACAAATGGATAGAGAAAGCTTTCAAAAAGTGAAGCCATAAGAAGAAACGTGATTATAGTTGCAAGAACGAAATTCCACTGAAGCGCTTGTCGTGTGATAGTCAAATCATCTGCCGTTCCCGAAAGGATTATATTATAAAGTCCACCGACTTCACCGCTCATACGAAGCGGGCTTATGATATTTTCTTGAATTTTATCAATAGCAGTTTCGAGGGGCATTTCCTCAGAAGGTATTACCTGAATTGTAATTGTCCTTTGACGCTCATAATGATTAATCTGCTCAGGGCCATTAGTGACTTGTACATTTGCTATTGAACCAACTGTTACCATCTTCCCACTAGGGGTATTAATCATAAGGTTTTCAATATCCTGAGTACGATTTGAATATTTATCAGCTCCCCGGAGTGCAAGGTCAATTTCATCGCCTTCGATAAGGTAGTCACTCACCTTCGCTCCGTCTACAAGTGCATTTACTGTAAATCCAAGCTCCTCGTTAGTTACTCCGACATCCGAGGCTCTTACTCTGTCTGTAATAACCTGAACCTCTGGGTTTCCAAGATCAAGGCTGGGAATAGGACGAGCCTGAGCATTGGGAACGCTTTGTAACACACCAAAAAATATCTTTTGCCCATGGCTAACGAGTTTTTCCAACTCAGGTCCTGTGATTTGAATATTTATCGCACGCCCTTCACCAATTCCTCTCTGGAAAAGGCTTGACTGCGTAACAACCGCGATCATCCCTGGAATTTTGCTAAGCGTACCTTGCATTACAGGAATGAGTTCCCTTACCCTATCTGGCTCTTTAGCTACAGCGCCCATAAATACCTGACGGCCTCTTGCCACGTAGAAAAAGTTTTGTATCGGCGGGCCATTGAGTCTTTCCGCTTCTGTGGATCCAACCTCTACTTCCCAGTACGGTCTTAAATCCTTTTCTATTTGTTCTCCAATTTGAGTAAATTCCTGGATGTTGTATCCAGGTGGAGGAAGAAGAATTCCGAAAACAAGATTACGATTTCCTTCAGGGAGGTATTCCATCTTGGGTACCATAGCCCAGCTAAGTAGAATTGAACCAAACGTAAAGGCGAGAACAACTACAAGACGGAGTTTTGGGGTTTCTATAACTCTACGTACAAGATTTGTTACTCCGTCTGTGAACCCTTGTGCAATACTGACAAAACCCCAGAGGTTTGCAAGGGATTTGCCTTTTGTTTCCTTTGCGATCTCCAAGATTTTGGCTGCGGCACTTGGGATTACAGTTATCGAGACAATAAGACTAAGGAGTACTGAAACGCTTATTGCGATTGCAATGTCACGAAAAAGCTGCCCTGCCTGCTCTTTAACAAAAATGACCGGAAGAAAAACTGCAGCCGTTGTAAGCGTGCTTGCAAGCACAGCGCCCCATACTTCTACCGTTCCATCATACGCTGCTTTTATACGAGATTTACCCATCTGCATATGGCGGTAGATGTTTTCTAAAACGACAATCGAGTTATCCACGACCATTCCTACGGCAAAACTCATTCCGGCAAGGCTTACAACGTTTATGGTTCTTCCAAGAAGCGCCATCATAACAAATGTGCCAATTACACTAATTGGGATTGCTGTTGCAATAATTAGAGTACTGCTAACGCTTCTCAAGAAAAGCAAGAGTACTGCTATTGCAAGAAAGCCTCCAATTATAAGGTTATCTTTGACAAGGCCGATTGCGCTTGTGATGTAAGTGGTTTCATCATAAACGTTGTATAAAGTTAAACCACGGTCCTTTAAAAGGCCTTCATTTAGCTCCTTCATTGCCTCACGAAGCCCGGCCATAACTTCAATCGAATTAGAACCGCTTTCTTTTATAGCGTTTACTGCTACAGAAGGTTCCCCATTCTGACGAACTGCATAATCAGGGTCTTTGTATCCCAGCCTAACCCTAGCAACATCCCTTACATAAACTGGAACTCCATTCATGCGGGTGATAACCACTTTTTCAATGTCCTCTGGCGATACATACTCACCAACCGTTCGGACAATGTATCTGCGTTTTCCCTCATCGAAATCGCCTCCGCTATAATTATCGTTTTCTTTATCAATAGCTTGAGCCATGTCTAGTAGAGTAATACCGCGTGCTGCAAGGGCGTTAGGATCAACTATAACCTGCATCTCGCGTTCTTGTCCGCCATAAACATTTGATGACCCAACCCCCGGTACCCTTTCAAACCTCGGCTTTATAAAATCCTCTGCAAAATCGTGAAACTGATTAATTTCAATATTGGTTCCAGGAAGGGGTTTTAATATAAACCAGGCCATTGCCATCCCCCGTACATCCACACTACTAATAACCGGTTTATCAGCCTCATCTGGATACTCCCTTACCTGCTCCAGCCTATTAGACACTTTAACAAGCGCGGCATCGAGATCAGTTCCAACCCTGAACTCAAGGATAACCTTCCCACTTCCATCAAGGCTTTCGCTTGTCATCTCAACAAGACCTTCAACTGTCTTAAGCTCGTCTTCCTGATCGCGTACAATCTCGCTTTCTACTTCCTGGGGGCTTCCTCCTAGCCATGTGGTATCTACTGTGATCCTAGGTTTTTCCACATCAGGCGTTAGTTGAACTGGTATTTTAAAGAGGGATATGATCCCAAATAGGATTATCAAAATCACACCAACCGTGATGCTTACGGGGTGTTTTACGGATGTATCAACTAGTTTCATTGACTTTAGTCCTCAAAATTGTTATTTAGCCGCCAAGGCACTAAGACACAAAGTTAATATTCAGAAGTTAAAAGAAAAACCTATAAATTCTACATTATGAATTTTTATTGCCTTCGTGTCTTTGTGGCTAAGCATTTGTCTTACTTTTTTTCCGGCATACCATCCTGATTTACTACTTTTACAGGCTGTCCTGGTTGAAGTCTTTCATTTCCCCTAATAACAACCGGTTGTCCAATATTAATGGGTCCTATGATCTCAATAAGATTCTTATAAGCTACACCTGTATTAACCGGAACAGGCTGGGCAGTTCCATTATTCACGACAATCACAAATTTAAGATTGTTCCGTTCAACGATAGCATCCTTTGGGACAAGCTTTACTAAAGATGGTTCGCCAATCAAAAATGAAACACGAGCAACCATTCCACTCTTAATAATATGGTCTTTATTATCAATCACAATTTTTACAGGAAATGTTCGTGCCGCTTTATCGGCTTGAGGAACGATCGAACTAACCATTCCTTCAAGTGTTACTTCAGGTAGAGCATCGAAATTTACAGTTGCCTTATCATCCGATTTAATCTGACTAATATAACGCTCAGGAGCGTCAACAGTAATTTCTACGGTATCTATATCTATAAGCTCTACTACTGGGCCACCCTCGT
>LDXN01000042.1 GCA_001443445.1 Candidatus Dadabacteria bacterium CSP1-2 | reverse complement strand
CCTTGCGGGAGAAGACCTATAAAGATTTTAAGTCAGAGCTAGAAGCAAAGTTAGAGGGATAAACCAAAAGTCTATGAATTCGATTGTACAATCAAGTCTAAGAAAACTGCCTTAAGAATCTAATATCGTTTTCAAAAAACAACCTGATGTCGTTTATGCCGAATTTGAGCATGGCGATTCGCTCAACACCCATTCCAAATGCAAAACCAGTATAGCGCTCTTGGTCGTAATTAACGCTTTTAAATACCTCAGGGTCTACCATTCCGCAGCCAAGTATTTCAAGCCAACCGGAGTTCTTACACACCCTGCATCCCCTTCCTCCACAGATTACACACTCAATATCTACCTCTGCACTCGGCTCTGTGAAAGGAAAGAAGCTCGGTCTAAATCTAACCCCTATATTTGCACCAAACATTAGTCTTGCAAATTCAGTAAGCACCCCCTTTAAATCTGCAAACGTTACATGCTCATCAACCAAAAGCCCTTCTACCTGATGAAACATGGGTGTATGCGATATATCGCTATCGCATCTATAAACCTTTCCCGGCGCTATTATTTTTACAGGTGGCATTTGTTTCTCCATCACCCTGATTTGAACAGGGGAGGTGTGTGTTCTAAGAACTATTTCGTCTGAAATATAAAATGTATCCTGCATATCCCTTGCCGGATGATCTTTAGGGATGTTTAGGGCTTCAAAATTATAGTAATCAAGCTCGACTTCCGGGCCCTCTACAACCTCAAACCCCATACGCTCGAAAATAGAGATAATCTCCTCCATCACCTGAGTTACCGGATGCTTTCCACCAATACGAATGCCTCGACCAGGAAGCGTGACGTCAACACGCTCTTTAAGAAGAACACTTGTTTTTTTCTCTTCTTTTATTTCCTCAAGTCGTTTTTCAAACAGGTTTTCTATGAAATTCTTTACTTCATTTATTAGTCGCCCCATCTCAGGTCTCTCTGACTCAGGAACATCAGGCATTCTTTTTAGAAATTCCGTAATAACACCCTTTCTTCCGAGAAACTTCGCTTTTACGTTCTGGAGAGCAACTTCGTCAGAAACCGATTTTATTTCCTTCTCAGCGTCAAGTCTTATCTCTTCTAGTTTTCCTTCCAATTTGTGACTCCTAAATTGGTATCCGAATCTCGATTTTGTAGGGGCAACTCTTGCGGTTGCCCAAGAAAACAGGGCGGGTGCAAGACCCGCCCCTACAGTTCCGCGTAGACAAACGGGGTTAGAAAACCCCGTCTATAGTAGAAAGCCCTTTGACTCTAATCATGTTCCGTAATTTCCTTAAGACACCCATGCACGTACTGTACCCTACCCATTTTATTTTCCCACTACAGACACAATTGTAATTATAATCATCATTATACCAATAAAACCCTTTGAAATGGCTCCCCCCACTCTGCCAAGAAAGGCTCCCCATCCCGATTCTATCGCTTGATTTACTCCCTTTCCTTGTAAGTACTCAAGTAAGAAAGCCCCGCCAAATGCTCCGAGAAAAGCACCTATAATCGAACCTATCCCAAAAAGAAATGGAGCACCAATAATTGCACCTGCAATTCCACCTATAATTGAAGCGATAATTGCACCTTTAGTTGCACCACGTTTTTTTGCTCCAAGTATTCCAAGTCCATATTCTAAAACTTCGCCTACGATCGCAAGAATAATTAAGATTAAAATTACCTTATGAGTTATCTCTTTAAACCCTCCATACCAACCGTATAGAAGAGAATCTGCAAGAATAATAAAATTCCCTGGCAGTCCGAATATAAGCGAAACAAGACCAAAAAGTGCCACAATAAGAAAAATACTAAAAACCAGATAGTCCATTTATTAACCTAGAAAAATAAATTAACCCAACTTGCTAGTTATAAAATGTAAATTAAGCACTCCCTAGAACAAAACTAAATACAAGGAGGGTAACGATAGATAATAAACGTAATTTATTATAGACGACTTCGTAAATGCTCTCAATATGTTGGCTATCCATCCAATTCATCGCGAACCGTGTTCAATCACAAATTCAAACTCTGGAAAAAGCTTTGGGAGTTTCATAAGATTAAAAACAAATAGACCCACAGCCAATCTGTCAATCCAAGATGAGGTAGGCCATCCTAAGTGAATCACAAACCTTTTTTCTGGAAGGTCCGCTCTAATCGCATAGAGAATAGCAAGTATAGAATAATAGACGCCCTGTGTCTTAAATACAGGAAACCTGAAATATTTATCACCTATCTTGGGTGGGATTCCCTGTCTTGGAGAAAAAAAGGTTATAAAAAAGGCATCCCTCCTGAGTCCTTCTTTTTTTTCACCCGGTCTTTTAAAATAAATGTGGATCGTTTCTTGATCACTCTCGGCAATTCTTGTGATAAGCTCCATTGGGAAATCAGTCCTCTCTATCTCTTTAATCTCAGGGGCTCTCTTCCTTGCAATCTGTAGCCCAGCTATGATAAAGAAAATCACTGATATAGCCCAGAGTCCCATTCCATAGGGTTTATGAAGGGCAAGATAGATAAAGCATAAGAAAAACATCAGCCAGATAAGAAGTGTTCCGATACGAGAAGTGGAATACTCTCTTATTTCTTGCGTTCCTTTAAAGAATCTATATATGAGAAGGCTTCCCATGTTTATACAGAAGCTGGCAAGAAGCCCTATTGCATACATTTCGGCAAGAATGCGCTGAGCACCACCTGTAATGATGAGGATTATTGAGAAGAAAACCGCATTAAATAGATGAATCCGGTAAAGCGACCCCTTAGAATTAGTCTTAATTAGCCATTTATACCCGTAGCGATGAGCAACACGCTCAAGTAATTCACTCGATGCAACAAATGCCGTGTTTACAGCCATCATAAGAGCTAAGCTAGCCAAAAAACCCACTACAATGCTGAAAGCGGGACTACCAACAATTTCTGCATAATAAGTAATCAGATCCCCCTCATGAGCACGGAAATCAATCGAGGAAGAAAGGGCGAGTGTCGAAACAATAGGGGTGATAATCCCAACAGTCAAAGCAAGAAAAATATAAGCCTTTCCAATATCACGCCAGCTTTTTGCAAGCCCGGCTGTTTGCAAAACAGATTCAATTCCGGAATAAGCTAGAACAGAACTACCCATACCAAATGCCAGAGCATATATAGCATAAAAGATATTTCCTCCTGTAAGGTCTCCGTAGACATTGTCAAAACCACGCTTTATCACCCCTACGTTCTCGGGGGTGGAGTGAAAAAACCCAAGGGTGATTAGGTTAAAAATGATGAAGATAGCTACTATAAAAACAGAAAATGTAAACCTTGCATTCTCTCTTATACCAATGATGTTGAGTCCTGCTATAAACCAGATGATGGCAAATGGGAGTAGATATTCTACCAATGGAGAGAGAGTGATGAAGGTCATTCCGTTAGCTATAGCACTGACAGATGAAATACAAGCGGTGAGTATGTAATCAACCATTATGGAAGCAACCGCAATGAATGAGACTACAGGACCTAGAACAAGATATGAAAATGAGTAAACACCGCCTCCCTTTATTCCATTTTTCTCGAGTATTTCTGCAATCTCAACCATTCGAGTGGTTGAGTAGTGAATGAAAATAGCGGTTAAAATAAGAAAGAATATTGCCTTATTTCCGATAAACCTGTAAGCCTCACTAGGTGCATAGAACATGGATGTAAACTCATCCATAAACGTGATAATCCCGACAGAAATCCATGTGAGCCACCACCTACCTCCGCTCAGGTACGAAAGAAGGTTCTTTGCTCGAATTAGTTTGATAAATAAAACTAATAAAAAAAGATTAAGGGCTATGAGAATGAATTCTTTCATAAGGATTTTTATGCATTAAATAGGAAGGAGTCTATTCGGATATGTGGTTTAAAGGCTAAGTGGAGGTAAAAGGTGTGTTTCATATACCTTCCTAACGCCTACGAGGTTAGCTGACGGGCTCGGGTGTGGAAGATTACCCTACATCCTCTCTGGATGATTCGCCCCAAAATACTGGGTCCCCCGCTTTCCCAATTAATGGGAGATTCGGCGGTCTCACTTTTTAGGCTGTCTAGTTTAATGCGTTTAACATATTTGTCAATTTCTAAGGAAGAGGGAGCTTGAAAGAAGGTCTTTTCTATGAAAATCTGGTCTAAGTAAGCACTCCCCTCTTATACTTCCAGTAAATCACAAATGCACTTGCTATGAATATAGATGAATAAGTTCCGACCACAACACCGACAATTAATGTAAAAGCAAAATCATGGATTACAGAACCGCCTAATAGAAAGAGGGCAAATAGAACAAGAAACACACTTATTCCTGTGATTATAGTTCTTGATAAGATTTGATTTACGCTATCATTTACAAGCTGCTTAAAACCGATCTTGGCAACCTTTTTAAGGTTCTCTCTAATTCTATCAAAAATCACGATTGTATCATTTACGGAATACCCAATTACCGTAAGAAGCGCTGCAACTATGGTAAGCGTGAACTCTTTATCAGTAATAGAGATGGTACCAAGTGTTATAAGAATGTCATGTATAATTGCGATGACGGCACCGAGAGCAAATTCGAATTTAAACCTAACCATCAGGTACAAGAGTATTACAACCCAACCCAGAATGATTGATATTATCGCCTTCTCTATAAGCTCCTTTCCAACCTTGGGTCCTATGTAATCAATCCTGAGCATATTTGCTCCACCTTTACCAACGACACCCTCAAATGTTTGTTCCAATATACCTTGGAAATCCGGGATCTTTTCAAAGGCTACAACCTTAGGGGAAAACCTTACGAGGTACTCGTTATCCTTAGGTAAACCGAGCTGCTGAACAGATTCAGCGCTGTATCCGGCAGAACTCAAAATACTTCTTATATCATCCGATTTTATATCTTTTGCAAATTTTACGTGAATCTCTGTCCCACCAACAAACTCCACACCCCAGTTCGGACCCTTATGGTAGATAAGAGAGATAATACCAATCAGGATTAATCCCCAAGAGATAAAAACTGCCATTTTCATCTTTCCTACAAAGTCAATGTGAGTACCAGGCTTGATTAAATCCAACTTATTAAAACCTCCTAATTCGTAGGCGTGAGTCGTGAGGGCGCAAGGTGTTAGGGGTAAGCCACCTAACGCCTAACGCCTGACGATATTCCCAATTCCTAAATGCTTAAAGCCTCGACCTTTTTCCCTCCATAGATCAAATCAGCTATAACACGTGCCACAATCACGTTACTAAATATCGTGAAAATTATCCCAACAGATAGTGTTACGGCAAAGCCTTTTATAGGACCCGTTCCAAACCAGAAAAGTATAAGAGCAGTGAGTAATGTAGTTATATTAGAATCGAGCACCGTCCAAAGAGACCTCTCATATCCTGCATCAATTGCGGCAAGAGGAGATTTCCCAACTCTAAGTTCTTCTTTAATTCTTTCAAATGTGATTATGTTTCCATCCATTGCCATTCCCATAGTGAGAACTAGGCCTGCAATTCCGGGAAGTGTAAGAGTTACTCCAAATGAAGAGAGAAAACCCATGATAAAGAGCATGTTAAGACCGAGGGCAATATTAGCAATTACACCCTGAAGCCTATAGAAAATCATCATAAAAAGTACAACTGCAACTCCGCCCACAATCATCGAAAGCTTGCCTTTCTCGATTGAATCACGACCAAGAGAGGGCCCTACAGTTTGCTCCTGCTCAACATCCACAGGGACCGGAAGGGCGCCTGAGCGAAGAACGAGAGCCAAATCCTTCGCCTCATCAAGCGTAAAAGTCCCCGTAATTCTTCCCTGAGAAGAGATTCTCTCCTGGATAACCGGCGCAGATTTTATGGTGCCGTCAAGCACGATTGCGAGTCTCTGTCCAATGTTGTCTCCTGTCAGTTTTCCAAACTTGCTTGCTCCTTCACCCCTGAAACCAAAACCAACAGCAGGTCTTCCATACTCATCAAATATGAGTCTCGCATCAGAAAGATATTGTCCTGTGACCTGGGCATCGCTTTCTGTAATAAAGAACTTTTCGTTCTCACTTTGGACATCCTTTGGGTTGCCCGGATGAAGACGAAACCCTTGTGAAAGAAGTTCATCAGGTGTTGTAACATTATATTTGGCTAAAAGCGTTTCTTGGGTAGGACCGGAGTCCTTTACGATTTTAAACTCAAGCACGGCAGCTCGCTTGATTATATTTATAATCCTTTGTCTATCGCTTTCAGTTGCTCCAGGAACCTGAATTAAAAGCCTGTCTGCACCAGCTTTCTGTATAGAAGGCTCAACCACACCAAACTCATCTATACGGTTTTGTATAGTTTCTTTCACCTGATCAATTGCCCTTTTTTGTAGCTCCTTTATGTATTGATCCTTAAGTGTAAAACTCAGAGACAAATCCTTTTCATTAATATCTGCGATCTCCTTGTAGTCAGACTCTAACTTTCTTGTCTTTTCAAGATCGCTCTTAGAGAAGAAACTTATAGTAAGCGTTTTACCGCTGTTTTGAAAACTCTTTGGAAGGACTTTATCTTTAGCTAATTCCTCATTCATCAACTCCTTCATGTTAGAGAGCTCTTGCTCTACCGCATTTTCAGCCCTTACCCCTAGGAGAAGATAAATCCCTCCCCTTAAATCTAATCCTAACCTGAGCCCCCTCTGTGGAAATACCTTACCCCACCATCCTGGGAGCATATCTCCAAGGAATGTGGGGGTTAAAAAAATTACTGAGAGTAGCAGTGCAATCAGTATTACTATAATCCAACCCCTAGAAGCCCTTCTCATTTCTCAGATTTTTCCTCCTTTCCCTTTTTCTCCTCCTCGTCCTTACCTGGGTTGCCCAAACCAGATATGCCTACCCTAGCCACACGGATACTTACGCCCTTCGCTATTTCAAGGGTAACAACATCCTCAACGATATTTAAGATCTTCCCGTAAATGCCTCCTGTCGTAAGTACCATATCCCCTCTTTTAAGGTTTTTTAGCATATCTTGCTTCGACTTCTGCTGCTTCTGCTGAGGTCTTAGTATCAAGAAATAAAACAAGACAAATATGAGAACAAAGGGCAAGATAGCAGTGATTGAAGAACCCCCCATACCCTCTCCTCCTCCTGGCAGTACGGGGCATCCTGCGAGCCATAAGCTAACCATTAGTACCAAAATTATTTTTCTCAACTCTTATCAAAGCCTCCTATTAATTGGAATCGTGTTCTAAAACTAGAGAATTGCCCCCTTGATATAGACTCCCTTATCTCTTTCATCAGCCTTCCATAAAAATGGAGATTATGAAAAGTAAGAAGCCGAGAGGCAAGTATCTCACCCGCCTGGTAAAGATGCCTTAGATAGGCTCTTGAGAAATTTCTGCACGTGTAGCATTCGCAATCCTCGTCAACTGGGGTTTCATCCTCTGCATACTGGGCATTCTTTATAACCATTTTACCATGATTTGTAAAGAGAGTACCGTTTCGGGCATTTCTTGTAGGAAGCACACAATCGAAGACGTCAACCCCCATTGAAACTGCTTCTACTATGTCTTCAGGCAATCCAAGCCCCATAAGATACCTGGGTTTATCCTCGGGAAGAAAGGAAAGAGAAAGCACTACCATCTCGCATGTTTCTTCTTTAGATTCGCCGATGCCTAGTCCACCAATAGCATAACCGTCGAAGCCAATTTCAAGTAGCTCGAGTGCTGACTTTTTTCTAAGTTCACTAAACACACCACCATGAACAATGCCAAAAAGGGCGCTTTCTGAATCACCCTTTGTCTCTTTACAAATCTTTGCCCAACATGAAGTTAACTCAAGTGAATTATACAAGTACTCGTAAGTTGATGGATGAGGGGGACACTCATCTAGGCACATCATAATGTCAGCCCCCAAGGCCTTTTGTATTTCAATTGACTTTTGAGGAGTTAAAAAGTGTTCACTACCATCCAGGTGAGAACGAAAAAGGATTCCTCCTTCTTTGATCTTTCTTACCTTTGAAAGGCTAAGCACCTGATAGCCACCGCTATCTGTAAGAATCGAACGATTCCAGGATGTAAATCCGTGAAGTCCTCCCAGTTTCTCTACCGTTCTAAAACCAGGTCTTAAATACAAATGGTAGGCATTGACCACTATCATTTCGAATCCAAAGCCTTCAATCTCTAAAGGAGTCATAGCCTTTACAGAGCCCTGAGTCGCAACAGGCATAAATGCAGGCGTTTCAACTAACCCATGAGCTGTGTAAATCATACCAAGCCTCGCCTTGGTCTCTCTATCCTTGTTAAGAACCTCGAATTTGAACATAGCCTGGTAAATGAAAGCCACGAATGAACCCGATTCTTCACGAATAAACATTTTTGATTATATAAGGTATTTATTCGTGCTAATTAGGGTTCATTCGTGGCTACTATTATTTTCTCCTAATATTTTACTGAATCCCAAGAACGTCTTTCATCGTATAGATTCCAGGAGGCTTTCCAACAACCCACTTAAGTGCACGTATAGCACCCATTGCGAAATTATCACGACTTAAAGCCCTATGTGTAAACTCAATCCTTTCACCTGTGCCACAGAAGATTACGGTATGCTCCCCTATTATGTCCCCACCGCGGATGGCCTGTATCCCAATCTCTTCTTTTCCCCTCTCTCCAATTCTACCATGCCTTTCAAACCTCGCTACCTTCTTAAAATCCCTTCCAAGAGTCTCTGCTATCTCCTCACCTAACCTAAGAGCTGTACCACTTGGTGAATCGGCTTTATGTTTATGATGAGCTTCAATGATTTCAACATCGAACTCTGTCCCAAGATACTTAGCTATCATTCTTGACACCTCAAACATCACATTCACACCAATACTCATATTAGGCGATACAACACAGGCAAATCCCTTGGCCAATTTCTCAAATCTCTTTCTTTCCTCTTCTAAAAAACCAGTAGTTCCTACTACCATTGCCTTTCCTTTTTTTGATGCATAAAAAGCATTTGAAAGAGTTCCGGCAGCTGTCGTAAAATCGATTATGGCATCTGCATTAGTAGCAGCAACCTCTATCCTATCCGATACTTGAACCCCTATTTTCACTCCTCCTGCAAGATTTCCAATATCTTTTCCTATGGAAGAATGACCTTCTTTTTCAGTTGCTCCTACGATCTTGATACCATCTTCTTCTTGAAGAAGTGAAAGTATCCTTCCGCCCATTCTGCCGGCAACACCCGTAATTGCTACTTTAATCATTTGAAATTCCTAAGCCAGGTGAGGTTATTGTTTCAAACCTTGTCCAGTGAAGCCCTCTATTGATTCACAGTTCGATATACAATTATCTTGTGAAATCTTCCATTTATCATCTACTACAATAAGCCCATATTGAACAGATGTCTTTTTCTGGGTCTCTTTCTCCGTATTTATTGGTTTAAATTGCACTTCGAGTTCAGCAACCACAAGAGCATGGTCGCCTAGTATTTGAACCCCTAAAATTTGATAATTGAGTAAATTCCAACTGAATTTGTCAAGAAATTGCTTCATATTTGTCTTGTAGCTTTCTATATCAAGGTTAGCCGCATGTACGCTTGAGATAAACTCATACGTTTTTCCAAGATCCCTTATTTTTAATGCTTCAAGGTAATCACTCACAACCTGGGAAGGGGAAATTTTAGGAGTAGGGGGTGGATTCGAGGTTGTAGACACACCGCTACATGCTGAAAATGCCATTAGAAATATTAAAAAAGAAATCAATCTCACTGGTTTCATACTCCTTAATATTCTCAAACTGGGAAATAGGATAAGTGTGAAAAGTAAGAATTTCAAGAAAACTTCTTTATAAGATCTTTTTTGAATCTATTAACTTTCACTTTTTTCTGCTTGGATATTTTATACCTTTACGACCACACGACCACATAGAAACTTTTTGCTAATGATAATCAATTTTGGAAAATTGCTAAGACTAACAAGAATATTGTCTTTATACTTGAATATAGTATTAAAATTTAGTATAAAAAAAGGAGATTGTTTTTAACACCTAATATGAGAGATAGATTCAAGACTTGGTGAACATGATAAAATCCATAAGGCAGTTGGATTTCACACCAAAAGGAGATGTCTTTCCTTCCCCTCGTGACTGGCGGGATGTGTTCATCTATTTTCTTCTAGTAGATAGATTCGATAATAATCAGGAGAACATTCCCGCTTATGACCCTTTCTCAACTCCAAAAGGGCGAGATATGGAGCAGGGAAAGCTTTTCCAAGGAGGGAATCTCAAAGGTATCATCGGCCGACTGGATTATATTAAAGGACTTGGCGCTAACGCAATATGGTTAAGTCCTATATTCAAAAACCGACAAGAGAGAAAAGATACCTACCATGGATACGGTATTCAGGATTTCCTAGAAGTAGACAAAAGATTTGGTACTAAGGAGGACCTCCAAGAACTAGTTAGACAGGTCCACGCAAAGGATATGTATGTCATTCTAGATATCATCATCAATCATACAGGAGACAACTGGGCCTACCCCGGTGATCGCCCCTATTATTATTGGAAAGAGGCGCCCGTACCTTTTGACTTTGGTTTCTGGAGGAAGGTCATTCAGCCTTCTGGATTTCATGAAGATGATGCTGTGTGGCCAGAAGAACTCAGAAACCCTGAAAATTATAAGAGAAGAGGACAGATCAGGAACTGGAGTGACCCGGATGAGTCTATTGACGGAGACTTTCTTAGCTTGAAAGAGCTAGATATCACACAACCAAATGTTTTGAACACCTTGATCGATATCTATAAGCACTGGATCGCCATAGCAGATGTAGATGGGTTCCGCGTGGACACAGTAAAACACATGGAAGATAGCACTACCGCCCTCTTCTGTAATGCAATACGAGAATACGCCAAAAGTATTGGCAAACACAATTTCTTTATATTTGGCGAGGTCGTTGCAGATGACTTGACATTGCAGCGCTATATCGGGAGGAATAGCCGCGTTGAAGGTACTAACGAGCGCTTCCCTTCACTTGATGCCTGTCTTGATTTCCCCCTGTATTTTATCTTGGAAGAGACAATCAAAGGTTTTGTCAGTCCTTCAAATCTACGAGAGCGTTACGATCGCTTTAAGACGCTATATACAGATTTTGGAGCAGCGGGCCAGTACTTTGTCACATTTGTGGACAACCATGACCAGATGTCGAGACCCTATAGGCGTTTTATGCATGGTAATCCCTTCCCAGAGCAGACCGTCCTTGCGATCGGATATCTACTTACGAGTCAGGGGGTGCCGTGTATTTATTATGGAACTGAGCAAGGGTTCGATGGAGGAGGAGACCATGATAGCCATGTTAGGGAATGCATGTTCGGCGGTGGCTGGGGAGCATTTGACACTAAAAGACATCACTTTTTTAATCCAACACATCCTATATACCAAAACATAGCCCAAATAGCAGTGATTAGACAGCGTGAATCCGCACTTCGCTATGGTAGGCAGTATTTTCGGGAGATTTCGGGAAACGGATTAGACTTCGGACATCCTCTAGATGGCAAGTGCACGCTTGCTTATTCAAGAATACTGGACAGCACTGAGATACTTATCGCCATGAACTTAGATACAAATCAAAGGAACGATTTTTTAACTGTTGATACCAATCTGATCCCCGAAGGACAAAAACTAGTGAACCTTCTTCCCCAAGAAAAGCACCTAACAGTAGAGAAGAGGGGAAAAAGGAACGCTGTTAGGGTACCACTCGAAGGGCACGAAATTGTTATCTTAAAACAAAAGGTTTAGACTTGATGTATAGGGTTTGTTGTTAAAGCAACAACCACCAATCTATATTTCATCTTCTATGCGACTCTATACCATAGCTTGACAAACTCCAGTTCCTACAAATGCTTATATTAGTTATGAGTGAGCTTCTTGAGCCGAAGCCTGTAAGGCTTTTAATAGGGCTTATTTATAGTGAAGACGCTCCAATCGATGATTGTATAAAAAAACTTGAGGAGAAATTTGAGGAGATTGATTTTATCAGCGAACAATATAACTTCGACTTTACCTTTTATTACGAAGAGGAGATGGGAAAGGGGCTATCAAGAAGGTTCCTAAGTTTTAAGAGACTCATCAAGCGCGATGAATTAGTAGAGATAAAAATTTTTACAAACAACCTTGAAAAAATATACACCGTTCAAAATAGAAGAAATATAAATATTGACCCCGGCTATATTGCTCAAGAGCACTTGATTCTTGCGACAGGTAAAGGATACTATCACCGACCTTATTTGGGAAAAGGAGTGTATGCAGATCTAACACTTGTATATAGAAATAAAGAATATCAGTCACTTGATTGGACATACCCAGATTATAGAAGTGAAGAAATAAAAAGATTAATGAAGACGTTAAGAGAGAAATATATTTTTTATTTAGGAAAGGAACTAAAGTAAATATTCAACCACTAATAGTGCGGGTAGTAGGCAGGGCACTATCAGCGAAGCTAATTTACACATATGAACGCGAATGGGAATAAGTAGGAAGCAGGATACAAGATCCAGGATGCACGATGGAGAATAAAGGACGTATTTAAATTTATGCATCATATATCGTGCATCATTATTAATCGTGTAAATTCGTGTTGATTAGTGGCTAAATAGTTAGGAACAAATTACATGAAAAGCATGACAGGATTTGGAAGGGGTGGAGTTGAAACTGATTTCGGTAAGGTCAGCGTTGAAGCAAGGTCAGAAAACCACAGGTTTTTGGATATTAATTTTCAACTGCCCGAAGCAATATCCTCTTTCGAACCTAGCCTTATTGAGATTGCAAAAGAATTTATGTCACGTGGAAAAGTAAGAATTACGATTGTGGCTGAGGGATTAAAGAATAAATCCCCCGTCATAAATACGAAACTTGCAAAGGAATTTCGCAGTACACTTGAAAGGTTAAAAAAAGAATTGGGTATAAAAGAAAAAATAAAGATTGAACATATACTGATGGTCAAAGAATTTTTCTCTTTCGAAGAAAAAAAGGCTCTTAGTAAAGAGCATCATGATGATATTGAAAAAGCCCTTAGAGAGGCGTTAAAAAAACTAGATGAAATGAGAAAACATGAGGGTAAGAAGCTTGAAAAGGATTTGAAACAGAGGACACTAATAGCTGAAAGGCTAACAGGGAAGATCGAAGCAAAAAGGGAAAACTTCACTAAAGAGCTCGCAGAAAAACTAAGAGGGCGTATAAAGGAACTCCTAAATGAGATAGAGATTGATGAGACCAGGCTTTATCAAGAGGTTGCTATTTTAGCTGATAGAAGTGACATCACTGAAGAAACCGTGAGACTTAAAGCCCATATAAATAAATTTAAAGAGACTTTTAATAAAGATGGCTCAATTGGCAGAGAGCTTGATTTTCTCCTACAAGAAATGAATAGAGAAGCAGGGACAATATCGGCAAAATCTAAGGATGCCGAGATTTCACACCTTATTGTAGAGCTCCGTTCCGAAATTGAAAAGATGAGGGAGCAAGCGCAGAATATTGAGTAAATTTATCTAACCAAAAAAGACTCAATCTCTACCTCTTTTCCCTTCTTTCCCCCGTCGGCAGTAAATACCCTTACTTTCCCATCTATAACTGTCTCAAGGTGAACAGGACGTCTCCAGAGTTTAAACATATGCTTTAAAACATCCTTTGCCCAGTCAAGTTTTAATTCCACTCCTTCGTGCTTATGAGCAAGATAAAGCTCACCTCGATTCATATAGTTTCCATCTATAACCTCTATTATTGGTCTACCGCAGTTTGTAAGGAGAAAAAGGAGTTTTTCTTTTATCTTTTTGAAATCTCGGCTTTCAATCTCATACATATTAGTAGACCTATTATAAGCGTAGGTAAAAAGCTTATGTTCTCTGCAGAAATCCTCTGTAAGAAATTCGTCAATAAAAGTCACGTCATTATAAAGCCTTCTTACCTCGAATATCTTATCTCTCCCAAGCCCAAGCTTCACTTCCCATTTTCTTTTCGCCTCAATGTCATTGCACTCCTCGTACTCTTTTCCAAACTTTCCTTTGTTCCATCTATCCTCGATGTCTCTAAAAAGCTCCATTCCAAGCTTATATGGGTTAATCGAACCAGCTCTACCTGCAAGTGTTCCTGCATGATGGTCTGCATAATCTATGATTTCGGTATCAGTAACGATCTTCTCAGTCAAAATCTTTGAATGCCAGTATGCTGCCCATCCTTCATTCATGATCCTTGTCTGCATCTGTGGGGCATAGTAGTAGCTTTCCTCTCGAATCATAGAGAGCACATCCCTTTGCCATTCTTCGAGTTCTGCATTTTCTACGAGAAAAAAAAGCACATCTCGTTTGGGAGACTCGGGGAATTTCTCCTTTTTAATTTTCTCATCCTCCGACTTCTTCCTCTGCCATTCTATAAAATCAGGAGGATTGATATAATCTTCTAAATATTCGTTTGGACTCCTGAGTTTAGAGATTGGTTTTCTTCCATCCTCGTCCTCTTCAAGAAAGCTCTTAACAGCAAACTGACGTTTTATAAAGGGTGAGTGAATATCAATAAGGTCTTCGATTGAAAGGCAAATATCTACAAACCCCTCAACCTCCTCGTAGCCATATTTATCAATATACCGACTTATTTTTACAGCGTGGTTGGCCATTTCATTAAGCATTTTCCTATTGGTAACTGAGAACCAAAAGTTATTCTTAAAAAAATCAGAATGAGCGTAGACATGGGCTATTACGAGCTTCTGGTCTATATCCGTGTTACCCTTAAGCAAGTAGGCATAAGCTGGATCATTATTTATTACCATTTCATATATCTTATGGAGGCCGTAGGAGTAGCTTTTTGAAATCTTTTCATACTCCATTCCGAAGCGCCAGTGAGTATACCTCACAGGGAAACCGCTGTATGAGGCAAGCATATTCATCTCTTCAAAATCAATCACCTCAAAGACCACATCAAAAAAATCAAGCTCGTACTCATGCGCACGCTTTTCTATTTCCTCTATATGCTGTTTAAGATCTGTAGAAGCCATTACCTACCCTTTGCAAGAAACTTCTTTATCGAGTCATACACTGCATCCTTGTTTGGGATTTTAGATAGCACAAGGGTTTCTTTCTCTCCAAGATGATCCTCCAAATCATAATAGAACTGACCGCTTCCATATGGGCTTTCAACCTGCCCATAGCAGAAAAGATTAATCCAGGGAAGAAGGCTTTCCTCCAGTATTTCAATACACTCATGAGTATCGTCACGAGACCAGTTGTCGCCGTCAGAGAAGTGAAAGGCATAAACGTTCCACTCCTCATGAGGATAACGCTCATCTATTATTTTCCGAAAAAGCTTATATGCAGAGGAAATTATAGTACCGCCGCTTTCCCTGACGCGGAAAAATGTATCACGGTCAACCTCGCGTGCTACGGCATCGTGCACAATATATTTTGTCTCGATATCCTTATATTGATATCTAAGCCAACTATCTATCCAAAATGATTCTACCCTTACGATTTCCTTCTGCTCCGATCCCATAGAACCGCTAACATCCATCATATAAATGACGACAGTATTAAAAGCAGGCTGCTCTACAGGTTCTCTAGCCTTGTAACGTTTATCTTCCGTGACCGGGATAATTACAGGATCTACATTATCATAAGAACCAGAGATAATCTGGCGTTTTAGCGCCTCCTTGAAGGTACGTTTAGCGTGCCTCAGGGATTCAGGGCCGGCTGTGTGAATATCCGAGTATTTTCCCGAAAAAGATTTGATATTCTTTTTACCACGCGGCTCTATGTTAGGAAGCTCAAGCTCCTCTCCTAAAATTCTTGCGAGCTCCTCAAGTGTAATCTCAACCTCAAGTATGTGCTCACCTGGTTGATTACCAGCATGTCTATCTCCTTCATGCTCGCCTATTCCAACAGGTGTTCCTAAGTCTCCGTCACCCTGGCCTACGCCTCCCGATCTCTCAAGGGCATGAACAAAATGAGGAATCTCAATCTGTGGTACAGGTATACTAACAAGGTCCTTTCCCTTCTTCCCGATTAGCTCGGATCGTACAATGTACCTTCTAAGATTCTGTTTAATTTTCCCTCTTACGATTTCTCTAAATCGTCCCCAGTCCTGTTCAATTCTTAGAGACACTTATGCCTCCATATTGCAAACAAATTCTAAATCTCAAGCATCAAATCACAAACACGTTCAAAGCCCAAATTGCAAAAAATTTGGATTTGAGATTTGTTATTTGGAATTTGCTTTTCTAATCTATCTCCTATGCTCTCTATGTTCTTTTATATCCCCTCGTGCAAATATGCTTGCTACATATGTGAGAACATCCGACGAACAGGATTCACAGTATCCATAGTCTCGTATTAACCTACTCTTTACAATATCAATCTTTTCCTGCGTTGCTTTATCAATAACATTAGTCACAAGACTTGTCAGCTTAATCGAGTCCTTTTGGTCCTCAAATAGCTTGAGCTCCAGCGCTCGCCTAAGTCTTTCGTTAGATTTATAGTCAAACCTCTTTCCTTCAAGGGCCAGTGCGGCAATGTAGTTCATTACCTCTCTTCTAAAATCATCCTTTCTCGACTCAGGAATGTCTATCTTATCTTCAATTGAACGCATAAGCCTCTCCTCTGGTTCCTCGTCTTCGCCCGTGAACGGATTCTTAATCTTCTCCTTTCTTATATAGGCCTTTACATTGTCAATATAGTTTCCAAAGAGCCTTGCAATTGCTTCTTCATCAGCGGCAATAGCGCGCTGTACCTCATTTTTAATTATTTCCTCATACTCCTGTCTCACTAAAGTAAGAAGCTCTTTAAATCTTCTTCTCTGAGCCTCACTTGATATAAGAGAGTGATGAACAAGACCGCCTTCAATCTCACTTATAACCATGAATGGATTTACACACTTCCTACTTACATCGCTTACTAGCGCTTTTGAGATCTTATCCTGAATGTATCTTGGTGATATTCCCTCCATTCCTTCTCGTTCAGATTCCTTTTTTAGTTCCCTTATTGTGTCTTCAGTAAAACCGGGAATCAGCTTCCCGTCGTAGAGTTTAAGTTTTTGCATAAGCGTGATTCCGGCCTTTTTAGGTTCTTCAAGGCGGGTGAGTACAGTCCACATAGAAGCAATCTCAAGCGTATGCGGCGCAATATGTTTTCCCTTTATTCTCTCAGAATTAAAATCCCTTTGATAAATCTTTATCTCATCTGAGAGCTTAGTTATATAAGGAACATCAATCTTTATTGTACGGTCTCTCAAAGCCTCCATGTATTCGTTATTTAGAAGCTTTTTGTATTCAGGTTCATTAGTGTGCCCAATTATTACCTCATCTATATCTACCTGGGAAAATTTCTTTGGCTTAATCTTGTGCTCCTGAGTTGCACCAAGAAGATCGTAAAGAAATGCGACATCGAGTTTTAAAACCTCGATAAACTCAACGATACCACGATTTGCAACATTTAGTTCTCCATCAAAATTAAAAGCCCTTGGATCCGAGTCAGAACCATATAGAGCGATCTTTCTATAATTAATGTCCCCGGTCAGTTCAGTTGAGTCCTGATTCTTCTCATCTTTTGGCTGGAAGGTTCCGATACCAACCCTATCCTTTTCTGAGAGAGTAAGCTTTTTCACCCTCACATTAGAAATGATCCTTTCCCAATCACCTTTATATTTATCCATAAGCGCATTGTAGTAAAACCTACATACAGGGCAGAGGTCTCCTTCTACCCTTATAAATTCCTCCTCGCTTCTTCCGTGATTTACTTCAGTTAAAATGCTGCCTCTAACACCCTCAGGGATAAGCCTTAGTGGATCTTCGTGCATCGGACAATTAACCTTTTCTATAGAGTCATCCTCATTTACCATCTGCCAATAAAAAGAATATATAGCCCCATCCGGGGTCATTGAGTAATCTTCGAGTCCCTTTTTAAAAAGCCTCACAAGCGTACTCTTTGAACTTCCAACTGGTCCATGAAGTAGGATGATCCTTCTTTCCGGGCCGTAGCCACGTGCAGCCGCTTTAATCACATCAACAAGCTTCATCAAATACTTATCAAGTCCAAAGATCGCATCTTTACCGTGTGAAATCGGATCGTCAAAGATTTTGTAGTGAATCACCTTCTGTCTAAACTCCGTGTATTCTCCCATACCAAAAGAAAGAATCATGTCATAGAGCCTTTGAAAAGCAGTACGGGCAACCTTCGGATTCCTATGAACCATTTCTAGGTAGTCGTCAAAACTTCCCTCCCAATGAAGTTCCTGAAATTTCTCAGGATGTAACTTATCTCTTATAATAGATGAAAGCTTTCTTCCTTCCCTCATTGTGATGTTACCTCCGTAGTAAATCAGCTTATTAGTAAATAAACAAAATCTACTTAATTCCTATAATTACCACGCGAGAGAAAAACGTAAAATAAAAAATTTATCTTACGTTTTCTACCTCCTTCTATCTCCACCCCAACACCCAATATCTCCCTTGACAAAGACCCTTTAGGGTTGAAGGTTTGTTTACTCACTTAAATTATAAATTTTTATTTGAAACGATGCAATACTTTTTCTTTTTAGCTTTAATTTTTTTCTTATAGTTATGATAAACTTGAATGCATAATCTAAAAAAATAAGATGACAAATCCTTCTATGAACTCATTATATGAAACTCCCGATTAAAGGTTGACGTAAATATTTAGAGGGTTTATCATCAAGGTCATAGGTAATGGGAAAAATAATATCTGTAGCTAACCAGAAAGGCGGAGTAGGAAAAACAACAACTGCAGTGAATCTCGCAGCATCACTTGCGTCCACACATAGGAGGACACTTCTTATTGATTTTGACCCACAGGGTAATGCAACAAGTGGTATCGGAATAGACAAAGAAAAAATTGAAAAGAGTATATACCATGCTATAATCGGTGATGTAAATATAAAAGAGACAATTATAGAAGTGCAACATGAAGGTATAAAAGGTTACCTCAGAGTCTCACCATCAAATCCTGACCTCACAGGAGCAGAAATTGAGCTTATAAACCTTGAAGGAAGGGAGGGGAGGTTAAAAGAAGCAATAAAGCCGATAGTTGATGAATACGATTTCATACTAATTGACTGCCCACCTTCGCTTAGCCTTCTAACAGTAAACGCATTAACAGCCGCCCATTCCGTTCTTATACCAGTTCAGTGTGAATACTATGCAATGGAAGGGCTTGGACAACTAAAACGTACACTTTCACTCATCAAGCAGAGATTAAACCCAGAGCTTGAGGTTGAAGGTTATTTGCTTACAATATTTGATTCGAGAAACAAACTCTGCCACATGGTAGCAAACGAAGTAAGAGACTTTTTTAAAGACCAGGTTTTTAAGACTATAATTCCCAGAAACGTTAGGCTCGCTGAATCACCTAGCCATGGAAAACCCATAATTTTATACGATGAAAAATCGATGGGAGCTATGAGTTACATTTCTCTTGCTAAAGAGATTATAGAAAGAAATGGAGGACAATTACTTTGAAAAAGAGCGTCTTAGGTAAGGGGCTTGATGCTCTTATTCCTACTGAAAAAGTTGGGCAGGGTTATGTGATCTTGGGCATTGATGAGATAAGACCAAACACATATCAACCAAGAAAGGATTTTGATGAAGAAGCCATAAACGAGCTTGCAGTGTCAATACAAGAAAAGGGGATTATACAGCCTATTGTTGTGAGAAAGAACATGAATGCCTATGAAATCATTGTCGGTGAAAGAAGGTGGAGAGCTGCACAAAGAGTTGGCCTTACTAAAGTCCCAGTAATAATAAAGGATGCATCTGACAGAGAGGCCCTAGAGTTAGCACTTGTTGAAAACCTTCAAAGAGAGGATCTAAACCCCATAGAAGAGGCTACTGCTTACGACCAACTCATTGAAGATTTTGGCCTCACTCATGAGGAGATATCAAAAAGAATCGGAAAAGAGCGGTCTACTATAACAAATCAACTTAGACTTCTCAAGCTTCCTGAGGAGGTTAGAGAGGCTCTAATTAAAGGCGAAATTACTGCAGGTCATGCCAGAGCACTCCTGGGCTTAGAATCTCCAAATAAAATGAAAGAGGTTCTTGAAGCTATTAGAAAAGAGAAACTCTCCGTAAGAAAAACTGAAAAGCTTGTTCAGAAATTATTAGGGGATAAGCAAGCATCAATCAAGCCCCATGATGTTGACCCCTTTATCAAACACCTAACAGATGAACTCAAAAAAGCCCTTGGTACCCAGGTTAAAATTATAGATAAAGGCGGCGAAGGAAAGATTGAAATAGAGTATTATTCAAAGGATGAACTCGAAAGACTTATTGAAATCCTAGGAGGCAAATGTTGACCGAATAACTTTGTATAATTGTCATTGCGAGCCACCTGCAGTATTTCTCCCGCAGTGTGGGAGAAATGGTAATAAAAAGGGGGCGTGGCAATCTCATTATTGTTGGCATATTTCAAGATGAAAACGGTATTAGATGATGAGAGTGTTTAGAGTTAAAGTAGAAGTAAAACTAAAGGCAGTGGTTCTCGATCCACAGGGGAAAACGGTTCTTGGGGCACTCCATAACCTTGGTTATCTTGAGGTACAAGAAACCCGAATCGGTAAATTAATAGAGCTAACAGTGAAAGACGAAAGCGAGCAGAAAGTAAGAGAACGAGTAGAAGAGATGTGCAAAAAACTTCTTTCAAATCCAGTAATAGAGGATTTCGTCATAAAAATTGAGTAACTTTCAGCCACTAAGGCACCAAGGCACTAAGAGAAGAATTAGGGATTCAGGATCGGGAATTATGGGTGTTCAACTACTTATGCCTAATTCCCAATCCCTAAAGAAAAACTTTGTGTCTTAGTGTCTTTGTGGCAAAGCATTAACAATATTGGGTAATGGGGTTTA
>LDXN01000041.1 GCA_001443445.1 Candidatus Dadabacteria bacterium CSP1-2 | reverse complement strand
AGTCCAAGTATATGTGGTGTCCTTATCATGGATGCCGCCCGCATCATCCTTTATCTCCCACATTAACCCTGTATTGTCATCCGTGAACGTGCCATCAGGAGTGCCAGGTTGCGAGTAACTCAACGCCGGGCCGTGGCCAGGTAAGTCGGGATCGAAAATATCATTACCAACTCCGTCACCAGGGAAGATCTGAGACTCTGCCACACATGCTTCGAGATCAGCGTTGCAGGTGGTTAAACTAACAGTGCACAGATCTAAATTATTTGTGCAAATATTAAGTTGATTTGCTACGGGTGCACAACCTGGAGGCGGCGCATATGCTTTACCTGTCCACAATACAACCGAAATTACCAAAAAACAACTACATAACAATGACGAAAGAAATACCTTCTTCATGGTATTTCACCTCCTTTAATTATTTTTACTGCGTATTACCCATTTTATCCATAAATACCTTTATCTCATCTTATGCCTTTTACACTACCTATACTCTTCCAGGAATATCTAAAGGAAATAATATAGATAGGCTCTTTAGTAGGAAAGAATTGATTTAAAATCTAAGGGGCTTGTCTAGAACACAATTAGCTCTTACTGAGTCCTCACTGATTATATTTTAGCTTTTACTCTTCTCCTATTTTACACCCATTGCTCTGAAATCAAAGCAGTTTATTTATTTGCTAATGTTAATATAGAACATAAATCTATAAAAGACAATAGATCTTTTTTTTCAGTTAAAAAAAGCTAAACTCCGAGGGGTTGTTCACCCTTCGACAGGCTCAGGGTGAACGGGTTGGTTTAATTACCGTTCGCACATTCGCCTGAGCCTGTCCTGAGCGAAGCCGAAGTGCTCAGGATAGACTCCGCGACGAAGCAATCCCAAAAAGACGAGATCGCTTCGCTCCCGCGATGAGAGGGAACTATCAAGTTAAATCATTGTCCAATTTCCTGACACCTGACACAGTGTTTAATTTGATATGTAGCCTAAACTTCCTCTTACCACTATTTAATTAATCTATTTACAATTGGCATAGCATTTGCATATAAATAATAAGTAAAGACTAAAAATAGGAGGTAAATATCATGGCACTTATGAAATGGTCACCCCCAAAGGAAATTGAAAGGTGGTTTGAAGATTTTTTTGAAGAACCTTTCCTGCCACGTATGTGGAGAAAATTCCCCAGGTTGAGAAGACTTAGAGAACTAGAAGAAATCTCTCCATCAGTTGATATGTTCGACAAAAAGGATGAGATAGTGGTAAAGGCCGAGATTCCCGGTGTTGAAAAGGAGAATATAAGTATCTCTCTCTCGGACAACATGCTTACCATCAAGGGTGAAATGAAGAAGGAAGAAGAGGTAAAAGAGGAAGACTACTATTACTCAGAAAGGTCATATGGCAGTTTTTCGAGATCGTTGAATCTACCAGCTAAAGTGCAGGCAGAAAAAATAAAAGCGAGTTTTAAGAATGGAATACTCGAGATACACCTACCGAAAGCTGAAGAAGCAAAGCCAAAAGAAATTAAAGTAGAGGTTAAATAAGACCATTTATAAAATGGGGGCTTTTGCAAACGAAGCTCCCTGTTTTTAGAGTCTTGCTCTTATGCTCATTTTAAGCAATTTGTAAAAAGAGCAGATTCTGAAATGATTGCACAAGTTAGTTAGATAATATCTATTCTCATGATAGAAATACTTGTGGGTTTAGACTAAGGAGGTATATAATGGCAAAAGCAAGAGAGAAAGTGCCAAAAAAACCTAAAGAAAAAGCCGGGCAAGAGATAGAATCACTTCACGAAATGATTGAGAAGAAGGCTTATGAGATACACGAAAAAAGAGGAAAACAACACGGCAGAGATATTGACGATTGGCTTGAAGCAGAACGAACAATAAAACAAAGAAAGAAGTTTTAAATAGATTGTAATTAAAAACGGGTTAAAGAAAATAATAAAAGCAGAAGGGAGGCCTTATTATGATTCATAAAATACTATGGGCTTCTGATGGGTCTAAAGACTCAATCCAAGCACTTAAGCACGCAGAACTTATGGCCAAAAAGTTGAAGGCGCAAATATTAAGCCTTTTAGTAATACCTGATTACTATGATGTAGCAGAAAAGTTTCCTCCAGATGAAAAGCAGAGATTTGCTAAATGGATTGAGGAAACTACTACAAAAGAGAGGAAAGTACTTGAGGATATCGGGAAAGATTTCAAGGAAAAAGGAATAAACTTTAAGATAGAAATAACGAGTGGCATTCCCTATAGACAGATTCTAAAAGTAGCTGATAGAGAGAAAGTAGACCTTATAGCTTTGGGGAAGGGAAGAGCATTTGAGAGGTCTATCCTCGGAGGCACTGCACTAAAGGTTCTTAGGAGTTCTACGCTACCGGTATTAACCGCTAGGGGAGATGGGAAGAGTTTGGAGATAAAAAGGATATTAGTACCCACAGACCTATCTCACGTGCTATCAAAAGATCTAAATTACGCAGTTGAGTTATCAGAGGTATTCGGCGCTACGATTTATCTACTCAACATCGTTGAGGTTGGGGAGCATGCATTTCCGCCCGAAATAGTCGAACAGATGAGGGGGTTTGCCTATAGAGAGATCGTTGAGAGTATGGGGAAGGTAAAAATAAAAGAAAATATCGAGGCTTCCGTAGAGGTTGCCAAGAATGCTTGGAGGGGCATAGTAGGATTTGCTAACGAAGGGGATATAGATTTAATAGTTATGATGAGCTATGGCGGTGGAAAGCTGAAAGAGGATTTTATTGGCAGTGTTGCTGAGAAGGTTATTCAGGAATCAGCTTCTCCTGTTATTACGATGACCCCTTAATCCTTCCCGCAAACCTTCGAACGCTAAAGCCTATTGTGAACCCTGTGGAACCTCAAATACCGTCAACTGGCGAAGCGCTTCTAAAAAACCTTAAAACAAAGTCCTTAATTTTATTAGAAAATTGTTGCATACTACGGGAGGAGGTAGTAATGAAGATACAAAAGATTCTCTGGGCTTATGATGGTTCAAAGGAATCCGATGAGGCACTTAAATATGCTGTATTTCTCGCTAAGAAATTCGGCTCTGGGATAACGGGTGTTTATGTAAGCGTAATGCCTATAATGTCTATGTACTTGAATTACCCACATTTTGAAAGCGAGCTATTCTTTAGCCTGATGGAACAGGCTGAGAAACATCATAAATCAAAGCTAAACTCTATTGAAAACGAATTAGCTTCTCAAGGACTTCGTTTCAATGGAAGGGTTATAAAAGGAGAACCGGCTAAGGACATCGTTGAAATCGCCCGCGGTGAAAAATCTGACCTTATAGTTATGGGAAAACGCGGACTTGGACTGATAGATAGGGTGCTTATCGGAAGCACAACGCTTAAGGTTCTTAGGAAATCCGATATACCTGTTCTTTCAGTAAAGAAGAGGGATGAGAAAAGCACCGTGGAAATAAAAAACATTCTTGTCCCTTATGACATATCTGAAAAAATCGACTCTGCCCTCAATTACGCAATCAATCTTGGAGAGGAAGCAAGCGCTAATATTTCAGTAGTGTACGTTGTTAGATTAGAAAGCTATGATTTTGAAATTCCTTACAATCTCCTAGAAAATCTAACAATGTTCGCTTCTAACGAGCTTGCGAAGAGGGTTGAGGAGATAAAGCTCAAACTTGGAATAAAATCGGAAATTAAAACAGAGGTGATTCAGGGCTTAAACCCCGCTCTTTCTATAGTTAATCACGCATCTAGTAAGAATACCGACTTAATAGTAATTAATACACATGGTAGAAAAGGGATCAAAAGGCTCATTTTAGGTAGTGTAACGGAAAAGGTAATTCAAGAATCTCATTGTTCAGTATTGGCTCTTAAGCCGTAGACAATAAATGGATAAGGAAAAAGAGGGCTCTCGACTAATCGAATTTCTTTTAAATCCATCCTCTTACCCTCATAAGCCAAGATATGTAAAACACGTACAGACCCATGCATCTCATGTCTTTATAGTACCCCCTTATGTATACAAAATAAAGAAACCTGTGAATTTTGGTTTTTTAGATTTTTCAACCCTTGATAAGAGAAAATACTACTGTGAAAAAGAGGTTGAACTGAATACGAGGATATGCGAGGCATACCTAGGTGTGGAAGAAATTTCCATCCGAGACGGTGATTTTGTTTTTGGAAAAGGAGACGAAACGGTTGAATACACTGTAAAGATGAGAAGGCTACCTGAGAGGTATTTTCTTAAAAACCTCCTTACAAGGGGAAGGGTTACAAAAGATGATTTGCTGAGCGTTATAGAAAAACTGGTTGAGTTTTACAACAAACTGCCAGTTACCAAGTTTATAAGCGATTTTGGTAGACCAGAAAGGATCAGGATAAACATTGATGAGAATTTTTCCCTTTCAGAGAGGTTTATCGGGAAGACGATTTCAAAGCCAACATACGATGCTATTAAGTTCTATAACAACAACTTTTTTGAAAGGAAATCCCATCTTTTTAATGAGAGAATACATAGGGGATTTATTAGAGACTGTCATGGCGACCTTCATCTTGAGCATATAAACCTGAGCCCTCAAGGCGTTTGCATCTATGACTGCATAGAATTTAATGAGAGATTTAGATACATAGATATCGCTTCAGATATCGCTTTTGTAGCAATGGATTTAGATTTTAACGGTTATAGCGAGCTTGCAAATTTTATCGTGCATGAAATTTCAAAAAGGATGGAAGACGAAACGGTTTTCGAGGTAATTGATTTTTACAAATGCTATAGGGCTTATGTAAGAGGTAAAGTAGAAAGCATAAGAAGCACTGAACCGGAGATTCCCAGTGAAGAAAGAGAGGCTTCTCAGGATAAAGCAAAAAGGTATTTTAGACTCGCTCTAAGATATGCGCTTTTTGGCTCGAGACCTGCTCTCGTAGTAACCTTTGGTCTTATAGGAACCGGAAAGAGTTCACTTGCTCAGGCACTATCTGAACAGCTTTCTTGTAGGGTTATCTCTTCAGATGAAGTTAGAAAAGAAATAATGGGTGTGGAACCAACTGAAAGAAGATATGAGGAATTTGATAAAGGGATTTACACTCCAAATATTACTGACATAACCTATAGAGAGTTATTAAATAGAGGAAGAAGGGTTGTCGAATCAGGGAAAACTGTTATACTCGATGCGAGTTTTTCGAAAAGGGGATTCAGGGAAGTTGTTCTTCACGAGGCACAGGCTCTTGGGGTAGCATTTTACTTCATCCAAACAAAAGCAGATGAGGGAGCCATAAGGAAAAGGCTTCTAGAAAGGCAGAGGAAAGAGAGGTCTATCTCTAACGGAAGGTGGGAGATATTTGAAAAATTTAAAGAGGGATTTGAAGAACCGAATGAGCTTCCAAGAGAGATGCATATCGTTGTAAGAACGGATAAAACCCCCGAAG
Organism: Candidatus Dadabacteria bacterium CSP1-2; assembly: GCA_001443445.1. GTDB lineage: Bacteria > Desulfobacterota_D > UBA1144 > Nemesobacterales > CSP1-2 > CSP1-2. The sequence goes on along the minus strand of LDXN01000041.1, from coordinate 18,133 downwards.
AGACGCTGATACAAACTATGAGAGAGATAATATGTAGGAGACAATAATACCTATTAGACCCCACTGATAAACTAATACCACGATGACATGAGTCTTATTTACTCTAGAATATAAGCGTGTTTTTACTTCTGTGATAATTTCATCCCCCTCAAATATAGCGGGAGGGCAGCTTTACTTTTCTCCTTCAGGTGCTTTGGAAGCCAACTCTAGCAACTTCCTTGCTTTAGCAAGAGCAAGTTCTTTAATTGTATTTTCACCTATCTTGTGATTTGGGATGTTTACTACGATATTAATCGTTATGAAACGACCTTTTACTTCTTCATCCCTGTCCATATACCCAATGTTTACCTGATATACCTGCCTTTCGGTATGATAAGAGGTATCAATAACATAGAGAAAGCCATAATCAGCCATTTTACCCTCTCAAGCTATTTATTGATTCATTCTTTTAACATAAACCGTTTAGTATTGCAATCTTCTACAAATTTATTAATCAAAATACATGCCAACAACTATTTTCTAAAATTACAATACAATTAAGGCTGAACGTCACGGATTAATGTCCTATTTTCTGACATCTTACATAGACTTAAATTAATCTATTGAAGAAAGCTGTGTATAATTACCAAAAAAAATTATAAGGCTATGTTGCATAAGCCAAGCTGGATATATTTTGCCCTCTCTCACACCTTTGCTACTTGGTGAATCAGGCTCTTAAATCCACCCTGATTTAAGTTACGAAAGAGTGTATACCCAAGCTTTCCACTTGTATCGCTTGCAACTATTAATGCAATGGATTTTGGATTAAAAATCTTAACTAGATTTCTTGTGCTCATATTATATCTATGAATAAAGGCAAAACTTGGAATCCTGAAGGATTCCACTACACTTCCCTACAAGTAGCGGAGGGCTTTAGCCCTCCATTTGCCCTCTGAAACAGAATAGTTCATCGTTGCATAATTATTTACTTAAAATGGTAAAAGAGATAAGGCAACAATAAAAGATGTTTGGAGCTCCTTAGCTTTTTCTGAACATTCGGAGAGGGATTATTCCAAAATCAATTTGCTAATTGCACTCAGCTAGCATGGCCCTGAGTTCTTCTCCTGGGTCGGTTGCTTTCATAAATGTCTCACCTATAAGAAAGACACGAATCCCTTCATTTTTTAGTCTCTTAATTTCTTCGCTTGATGTAAACCCGCTTTCGCTCACCACTATTTTGCCGTCTGGTATCAACCTTGAAAGTCTTATTGAAACATCGAGGCTAACAGTAAATTTTTTTAAGTCCCTGTTATTTATCCCGATGATTTTGCTTTCAGCTAGAAGTGCTCTTTCCAACTCTTCTTCATCGTGTACCTCTACAATGGCATTCATACCCAAGGAGCAAGTTAGACTCAAGAGCTCAGTTATTGTCCTTGTATCAAGCGCAGCAGCAATTAAGAGAACTGCATCCGCTCCATAATACCGAGCCTCGTAAATCTGATACGGGTCTATAATAAAATCCTTTCTTAAAAGTGGAATCGAAACCGTATTACTTACATCACGGAGATGAGTTAGGTCACCCTTAAAATACCTTCTATCCGTGAGGACGGATATCGCAGAAGCTCCACCTTCCTTATAGCTCCTTGCGATCTCAATTGGATTAAAATGTTCCCTGAGAATTCCTTTTGACGGCGAAGCACATTTAACCTCAGCGATAATCTTCACTTTTTCATCTGGTTTTATCGCTTCAAAGAAATTTTTTGGCACTTGGGTCTTTTCAAGTTGAGAAGTAAGAAGTTCAAAGGGATAAGTCCTCTTCGCCTCTTCGACTTCAATCCTCTTATTTTGAAGAATCTCATCGAGTATCATTTTTGTAACGATTCAGCCACAAAAACAGAATCCAGAAGTCAGAATACAACAATTAGAAGCAGGTTATCTTCTGAATTCTGGCTTCTGGCTCCTGAATTCTAACTTTGTTTCTTAGTGGCTGATCCGAAATCGGTTTGATTCAATCACTCCAGTTTCTTGTATACCTGGTTAGATCATTAAGCTTTTTTAAAGCCTTAGAGCTGTCAATAGAATCCTCCGCCATAGCTATTGCTTCCTTTATCTCCACAGCGGCACCAGAGACTAGAATCCCAGCCGCCGCATTTAGCACAGCTATCTCCCTTTTTGCTTCCCTTTCTTCTCCATTAAGAATTGAAAGAAGGATCTTTGCATTCTCTCTAGCGTTTCCGCCCTTTAGCTCTTCGAGTTTTCTTCTTTTAAACCCTAAGTCAGCAGGATCAAACTGATACATTCTAATCATACCGTCTTTAAGCTCTGCTATTTGAGTTTTTCCAGATACGGTAATCTCATCTAACCTATCCGCTCCGTGAACTACCATAGCTCTTATGTATCCCAGATTTCTAAGAACCTTTGCCATAGGCTCTACCAAAACCTCAGAGTATACCCCCATAACCTGGTGCTTAACATCGGCTGGATTTGTGAGTGGCCCAAGTACATTGAAAATAGTCCTTACCCCAATGTCCTTCCTTAGTTGCGAAACATTTTTCATTGCCGGATGGTAAACCGGGGCAAAAAGAAACACAATCCCTATTTCATTTAAACACTGTTCAGCACCCTTTGGAGAGAGATTGATGTTTATTCCAAGATCCTCTAAAACGTCTGCGCTTCCTACCTGACTAGATACAGAACGGTTTCCATGTTTTGCAACAGGTGCGCCTGCTCCTGCTGCTATGAATGAAGCTACAGTTGATACATTGAAGGTTCCCTGCTGATCACCACCAGTGCCACAAAGGTCAATTACTACAGAGTGATTGGATCTTATTTTTGTTGCCTTATCCCTCATTACTTTTGCAGCCCCAGTGATCTCAGAAACTGTTTCTCCCTTCATCCTGAGTCCCATTAGAAAAGCCGCCATCTGGCTTGGCGATGCAGTTCCACCCATCATGTTTTCCATAACTTGAGCCATTTCTTTTTCTTCGAGGTCTATTCGTTCTGCGACCTTAGCTATCGCTTCTTTTATCATATTCGACCTCCCCTTTATCTAGGGCTACTCGGATTCTATCCAGAATTCCGTTAACAAAAGCACCTGATTCTTCAGTGCCATATTTCTTGGCAAGCTCGACGGCTTCATTAATGGTAACTGGGGGAGGAATATCCCTCAAATAAACAAGCTCATAAATTGCCATACGAAGGATATTTCTATCGATTGTTGACATCCGAGAAAGGCGCCAGTGTTCAGAGTAGCGATTTATAATGTCGTCAATCCCCTCAATATTCTTACATGCCCCAGTAATAAGCCTGTTTGAAAATTCCCTCACCTCTTCTTCTACATCTGATTCCTTAGTTGCCCAAAAAAGCCCGAGTACATCGTCTGTGCTTACCCCTTGAGAAGAGGATTCTTTGAGGGTGTCGTACTGGTATAGAAATTGAAGAGTATTTTCCCTTGCACGTCTCCTTTTACCCATAACCGCATACTATCTTTTTTGAGAAAGCACTCTTCCTAGATTTGCCATTTCTATTGCAGAAAGGGCTGCTTCTCCACCACGATTTCCGGCCTTGCTTCCGGCCCTCTCTATCGCCTGTTCTAGTGTTTCAGTTGTAATAACACCAAATGCAACAGGTATATCATACTCAAGGCTGATTCCGGCAAGCCCTTTTGTGATTTCAGAGGAAAGATAATCAAAATGTGGCGTTTCACCCCTTATGATTGCTCCTATTGCTATGACAGCGTCATATTTATTTGACTTTACAGCTTTTTTTACGCCTAGAGGAATTTCAAATGACCCCGGAACCTTTATTATATCAATATCACCCTCAGAAACATTGTGTCTTATAAGCACATCCAGTGCGCCTTCAACCATACGTTCTGTTATAAAATTGTTAAATCGACTAACTACTATTGCAAATTTAAGCCCCTTTCCATCAAGTTTACCTTCATAGATTCTAGTCATTTGGTTCCTCACCTTCAGTCAACCATAGAAAGAATATGTCCAAGCTTGTCCTTCTTTACCTTTAAATACTTTGAATTTGTACCATTAGGTTCGATCTCTAGTGGAACTCGCTCAACTATCTGAAGTCCAAATCCCTCAAGTCCCTTTACCTTTCGTGGATTATTAGTAAGAAGCTTCATTTTTCTAACCCCTATGTCTAAAAGAATCTGCGCACCAATCCCATAATCCCTAAGATCTGGCTTAAAACCAAGCACTTCGTTAGCTTCTACCGTGTCAAATCCATCATCTTGGAGTGCGTAGGCTTTAATTTTATTCACTAATCCTATTCCTCTTCCCTCTTGGCGCATATAGAGAACAACCCCTTTCCCCGCTTTTTCAATTGTATTGATGGCTTGGTGAATTTGTGGACCGCAATCACATCTCATAGAACCAAATACATCACTTGTTAGACACTCTGAATGAACCCTGACCAGCACCTCATCTTCTGGGGAAATATCACCTTTTACAAGTGCTACATGGTGCTGAGGGGCAATCTCACTTTCATAAACTATAACCTTAAATTCACCGTAAGAAGTAGGCAAGTAGGCCCCTGCTGCCCTTTTTACAAGCCTCTCGGCTCTAAGGCGGTAGCTTATAAGGTCTGCGATAGTTGTAATTTTAAGTTTATGCTCCTCGGCAAATCTTTCCAAATCAGGAAGCCTTGCCATATCGCCATCATCCTTCATTATCTCACAGATCACAGAAGCCGGTTTTAAACCTGCAAGCCTTGCAATATCCACAGAGCCTTCTGTATGCCCTGCTCTTACAAGAACGCCACCTCGCCTAGAAATAAGCGGGAATACATGACCGGGACGGATAAATTCCTCAGGTCTTGCTTCTTCCGAGATAGCCAGACGAATAGTGGATGCTCTATCGTAAGCAGATATCCCAGTAGTAATACCGCGCCTTGCATCTATCGGAATTGTAAAAGCTGTATATTGAGGAGCTGGGCTATTTTCTGGCTTTATAGGGTAAAGATTGAGTTGGTTAGCCCTTTCCTGAGTGAGGGCAAGGCAAATAAGGCCTCTTCCGTGCTTTGCCATAAAATTTATTGCCTCAGGGCTCGCAAACTCGGCAGCAACGACAAGGTCACCCTCGTTTTCCCTGTCTTCATCGTCAACGAGGATTACCATTCTTCCATCTTTTATTTCTTCTACGGCTTCTTCAACCGGGCAGATCCCCATACCTTAACCTCTCAATTGCTATAGGGCTTATCCCAATAAATTATAAGTTAAAATAATAAGCAACCAAGTAAGTTTGTCAACTAAAGTCATTTATTATCAAATTTCAACTAAGGATAAATTAGTTTTGAGAGCTTGACTTTTCAATGCTAAAAGGTATGGTTTGGAATATTTATTGATTAGGAGAGACTATATGAATCCTGAGATTGTAATCGTAGTAAAAGACGATGAGGAGGAAGATTGGGAGGAGGAAGATGAAGAGGATGAGGAACTGTGGGATGAGGAAGAGGATGAAGACCTTATTGACGACGAAGATGATGACTGGGAAGAAGAAGATAAAGAGGATTCTTAAATCTGGAATATCCTTTGATATCAGATTTTATTACTTAAACCAAATTATTATAACCCCCAATATTTAAAAGCCAAGCATCAAATTGTAGCAGTCTCAAAGATTCTTGTACATTCAACCTTAACTATGACAATGAGATACTCTCATCCTGATCAATCCCTCAAAGAAGCGGTCGAAAGAATTGCAAATTTCACCCAAGACCGTAGCCAAAACCGTAGCCAAGAGAAAATAGAACAATAAAGATATAATACGGAATGTGTTCTAAGTCCCTGAAATTATTGGTGCCCAGGGCCGGACTCGAACCGGCACGGACCTTACGGCCCATTGGATTTTAAGTCCAATGCGTCTACCAATTCCGCCACCCAGGCGATAGACAAATATTTTATTGTTACCAAAATTACAAAGAATTTCAAATTACTCCACACGATTACTATCTGACACTAGGCACTACAAACCCCTTAACATAGTTTTCGGACATATTGGTAGTAAATTACGAATTATATGGAACATAAGTTTATTCTGCAAACCGAATGAAGATCTACGTAATAAATTTGTTATGTTGAGTTATCAAATGATTTTTTATGAATCTTGATAATGCCGATTTGAGGCGGCGCCCGGATTCGAACCGGGGTATTGCGGTTTTGCAGACCGCTGCCTTACCTCTTGGCTACGCCGCCTTGTTCAAGTAGGTAGTGTATAAAATTGTGACTCATCTGGATGAGGAATTTATCAATGTTGATTTTGAGTAGTTTGACCGAATTTCCAGATGTTTTCAAGTGGATCTTCAACCGCAACTAAATAGGACATAGTATAATATGGAGGCTTTGGATCATAATTTTGATTGTAAAATTAGTTTATATCTTATCATACCTTTTTATTCAGAGGTAAGAAGTTTTATATTGACATAATCGTATAATACAGTTATAAATGTTACCTAATTTGTCATACTAGAGCAGGGATGGAACCGCTCAAAAATGGAGTGTTGAAGGATGAAAGCAATAATACTTGCTGCAGGAAGAGGTAGCAGACTTTACCCTTATACAAAATATATCCCTAAGTGCTTACTTGATATCGGAGGAGAAAGTATACTTGAGCACCAAATGAACCATATAAGGGACTGTGGAATTGATGAAGTTGTAATCGTCGTTGGCTTTGGGTTTGAGAAGGTAGAAAACTTCCTAAGAGACTACGATGGATTAGGCATGCGAATAACAACCCTTTATAATCCATTCTATCAAACAACAAACAGCCTTATTTCACTCTGGATAGCGAAATGCGAGATGAACCAAGACATTGTTATCATAAATGGAGATGATGTATTTGAGATTGACGTCCTTGAGAAGGTCCTTGGAGTAAGGGATGAAAAGATATGTCTACCAGTAAAAAGAAAACAAGGATATGAAGATGAGGATATGAAGGTAGTAATTCAAGGAGGAAGGATTACTGAGGTAAGCAAAACGCTAACGAGTTATCCTTCAGCTGAGTCCGTTGGAATAAGGGTTTTTAGAGACATTGGTGTAGATCTAATAAAAAGGGCTATCGAAGAAGAGATGAGGACAGTTGGGGCAGAAAAAAAATGGTATGCCTCTGCGATACAGAGGCTTGTTACAAAAGGGTATAGGATAAAATCCCTTGACATTGAGGAGCTCTTTTGGATGGATGTTGACTATCCTAGCGACCTTTTTAAAGCAAGGTTCAATTCAGGCAAGTTTATTAAGAAGTCTCAGAAAGAAAGAATTCTCCGAGTTGTAGATACAACCCCCTAATAAAATATGGACCACGCAATAGTTATAGCAGCCGGCACGGGCACAGATGGTGAAAGACTAAATTCACACGGCGAGACTATTATTGGTGGAATACCACAGATTAAACGCCTAATCATCACAGCAGAAAGGGCAGGAATAAAAAGATTTACAATAATTGTAGAACAAGACGACTCTCCTCTTAAAGAAATCTTGAAAAAACAAAAAGGTATAAAAAGCGAAATCATATGGCGTATGCTTGGCTCCCCAATCAAATCTGAACCAAGTCCCTCCCTTATTCTTCAATCAAATCTCATTATTAGTCCAAGTGGGCTTTCAAATTTGACGAGCTCTAAGGTCTCTCAAGATGAAGTATCAGTCCTTGTTGACAATCAAAAGGACGCATGGATAAAAACAAAAGGCGATAGCATAGACGATATATTTTCATCTGGTGGAAAGGCTGTAGGAGCATTTGTAGCTCATGCAAGCCTTCTTGAAAAATCCATTTCGAACTCTATGTATTTAAAAAGCTGGCTTGAGGAGCTTGTTGGAAGAGGTAGCGTTAAATCAATAAACTTCCAAGATGGCTACTGGATGCGTTTATCCTCAGATAAGGAATCTGGAAAGAAGGCTGAGGATCTTCTTTTTTCCCATGTAAGTAAATCGTCAAGCGGATGGATTTCCAAGAACATAAACAGCAAATTGTCAATACCTGTCAGCAGGTTATTAATTAATACCTCCCTAACTCCAAATATGATAAGTGTGGCAATTGGCGTAATCGGGATTCTCACCGGTTTCTTTTATATACAAGGACACCCAGTGTGGGGTGGTTTGTTTCTACAGCTTTCTACTATTTTTGATCGTTGTGACGGAGAGGTAGCAAGGATTAAACTCATGGAAAGCAGGCGTGGGCAGTGGATTGATACGATTTTTGATCAGCTATCTTTTCTCTCTTTTGTTGTGGGTGTTCCAGTTGGATTATATAGACTAACAAAAAGTAATCTTGCTATAACTTTAGGAAGTATAAATCTCTTGATATTTATATTCTTTGTTATATGGTCGTTTTATTTTCTAATAAAATATGCCAACTCGGGTAGTATGGTAGCCTATTCTAAAACCGTTGATATGCTTCTTCCAGTTGAGAAGAGAACCATTATTCACAAACTTATAATCAAACTTCGCCCTATGATGAAAAGGGAATTCTTCTCACTGGTTTTTCTAATCGCGGCGATACTCGGAGGGTACGCATGGGTACTAAGTCTTACTACTTTAGGTCTTAGTCTTACTTTAATTCACCAAATTGATGATTTGTTAAAGTTAAAAAGATTAAAACAGGCAAACAGCTCCACTTAATATAGAATAGAGTTAAAGCCGCTACCCACCCAGATAAGCCTTTTTTACCCTTTCATCTAGAAAAAGCTCCTGACCGCTTCCCTGAAGAATTATTTCTCCTGTCTCCAATACATATCCGTAATCTGCCATCTTGAGTGCGGCTTTTGCATTTTGTTCGATAATTAGTATAGTTGTGTTTCTTTTATGGATTTCAAGAATTTTTTCAAATAGCATAAAAGTTATTTTAGGAGCAAGTCCAAGAGAGGGCTCATCCAACATGAGAAGCCTCGGCTTTCCCATAAGTGCTCTTCCAAGAGCTAGCATCTGCTGCTCGCCACCAGAAAGCGTGCCTCCAAGCTGATTAAATCTTTCATTTAGTCGCGGGAAGAGTGAAAAAACATACTCTAAATTCTCCTCAAACCAACGAGATGTGTTTAATGCGAAAGCGCCCATTATTAGGTTTTCTCTAACCGTGAGATTTGAAAATATTTTCCTTCCCTCCGGTACCATGATTATCCCCTTCTTGCATATTTCATGGGTGTGTTTTCCAACAATACTTTTCCCTTCAAAGAAAACCTCTCCGTCCTTAGGTGAAATGAGGCCAGAGACTGCACGAAGTGTTGTTGTCTTACCAGCTCCGTTAGCACCTATAAGGGTTACGATACTACCACGTGGAACGACAAAAGATATTCCCTTTAAGGCATGAATACCACCATAGAAAACATTTATGTTATCAACTCTCAATAACTCTTGTTTCACCAAGATATGCCTCGATTACTCTTTGATTATTTCTGATTTCTTTAGGGCTTCCCTCTGCTATCTTCTCCCCATAATCGAGAACCGTGATTCTATCGCATATTTCCATAACTACATGCATATCGTGCTCGATGAGAAGTATTGTCAAAGCTAATTTATCTCGTAGTTTTTGGATAAATTTCATTAAGTCTTCTTTCTCAGTTGGATTCATGCCAGCAGCAGACTCATCAAGAAGAAGTAGTTTCGGACCGGTAGCAAGCGCGCGGGCAATTTCTAACCTCCTCTGTAATCCATAGGGAAGTGAAGAAGCCTTTTCATCAATGAAATTTAAAAGACCCGTCCTATCCAATAGCCAACGAGCACGTTCGTAGACTTCATTTTCAATCTTCGTAAATCCAATTAGACTTAATAGAGGTTTCCAGAATAAGGTGTTATAACTAAGATGAAAACCAATCATCACATTTTCTATTACGCTTAGGTCCCCAAAAAGTTTAATATTTTGAAACGTTCTAGCCACTCCCAGAGACGTAATTTTATATGGTTTAAGGTTAGCAATCTCTTTTCCGTTAAAAGATATGGTTCCCTTTGAAGGCCTTATAAATCCAGAAATGACGTTAAAAACTGTTGTCTTTCCTGCGCCATTTGGGCCTATGAGACCCCTAATGGAACCAGGTTCAACCTCTATATCTAGGCTAGATAATGCTTCTAGGGCGTCGAAACGAACTGTAAGATCCTGAATTTTTAATATGTGGTGCATCCTCTTCTAATTATGTTTTAAAGTTTAGAATAGCCGGAGAGAAGATAATTTAATTGCATTAACGTAACTTCATTAGTATAAATTAAACAGTATAATTTCATCTTTATATATGTGGTTTCTCCTTATCTAGTTTATCTCGCGAAACTTTATTCTCCTCCCAAACGTGTTTAACGCCCAATCCCAAGAAAACTCCCATCTTCCTGTGATACCTCTCCTAAAAAACAACATAATGATTATTAGAAGAAGAGAAAATATGACCATGCGCATCCCGGGAATACCAGGGATAAACATATCGCCTATCTGGTGTGGCTCTTCAAACCACCTTAAAAGCTCAAAACCCCAGGCAAAAATCACAGCACCTATTATTGAGCCCGTCATGCTACCTAGTCCTCCAGCTACAATCATTATTAGCAGATTGAAAGTAAGAAAAAATGAAAAAAGCTTCGGGTCAATCGTTGTAAGGAGATGTGCCAAAAGTCCCCCGCCAATCCCCTGAAAAAACGCACTAATTATAAATGCAAGCATCTTGTACCTAAATGTATTTATACCCATTGCTTGCGCTGCGGTTTCATCCTCTCTAATTGCCTTCATCGCCCTGCCATAACTACTTTCTACTAGCGAAATTAAACAAAAGACTGTGAATATTGCCCAACCCCAACTCCACCAGAGGTTTGTGTATTGATTGATGCCTTTAAGACCGAGAGAACCGTTTGTTATACTAACAGCATTTGTTGCAAATACACGAATTATTTCACCAAATCCAAGCGTTACAATGGCTAGGTAGTCACCCCTTACACGAAAAACAGGAAAGGCAATAAAAAAAGCAAAGATTGAAGTAACCACGCCAGCAATTAGGAGAGATGGAAGAAAAGGCAATGAGATCTTACCGAGAGGGGATATAATGGGCTCAATTATGAATGTTAACTCCTTTTCAGCCGGTGACATTGTGAGAAGAGAAGCAGTATAGGCCCCAACTGCCATAAATGCATTCGGGCCCAAAGAGAACTGCCCTGTGACCCCGTTTACCAGGTTGTAGCTAGTAGAGAGTATGATATAGATCGCTGTTATATTCAAAATTTGAATAATATAGGCAGAGGTATACGAGTTCGCCAATTTCAGAAAACCGAAGATAGCAAGCAAACTCAAGAAAGTAGCCAAATTTCTAATCAGCTTTTCTCTCTTCATAGAAATTATCTGGCTCCTAATAAATACGAATTTACGCAAATAAAATGATGCACGATTCATGATACATGCAAGTTTTTGGATGTCTCCTGCATCGTTCGACTGAGCTCACGACGAAGTCTTGCATCCTGTATCATGTATCTGGCATACCACTTATTTTATTCCTATCCATTTGTGGCGATTTGTGGCTGAACTTTCTTTTTTTAATCAGGAAGCTTCTCTCCAATAATCCCAGTAGGTTTAAAAAGAAGTATAAATATCAAAATAAAAAACGCTATTGCGTCTCTATATCCAGCATAGCTCGGTAAAAAAGCAACAAACAAAATTTCTATAAGACCTAGAGTTAATCCCCCGAGTGCCGCACCTACAACACTTCCAATTCCACCCAATACAGCCGCTACAAACGCCTTTATTCCCGGCATTATTCCCATAAGAGGATTTATCTGTGGATACCTCATCGCCAGCATGATCCCGCCCGCCGCAGCAAGCACAGAACCTAGGATAAAGGTGAGAGATATTATCCGGTTTACATTTATTCCCATAAGCTGGGGCGTCTCTATATCTCGGGAAATGGCTCTCATCGCTATTCCAGACTTTGTACGGTATACGAGGTAGAACGTCGCCCCAAGAAATATGAGCGTTATCAGTGGAATTAAGAGACTTAAGCTCGGAAGTGAAATATCTTTAATATAGAAAATCTCTTCGAATGGTCTTGGCGTTGGAAATCCTTTTGGACGGCCTCCAAAAATAACAAGGCCAAGATTCTCAAGTAGAAATGACACACCTATTGCTGTCATTAGAACAGATATTCGAGGTGCAGTTCTCAATGGTCTATAGGCAAGATGCTCTATTAAAAAACCGAGTACGCCTGTTAGGGCTATTGCGACGGGAAATGAAACATACCACGGCATCTCAGGAATAACAAAACTAAATAATGAAAACCCAGTTATAAAATAGAAAGCAAAGTATGTGCTCACCATCATAACATCGCCATGGGCGAAGTTTATAAGTCGAAGCACGCCATAAACCATGGTGTAGCCTATGGCGATAAGGGCGTAGAGACTTCCTAAAGATATGCCATTTATAAGCTGTTGAAAAAATACATCCATTAGGCGCTGTAATATCGTGGTTCGTGTATCGTGAACGTGGTTCGAATCACGAGTCACAAATCACAAGCCACGAAATCTTATGGATTTACTGAGGATATATATACAGAATCTCTACCCTTAACTTGCCGAATCACAACGTTCTTTACAGCATCGTGATTCTTATTAATAGTAATGGCTCCTGTAATTCCCTGAAAATCCTTTGTCTTCTCTATTGCATCTCGAATCTTTTCAGGATTAGTGGAACTAGTTCTCTCTATTGCATCAAGGATAATAAGATAAGCGTCAGCTCCTAGCGCGCCAAGCGCATCAGGTGTTGATTTATTTTGCTTCCTAAACATTTCTACATATTTTTTACCAAGAGGAGTAAGGACAGCCTTTTCATCAAAATGTGTTGTATAGTAAAGACCGTCTACCGCTTCTCCGCCGATCTCCGTAAGCTCAGGGGCCTCAGCCCCATCCCCTGCAATCAATGTGGCTTTGATGCCAAGTTCCCTTGCCTGCCTAGCTATAAGTGCGATTTCCGTGTAATAACCTGTTATAGCAATAATGTCTGGATCGGTTTCTTTAATGGCAGTAAGCTGAGCAGTGAAATCTTGGTCTCCTGACTGGTAATTCACTTGACGTACTATCTGACCACCAAGCTTTTTGTATGTCTTTGCAAATGCGCTAGTAAGACCAACTGAGTAATCTTGACCTATATCTGTAAGAACCGCTGCTTTTCTAGCCTTTAGCTCGTTGTACGCAAATTTTGCCATAACCTCACCTTGAAACGGGTCAATGAAACAGGCGCGAAATACATACTTTCGATTCAATGTAACTATAGGGTTTGTAGAAGAAGGGCTAATATGGGGTATATGGTTGTCTTCCGCAATAGGGGCTATAGCAAGGGAATTCGAGCTTGCAACGTCTCCAATTATTCCTATTACTTTATCTTTCTGAATAAGTCGCTGTGCTGCATTTGCTGATTCTATTTTATCGCTTTTGTTGTCTAAAAGAATAAGTTCCACCTTTTTCCCTAGGACTGTGGGACGAATATTTCTACCAATCTGCATTCCTGTCCACGTCTGTTGTCCGAATGCAGATGTCCCTCCTGTCATAGCAAGAATAACCCCGATTTTTATTGTATCATCCGCTCGGCTGACATAAAAACTGAAAAGAATAAGAGCGAGAGCCATGCCCATGATAAGTCTCATTTAAGCTTACCTCCCGTATCCGATTTATTACTTAGTGAGGATAGTTACTGTATGATATTGCCATGCTCCAACGCCTATTTCAATCACTATGCACTAAATATCATTTTTGCATGCTTTTATTCTTCTTGTAAGATATACCAAAATAAGTTGTATGAGATTTTGTTATCTAAAAGTAATAAATTAAGGAGTTAAAAATGAAGCTCAACGGTAAGGTCAGCATAGTAACAGGCGCAGCAAGCGGCATAGGCTTTGCAATTGCACATGCACTTGCTAAGGAGGGTGCTAATATAGTCATAGCAGACATAGATGAAAAAGGTGGAAAGAAAGCATTTAAGACGATTTTAAAAATAGGTAGAGACGCTCTTTTTGTAAAAACTGATGTGTCAAACCGTGTGGATTGTAAGAAACTAATAGATAAAACCGTAAGGTCATTCGGTCGAATTGATATTCTAGTAAATAACGCTGGCCTGCAACACGTAGCTCCAATAACCGATTTTCAGGAAGATAAATGGGACTTGCTTATCAATGTAATGCTTACTGGAACCTTTCTTTGCACCAAATATGCCTTGCCTTATATGATCAAACAAAAAAGTGGCAGAATTATAAACATCTCCTCAGTTAACGGACTTATTGGTATGAAATTCAAATCCGCCTACGTTTCTGCAAAACATGGAGTAATAGGTTTTACAAAGACCCTGGCCCTTGAAATGGCAGAGCACAACATAACGGCTAACGCTATTTGTCCAACCTTCGTCAGAACTCCCCTCGTTGATAAGCAAATAGATGATCAAGCAATGGCACACGGGATTCTAAGAGAAGAGGTCATTGAAAAAGTCATCCTAGCTGAAGCGCCTATGAAAAGGTTGCTCGAACCTGAGGAGATTGCAGACCTTGCTGTCTATCTAGCGAGTGATTCAGCACGTAGTATAACAGGGTCAGCGATAACTATTGATGAAGGATGGACAGCGCAGTAGAAGATTAGGGAAGAAAGATAAAGACATATTGTACTTTTTATCTCAAGAAACTCCTTTTAATTTCAAGCATTCAATAAACCTAATTGTACAGATCGCCTTATACAAAACTCCATCCAACTTATAAATCATCTTACGAAATTGCTTAAACGAATAACCTTGAAACAGTGCGCTTTTTAATAGGAATTTGTTTTATGAAACCTTTTGCTGAGAAGATAAGTTTATATTCCATAAACGAAGCAGAAGGAGGAAATTAAGATGAAGAAGGTTTTTATGACTCTGTTAGCCTCGGTTATGCTGGTCGGTATTATGGTTTTTCCTACGACAACGTTTGCAGAGCCTGGTTCAAAGATAATAAACAAACGTCTCTATCGCCAGAAAGGACGGATTTTTCATGGGATTAATAATGGCTCACTAACACGTCGGGAGGCTAGACGGCTCGGAGCTGAACAAGCAAAGATTAGGGTAGATAAATTCTATGCAAAGCATAACGACGGTCATATTGGGCCACGTGAGTTTATATATTTAAAACCACGAGCTTAACCATTCAAGCCGGCATATTTACCGCCTGAAGCACAACGATAGGATTCGCTGGTAGCAATTAGCTTAAATAGGATGGTGAAGTATATATCTTCTAGCTTCAGTCTTCACCATCTTGTTTCCATTTTTGTACCTTGCAAATGTTTCCCTCAAATGGGATCTCGATCACGAGCCAGACTTTTCGCCTACACAGAGAATGTGATGTTGCGAAATCAGAGCGGGACAAGAATGTCCCGCATATCAGGTTCGGTGAGCGAATACCTCGATAGGCGGGGTTTTCTAACCCCGCTACAACCATCAGATTACTTCACGGAGTTCACACTGAGCACATTCGCTTCAGTCAGTGCACACTGCGCGAATGTATTCGCAATGACATCTGAAACCCTGTAGAAAGCTATAGGAAATTAATTCGTTAAATTTAGTTATATTAATTACCAACTGGTCGGCTGGGCAAGGCCTTAAAAAAATTGAAATTTTATTTAATCAGTGTAATTTTCTAGAGAGTGAAGAACCCTGCAGCAAGCTGCAGGGGATCAGCTTTTAAACAGAAAACTCCTTTGGTTGCTGCGAGGTGGGCAAGATATACTGTTTGTCATTGCGAACGTAGTGAAGCAATCCCGTATTTAGATTGCTTCGTCGTTTCACTCCTCGCAATGACATTTCCGTATTGTCATAGTAATAACAACACGGAAACCCTGTGGCAAGCTACAGGGAATTATCAAGTTCAAAAACCTCAAACATATATCAGATGAAATTTAACTACGAGAATCTATGTAGTTCTTGGAAGTGGGAAATTCCTACTTACTTTAACATCGGACGTGATTGCACGGATAGACACGCAAAAAGTGAATCACATGGAAACAAAATCGCATTGTATTGGGAGAGTGAAGAAGGAGAAATCAAGAGATTTACATTTGCCGAACTTTCATCGCTTACAAACCAAATAGGAAACGCTTTACTCTCTCTTGGATTTCAAAAAGGTGACCGTCTTCTTATACGTCTACCTAACCTTCCAGAATTCCCGCTTGTTTTCTTAGGAGCGATAAAAATCGGAGCAGTTCCAATTCCAAGTAGTACCATGCTTACAGCCGAAGAGATTGATTACCTCCTCGATGACAGTAAATCAAAAGGAGTTATCACTACACCAGAATTATACGAGGCTGTAGAGGTTAATCGAGGACATCATAAAAAATTCAAATACGCGCTAATAGTTGGACGACCCATACCCTCAGCATGTGTAGATTTCACCGAATTAATAAATAAATGTTCTGAAAATCTAAGTGTTGATGAAACCAAAGCTGATGACGTAGCTTATATCTGCTATACATCAGGCACAACAGGTTTTCCGAAGGGTGTGGTTCATGCTCAACGTGCATTAATTGGGCATGACCCTGCTGCTCAGTACTGGCAGGCTCTAAAACCCGATGACGTTGTTATGCACGCGGGAAGGTTAAACTGGACCTATACATTAGGCACAGGCTGTCTTGACCCATGGCGACATGGTTGCTCAACCGTAATTTACGGAGGGGAACATAACCCGAAAAAATTTTTTGAGTTAATTACTAAATATAGAGTAAACGTATTTATGGCTGTCCCTACGGTTTATAGACAGATGCTTCGTGTATCAGACGAAATTGATTGCGACCTTTCTAGTCTTCGGCATGCTCTTAGTGCAGGTGAGCATCTAAGTGAAGAGTTATTTCATTCTTGGAAAAACGAACTAGGCGTTGAGCTTTATGACGGACTTGGAATGAGTGAGCTCAGTTATTACCTCTCAAATATGCCCGGAATGCCAATAAAACCTGGCTCTCCGGGAAAGCCACAACCGGGACATCGTTCAACTTTAATTGATGAAGTAGGAAAAGAGGTCAGAGTAGGAGAGATTGGAGTTCTGGCAACTCCTAAAGACGACCCGGGAATCATGATTCAATACTGGGAGAAGCCTGATGAAACCGAAAATATGTTTCGTGGAAACAGGTTTGTAAGCGGCGATTTCTTCTACAAAGATGAAGATGGGTACTTCTGGCTCGTGGGAAGAGAGGATGACATAATAACAACATTTGGTTATCGTGTCTCGCCCTTTGAAGTAGAAAGGGTTTTAAGCGATCACCCTGTAGTTCATGAATGTGCAGTGACTGGCATTGAACTTGAAGAAGATAAAACAATTACGACAGCGTTTGTTGTACTTAAAGATTCAAGGCACGAACTAGAAAGACTAAAACAGGAACTTTTAGATTACTCTCATCGCCGTCTTGCCAGATATAAATGCCCCAAAGAGATAGTATTCATAGACTCTATTCCCAAAACCGCAAATGGAAAAATTAAGAGAAAGGTCCTAAGAGAAGCATACAGTTTATTCTAATTTTATCTGTTTTCTGATGATGTCATAATGTATTAAAAGTCATGCTGAATTTATTTCAGCATCTAAAAAGTCGTATGAAGTTACAGCTTTACTGTTGTAGCGAAAACCTTTAGGTTCCCATTTTATTTAGTAAGGGCATCAAATCCCACCAACAGGACTGGAGTTCTATAAATTTTTGTTTTATGCCTGTTATTCTGTGGGTAGGTTACGAGTCTTGCTCGTAACATTGGATTGGTCATCATATAACTAGTTAATAGCAATCAAAAATCCTATTTCAATAATAATTGCATTTCGAGCTTGAGCGAAGCATTCGCTTTGTTACAAAAGGGTTGCGTCCACCTTTTCTTACTTTTTCTTCATTTTCTAATCAAGCTACAATTGGTGGTTCACAAAGCTCCGGTGGAACCTGATCGCACCATTCCGGACAAGCACGGGCACATTCTGCCGCGCACCACCACCAACCACCCTTAGAACAGCCATATTGACAGCAATTACGCATGCAAGATCTCCAGCACTGGGAGAATGTGGCCGAAATAAGTGCTGTTTGTATGCCTCCGTCAGCTTGTCCAAGAGTTCTACCCATTCTGTATAGCTCGCTCGTCTTGTAGAGTGATGCATCTGCAGTAAATCCCGGCATGTTCATTTTATTCACCCCCTCCTTCAAATTGACCTAACTAGCCTA
>LDXN01000040.1 GCA_001443445.1 Candidatus Dadabacteria bacterium CSP1-2 | reverse complement strand
AATTGCTTGACACGTACTTCATAGGTGTAACCCATGTGTATGAACCTGGACAGCAAAATTTTTTCTAAAAAGATGGTTTCTTAGAAGGCTCCTTTTTCAAGGTTTAGGCAAAGAAGTCTTAAGAGGAAAAGATTTGACGAGTTACTAGGAAGAAATAGTCGAACTAACGGAATCTTACAATTTACATGTAATCAACCACCTGCCAATGCCTTAATCATGTTTTGCATCACTTCCACATTACTCTGCTTACCGACTGGATTAGGCACAATAATGGGTAGCTGAACCCCTGCTTCTCTGAAGGCTTGGAGCCTTTCGCGGCACCGCCCAGCAGGGCCAATTAGGGCAACTGAATCAACCAATTCGTCAGTAAACACATCGGCAGGATTCGCGCCGGATTTGATCTTTTCTATAACATCCCCAAATCCTATGTTCTTAATAAGACGCTGGTAATAGGGGAATCTCGCATAGCCAGAGAGTCCCCGTTTTGCTGCCTTGCGGGCTGCATCCAGATCATCCGAAATGAAGCTGGGTATTCCGTCAGTGATGTCTATATCTGATGGAGAGCGACCGGCTTTCTGAGCCCCTCTTCGAACAGCGCTAGCGAGTTTCTTAATATGCTGAGGTGTTGCCATGTAGGGCATGATTCCATCTGAAACCTCTCCCGCTAGCTCCGCCGCCTTTTCCGTCAGCACGGCAGTGTATATTGGGAATGCCGGTAGTTGTCTCTTAATGGTCAGAAGTGGAGAACTCCCATCTGCAAACGATCTTACAGCTTTTACGTATTTTCGCATCTCCTCAACTGGGTCTCCCATATCAATTCCAAAACGGTCAGTTACAACTGGCTTATGGCTGACCCCGAGCCCAAGCACCATCCTTCCTCCGGATACCTCCTGAACCGTAAGGGCTTCAGAAGCACACATTACTGGTTGACGCATATAAATACTAGTAATCCAAGTACCGACTTTTATTTTGGATGTTGCCTCGGCAAAGACTTGGGCATTGGCAATAGCACTATAGGGTGGGACCTCTGGTGAAAATATTGCTTCAAATCCCGCTTCTTCAGCTTCACGGGCAAGGGCACGGAGGTCTTCAACACTACATCCCCATACAGGCGAAACAGTTGCAATTCGTCTCATTTATCTTCTCCTTTTTTAATTTTAGCCACGAATTTTCACGAATGAGTACGAATATAAACGAATAATAATGCACGATGCATGATTGAGATAATACATTTCATCTTGCATCCTGCATCGTGTATTCTGCATCCTGTTAATACTGATTAATCACATCTCTGTAATACTCAGGACGAAGAACTGATTCATCACGGTTTCTTAATACCTTACGGATTTCTTCCAAAACCATTTCTTTATCTTCAGGGAACTTCGCCTTTATAGGAAGATAGTTAGAAATATGATTAGCAAAGAAATATCCGTCAGTAAGATTTGTATTTTCAACAATAATCTCAAGCTCTTTTATCATCTGGAACTTGTCAGGAAGTTGAAAGGTTCCTTCAAGCGATTCTTGGTAGATTGGAGCACCAGCACGAATCTGAAGCGAGAGTGCTCCTACGTATTCAGGATCCGTGTCAGTAAGCAATTTTCCAGTTGCTTCGGCATGCTCAAGGCTTCTATCCACTCCGCCGACACCAAGGAGTACCATTGCCGAGTTCTTAATTCCGGCCTCTTTTAGCATCTTGCAGGCTCTTACAGTCTGTTCATAGTTGGCTCCCTTTTTGATCCTCTGGAGAACAACTTCATCGCCGCTTTCAAATCCGATATAGACCATCTGAAGGCCAAGTTCCCTAAGAGCTTTCAAATTCTCAACCCCTTTTCGCAGAATGTCTCCGATGTTTGCATACATGCTAATCCGCTCCAGGTGCGGACACTTTTTATTTAGATATTCCATAATCTCCACGAGTCTCTTTTGAGGAATTGAAAGGGCATTTCCATCGGCGATAAAGACCCGGTCAAAATCATCTTTCTCTGAAGCCTCATCAATAATCGCTTTGATCTCAACTGTCGGACGAATGCGGAATTTTTGAGTTTCTTCGCGGTACATCGCGCAGTATGTGCACTCATTGTGTGAGCAGCCAATAGTTGCTTGAAGTATGAAGCTTTTTGCTTCACTGGGCGGTCTAAAAAGGGGCATTGAATATTCAATCATGACCTACATCTTAACGTAAAATCCCTAATAACGCAAGTAAATTTCAAGAATCCCGCTTTACAAAGCTAAATGATTTGTTATACTCAAACCATTATGGAAAAGCACGACAAGGAAGGCGCAATATATATACTGGCTATTATCGGGTTTATTGCCTCAATTTTAATTCTTGTGTCGCTCACTCACGTTATTTATTAAAAACTGAGTTATAGTTGATCACTCAAGTTTGCATAAATATCACTAAGAGAAAGTAGCTAGTTAAAGAACCCTCTTACCCAGAAATCCATATTATTATATGCTTTATAACATCCTCTGGATTCAAATTGGCTCCTGTATTGTCCAAAAATATAAATCCATCTTTAGACCTTAAACAGCTAATTTTTATGAGCTGTTTTGCCTTTGAAAGAACCTGATCTTTTACTCCTAAGTCTTGCCTTTTCTGACCTAAAACCAGAACTTGATTTGGAACTTCGTCGAGGAAAGCAACAAACCTTTCTGGTCCTATGATGCAAAACCCCATCCGCTTCCCTGGTAGGTTAAGGAATAAAGACAGTAGCTCCTCAGGAATCTCATGAATAGAAAGCGATTTTTCTCCTGAGCCCTCATTGTAAGCCTTCACTCCTAATTCCGCCAGACTGAAAAGGCTTCCCATAGCCTCTTTAATCTCGTAGATTTTTTCTTCATCGGCCATGTATACAATTATTTTGTCTTGGCGTTTTTGTTCCTTCTCCTTTGCAATATTTCTAATCTCATCTTGAAATTCAGCCATTATTTTTCTCCTTATGTATTCTCCTCAAACATAGCCGTAAATCTAACCACAATTGGAATGAGCTTATTTTAATCCCTGAATGGATTTCACAAGATTATGATCCATCCTTATTGGTAACTTTTATAACACAAGGCTACCAGCAAAACTGGTGAACTACCCGGCTTTTTGTTTATCTCATGTCAATTGAGTAAGTCGTCTGACTGAGCTCTCAACGAAGTTACGAGATTCGCCAGTGATCACTCAACAGCTAGTTTAGATAACTTAACTATAAAAATGGTATTATTGATACACGATGAAGTTAAGTATATCCGATAGGTCAAGTTTTTTGGGAAATCTTACTACGATAGGAAGAACAACTGGGAAAGAGCGAATAGTGAAAGTGCGCTTTGTTTTCTATAATGGAAAATTCTATGCATCAAGAAGAACTGTAGACGGAGACTGGTTAAAAAACATACTTAATAACCCATCGGTTGTAGTACAGACCGATGAACAAAGGATAAAAGGCCGTGCAAAAATAGTTAAAGACAGTAAGCTATCGCAGCAAATTTCAAAACTAAAATACCCCGATAAACGTAAAGAAGAAAATAGAATAGTGGTAGAGATAACCCCAAAACGATAATCACACCGCATCCTCTTAGTATTAATCATTTCTTTTTCTCGGCAAACCAGAGACCCCTTGAAAGTGGCTTTCCACAGAAAGGGCAGAAATTAATACCTACATAATTAAAAACGCCTGATTCTTCTCCAGAGCGGATAAAATACTCGGTCTCAATGTCGTTTAAGACATGCCCATCTCTCACCTTGTATTTTTCAGTCTTTACCATAATCTCATAATTCATTGCATTTCCCATCTCTTCACAACATATCATAGCATCCTCATTGTAGGGACAATCCATGTGATTGCCCTTATTCTGGGCGAACACGAGGTTCGCCCCTACGAATTTTATGCAACATTTCTACAGAAAATGTTATAAAATTATGACATAACGGTAGATAAAATCCCTCAACTCCGTTGTTAGCTCAACCCCTGTGTAACCGCCCCCTACTATCACAAACGTCAGCATCTCCTTTTTTAAAGTTATATCATGCTCGTGGTCAGCATGCTCAAGAATGTCAATGATGTGGTCCCTTAATTCTGCAGAATCCTGCAGGGTTTTAAGAGGAAAGGTATAACTTTCAGCGCCTGGCACGTTGAAGTAATTAGTTGTACCACCTAATGCTATAATAAAATAATCATAAGAGATCTCACCCTCTGAAAGTCTCACTACCTTCTTATTAAGGTCTATTCCGATTACTGTATCCCGAATAAACCTAAATTTCTTATCCCTTCGGATATCTCTTATTGTCTGAATTATGTGTCTCGGCTCTATGTATGATGAAACAATCTGCGGAAGCAAAGGGGTGAATAACGTATAGTTCTGATTGCTTACAAGTATAATTTCCACATCCTTTCTTTTACCAAGGCGGGACTCAAGGGTTAGTACAGCTTCCATTCCTCCAAACCCAGAACCCAACACGACGATTTTAATCATTTTATTCTATTTTAACAAAATATTTAGCTATAGATAAATTAAGTTGAGAAATGCAGGGCTCGTTCCCCGAACAAGCTTAAAGGGCTTTGTTGTGAGCCACTCGGCCTGAGACTTCGTCGAACTGAGTCTAGACGCTCGAGACAACGGTTCATCTGAACGGCTGATGAGGACATCAGCCCCTACAACCGTATCCGGGAGAGGAATTGTGGGTAATGCTATAAATGGAAAAGGCAGTAATATATCCAAAAGAATCGGGAATAAACTCCCTGCTAATCAGGAATAGTCTCCTTATTCTCTTACCCTAACCTAATTGCCTCTCAAGGGCAGAAAATCACTTAACTCCTTGATTTTACTAGTTTTATTGTAGAGCTCCACTTAAAATTTCATTCTGGTATTATTTTTGCTTAAAGTAGTGATAAAGAGGGTTAAAATTAGAAATGATTAGTCCTAACCGAGGGGTAAATCATTCTAAAAGGATGGAGGCAAAGCCTTGAACCTAAATTCGTAGTTAGATATTGGTCGTTCGTTGTTTGATAAAAAATCTAATGACCAATGACGGATATGGTGGCTGAGTTGCCGAAATAGGAGTAGCAGTTTTTAATTTAACTCCTCAGTATTTCATTCCATCCCTGCTAATGGCTTTCTTGCCTACTAGAAGCCCTTAAGGTTTAAGGTAAGTGGAGGAAGGTCATAAAACTATCGTTTTTCTGCGAAGAAAAGTCAAAGTAAGATTGAATCTTCACCTATGAGGTATGCCTTGTATATCAGACTGTTCCCATTTGAAGTGGTGAATCAAATTCATCAGTTTTTTCAACCTCCATCGGTCTTCCCTTTAAAAACCAACGAAGTTGAGAGGAAGGTGAGCATCCTGTGGACAAACTGAATCAACTCGTTGTCTTTGCTTTTGATGAGCAGCGATACGCACTCCATCTCTCTGCTGTAGAAAGAATTGTCCGTATGGTTGAAATTACCCCTTTGCCGAAAGCACCGGAGATCGTTCTCGGTGTGGTCAACGTGCAGGGGCGGATTGTTCCCATCGTCAATATTCGCAAGCGGTTCTCAACAGGATTAAAGAGTCATGAAAAAAGACGTTGAGATTTTGATCGTCGAGGACAGCCCGACGCAGGCTGAGCAACTGAAATATTTGCTCGAAAGGCACGGGTACGCAGTCACGGTCGCAGCCAACGGCAAAGAGGCTCTTGCTGCGGGGCGCCGGCGGAAGCCGACGATTGCTATCAGCGATATCATCATGCCAGACATGGATGGCTACCAACTCTGTCGGCAGATCAAGGCGGATGAGAACCTTAAAGACATTCCGGTTATTCTCTTGACGTCCCTGTCCAACCCGACCGATGTTATCAAAGGTTTGGAGAGCGGGGCAGACAACTTCATCATGAAGCCCTACAATGAAGAATATCTTCTTTCCCGCATTAACTACATTATTGCAAACAGAGAGCTACGTAAGAGCGAAAAATTGGAAATTGGTATAGAGATTTTATTCGCAGGTCAAAAATATTTTATCAACTCGGAACGCCGGCAGATTCTGGACTTGCTGCTTTCGACCTACGAAGAAACCGTCCGTATTAACGAGGGGCTCAGTGCGAAGCAAAAGGAACTCGCGCGCGCAAACGAGGTACTCAACGGATTGTATCGTATTACGAAGGAGATCAACCGGTGCACGAGTGTGCAAGAGGTAGCCGAAAAAGCGTTAGAGCAGGCTGTGGGGTTGCCCGGCGTGCAGGCCGGTTGGATCTCCCTTCGAGAGGGACCGTCGGGATTCCGCACCGTCGCCACCCGCCATCTGCCGCCCGCTCTGGAAGCCCCCGGCGTGTGGGAAGAAGATTGCCTGTGCCGCCGTAAACTCCTCTCTGGCGGGCTTAGCGAGGTGACGAACATCCTGGAGTGTGAGCGGCTCCAGAAGGCAAAAGGCGACACACGGGGTCTACGCTACCATGCCAGTGTCCCTCTGCGGATTGGCGACCGAATGTTAGGGTTGATGAACTTGGCTGGAGCGGAACGGGGATTGTTTAGTGACGAGGACCTGAAAATCCTAAACGGCGTGGGGAACCAGATCACCACGGCACTGGGACGCGCCGAGCTTTACGAATATCTGGAAAGAGAGGTGGAAGAGAGAACCGCTGCCCTTACGGCTGAAATCGCCGAGCGCAAGCAAGCAAATGAGGTTCTTAGAGAGACTCTTGCCCATTTATCCAAAAAGAACCGTTATGAGACAATCATTAGCACAGTAACTCGCGATGTGCATCAGTCAATTAATCTCCAAGAGGTTCTGGAAAACGCCGTTGAGTCTATGAGTGAGAATATAGAACTGGTGGAACACATCGGAATTTATCTGGTCGAAGGAGAAGAAGCAGTTCTAAAGGCCCAGAGAGGACTTACTGATCGATATATCAAGCAGGCAGAAAGAATCCCCTATCCGAAGGGTGCTACTTGGGAGACTATCATAAAGGGAAAGCCCAGTTATGTTGCTGATACAAACCAAGATACAGTTATCGGTCCTGCTGGAAGAGAAATGGGAATAAAGAGCTATTTATCTATGCCTATTCACTTTGAAGTTAAGACGGCGGGATGCATAAATATAACTTCTTTGCAAAAGAATGCCTTTGATGAAGAAGAGTTAAAGATGCTAGAGATTGTGGCAAAACAAATCGGGGTGGCGATTAATAATGCTCGACAGGCAGAGAAATTGCGGCGATCAGAGGAAGCCCTTAGAGAGAACTTTGCTCAATTAACTAAAAAGAATAGTTACGAGGCAATAATGAGCGCTGTCACTAGAGGTGTCCATCAGTCAATCAATCTTCAAGAAGTTCTGGAGAACGCCGTTGATGCAATGAGTAAGAATATAAATGGGGTAGGACACGTTGCAATCCACCTAGTCGAAGGAGAGGAAGCGGTTATGAAAGCCCATAGAGGCCACCCTGATTGGTTTGTCGAACGTGTAAGAAGAATTCCCTATCCAAAAGGCTTTACCTGGAAGACAATAATAGAGGGGAAACCGAGGTATTGTCCAGATGTAGACCAGGATACATTTATTGGTCCTGCTGGAAGGGAGGTCGGAACAAAGAGCTATTTATCCATACCCGTTCTCAACGAAGGTAAGACAGTAGGGTGTATAAATGTACATTCTTTTCAGAAGAATGCCTTCGATGAAGAAGAGTTARRGTTGCTGGAAATCGTGGCACAGCAAATCGGGGTGGCGATTAACAATGCCCTGCAGACGGAGGAAATTCGCAAGCTCAATGAAGAACTTGAGCGCCGGGTAATCGAACGCACCGCTCAACTCGAAGCCGCTAATAAAGAACTGGAGGCATTCAGCTACTCCGTCTCCCACGACCTGAAAGCCCCACTTCGTGCGATTGATGGTTTCTCCCTTATCCTGTTAGAAGATTACTCCGATAAACTCGATGCCGAAGGCAAACGCCTGATGAATATCGTTCGAGGCAATACGCAGAATATGGGGCAACTTATTGATGACCTTCTCGCTTTCTCTCGTTTAGGGCGCCAACAAATGGCGACTTCGAACATGGACATGGGCAAACTGGCAAAAGCTGTATTCAAGGAACTCAAAGCCACTGCTCCTGAGCGAACGATACAATTCAAGATTAACACACTCACCGCGGCCCACGGCGATCGCTCTATGATTCGCCAAGTTTTTGTTAATCTCCTGTCCAATGCCATCAAATTCACAAGACACAAAGAGACCGCTATTATTGAAGTAGACGGCTGTGTCGAAGACGAGCAAAACATCTACTACGTCAAGGACAACGGCGTGGGGTTTGATATGCAGTATGCAAATAAGCTATTTGGTGTCTTTCAACGGTTACACAGCCAAGCGGAATTCAAAGGAACAGGAGTTGGACTTGCCCATGTCCAGCGCATTATTCACCGACACGGTGGACGAGTGTGGGCCGAAGGGAAAGCCAATGAAGGTGCAGTATTTTATTTTACACTGCCTAGAAAAGAGTAAGTAGTGTGAAGTAGATAGTAGGTACGTAGGAGGGAGAAGCGAACAGGAACTACAAAAATTTTTGAAGAAAGGAAAAAAACATAATGGATATCAACGAAGTTGAAATCCTTTTGGTCGAGGACAATCCAAACGATGTTGAACTCACACTAAGAGCCCTCAAGAAACACAACCTTGCCAATAGGGTGTTTGTCACAAAGGATGGAGCAGAAGCGTTGGAGTTTATTTTTACCACAGGACCCTACGCTCACCGGAAGATTGAAAACAGTCCGAAATTGGTCTTGCTTGATTTAAAACTTCCCAAGGTGGATGGATTAGAGGTTCTCCACAGAATTAAGTCTGATGAACGGACAAAAGTAACACCTGTTGTAGTGTTGACATCTTCTAAAGAAGAGCGAGATATTGTGGAGAGTTACAAGTTGGGCGTGAATAGCTATATACTTAAGCCAGTGGATTTTGAGAAGTTTCTCCAGGCAGTTTTAGAACTAGGACTCTATTGGCTGTTACTGAATCAACCACCGCGGTGAGCCATGGACAAAGAACTTCGCATCCTGATTCTTGAGGACGATCCCGCCGACGCAGAGTTGGTAGAGCGCGAGCTAGGCAGAGCAAAAATATCATTCTCCAAAAAGCGTGTGGAAACAAAAAAGGCTTTTGTGAAAGAGCTTAAAGACTTTGTGCCTCACCTTATACTTGCAGACTATAGCCTGCCTTTATTCGATGGTATGTCTGCGTTGTTAATCGCACAGGAAAATTGTCCCGATGTGCCGTTTATCTTCGTATCTGGGTTAATGGGCGAAGAAGTGGCGATTGAAACCCTAAAGAGCGGCGCAACGGATTACGTTCTTAAAGAACGACTATCACGCCTTGTGCCTGCGGTGCGCCGAGCATTAAGAGAAGCTGATGAAAGAGCTAAGCGTAAGCGGACGGAGGAGCAATTAGAGTATAACGCCTTCCACGATGCGCTGACGGACCTGCCAAATCGAGCCTTATTCTTGGACCGCTTGGGGCAGTCAATTAAGGTTGCAAACCGGCGTGGAGACTATTTATTTGCCGTCCTCCTCCTGGACCTTGATCGCTTCAAGATTATCAACGACGCCTTAGGGCACATGATCGGGGATCAATTGCTTATCGCAGTTGCTAGAAAATTAGAGGCGTGCCTACGCTCCGGTGATACGGTCGCGCGTTTTGGAGGGGACGAGTTTACGATTCTTCTTGGTGATATTAAAGACGTCGCCGATGCAATACGCGTTGCTAACCGAATCCGTGAGGAACTGAGGTTGCCTTTCAAACTAGATGAGTACGAGGTGTTTACTACCGTAAGCATTGGAATCGCCTTAAGTGCAACTGGTTATGACCGTCCGGAGGATCTCTTGCGCGACGCTGACACAGCAATGTATTGCGCCAAGAAACTTGGCAGTGGGTGTTTTGAGGTATTTGACAAGAGCATGTACGACCGTGCAGTGGCCTCCTTGGAGTTAGACAATGACCTGCGTCAGGCTATCGAGCGCAAGGAGTTTCAAATTCACTACCAGCCTATTGTGTCCCTGAAAACCAGCAGGATTATCGGCTTCGAGGCTCTCTTACGCTGGCAGCACCCACAACGTGGCCTCGTCTTCCCAGAAGAGTTCCTCCCGGCGGCGGAAGAAACTGGACTAATCGTTCCTATAGGCCAGTGGGTGCTCCGCGAGGCGTGCCGTCAGACCCGCGCATGGCAAGCGCAATTTCCCCAAAACCCGTCTTTATCAATCAGTGTGAATCTTTCTGTCAAGCAGTTCGTGCAACCTAATCTAGTTGAGCAAATCGGCCAGGTTCTGCGAGAGACCGGCCTCGATGCATGCAGTTTGAAGCTGGAGATTTTGGAAAATATAATCATAGAAGATGATAAATCTGTAACCGACAAAATCCAGCAACTTAGAGCCTTGGGTGTTCAGTTTTGTATTGATGACTTCGGCAAGGGTTATTCATCCTTGAGTTATATATCCCGTTTACCATTAGATACATTAAAGATTGACCGCTCCTTAGTTAGCGGGATTGGTGTTGATGAGAAGAGTTCAAAGATTGTTCAGACAATCATAAATCTCGCCTATAATTTGGGGATAAATGTGACCGCGGAAGGAGTGGAAACAGCAGAGCAACTAACACAACTCAGGGCGCTGAAATGCAAATATGGACAGGGATATTACTTCTCCAAACCGATAGACGGTGAGGCAGCGATGGCGTTTATTGCGGCGCAGCCATGCTGGTAGATGGCTGGCAAAGCTAAAGTAGCAAAAGAAGAATCCATGGATAAAAAGCTTCGTATCCCTATAATCAATGATGTTGCCGCCGACGTAAAATTAGTCAAGTATGAACTACACAAATCAAACATAAAATTCACCTTAAATCGGGTAGAGAAGGAAGAAGCTTTCCTCAAAGAACTTAAGACCTTGACCTGATATTATTCCCTCGGACTATAATCTTTCCACTTAAACATCACCCCATGAGACTATTCGATAAGGAACGATTTTAATTACTGGAAGGTTTAATCCAGATAGTTTCATATCTACATACTGAGGGTACTTTTCTGAGAGTAGTCTCAACGAATTCTGATATTCCTCCCCAGATTCTATTATCTCAGCCCTACCATTAATAATAACGTAACAGAGCTCGGTCCAATCCTCGTAATACTCGTCAATAACAAGCGATACATTTGGATTTTCAATTATGTTCCTAACCCTCTTTAGCTTCCTTGGAGAGGCGCGCTTTGGCTTTTTATCTATCGGTGTGTAAATCGAGCTTCCATTGAAATGGTAGCATACGGGGATTACTAGCGGTCTTCCTAATCCGTCTACTGTTGCCATCCTTGCAACCCTATGCGATTTTATAAATTCAAGTACCTTATCTGTGGGTTTAATCATAGGCTAGTTTTTTTCAGTCATAAAACACTTATCGTCAAACTTGAATTATTTATGAAGTATTTTATAATAGTTTTTCTGTAACAGAAAGACTTTCAGTGCTTTCATATCAGTAAAATCAATGGAACATACAAAGATATTTAGTGGCACATCTAATATTCCTCTTACAGAGGCTGTTTGCAAGTACCTGGATGTTTTGCCCGGGAAGGCAGAAATAAGAAGGTTCAGCGACGGTGAGATATTCGCAGAGATCTCAGAAAGCGTTCGAGGGTCACATGTTTTTGTCATCCAGTCAACTTGTCCGCCTGTAAATGAGCATATAATGGAACTTCTTATTATCACAGATGCATTAAAAAGGGCGTCAGCAAGGGCAATTACAGCAGTTATTCCCTATTATGGCTATGCCAGGCAGGATAGGAAGGTTCAACCAAGGGCCCCAATATCAGCAAAACTCGTTGCAGATATTATCGTTAAAGCTGGTATAAACAGAGTTATAACTGTTGATCTTCATGCAGGACAGATTCAGGGGTTTTTCGATGTTCCCGTTGATCATCTTTACGCTGCTCCCGTTTTCATAAGCCATTTAAAAAAGAAATTCAATAAAGATGAAATAGTCGTAGTATCACCAGATGCTGGCGGGCTAGAAAGAGCGGGAGAATATGCAAAGAGGCTTGACGCTAAACTCGCTGTGACATATAAAAGGAGAACAGGCCCCAACGAAGCCAAGATATCGCATGTTATTGGAGAGGTCAGGGGAAAAACAGTAGTTATAGTTGACGATATGGTAGACACTGCTGGAACAGCTATTCAAGCCGCTCAAGCCTTAGCGAGAGAAGGCGCAAAGCATGTAACACTCTGCTGTACTCACGGTGTGTTTTCAGGAAACGCTCCTCAAAAGATTGAGAATTCGGTACTCGAAGAGGTGATCATAACAGATACAATTCCACCTAGAGAAGAAATAAAAAGGAGTAAAAAGATTAAGGTTCTTAGCATTGCAGAGCTCCTCGGTGAAGCAATAAGGAGGATAGCTGCAGGAGAATCAATAAGTACACTATTTACTTAATTTAAGGAGTTTAAACATGGCACAGAGCACTTTATTTGTAATAAAGAGAAATAGAGCGGGAAAGAGTGTGGCAAAAAAAATCAGGAAAGAAGGAGCAATTCCTGCCATATTCTATGGAAGAAAGACCGATCCTATTCCATTAACTGTAAACCCTCTTGATCTTAAAAAAGCACTTTCCACAGAAGCTGGAGAGAATACCCTTCTAGAGCTTCACATAAAAGGCGATGGAGATGAAATAACGAAGATCGCTTTACTTCGCGATATACAATACGACCATCTCAAGAGCCTTCCTATACATTTTGACTTTCAAGAGGTTCAGATGAAGGAGCTAATAACAGTAAAGGTTCCTATTAGAATTGTAGGTAGGGCTCAAGGAGTTCACGAAGGAGGAATTCTCGAAGAAATACTGAGAGAAATTGAGGTTGAATGTCTTCCTACTGCAATTCCTAACGTTATTGATGTTGATGTATCTCAACTTGGTATAGGTGATTCAATACACATTAGCGATTTGAGTTTCTCCGAGGGAGTTGCAGTCCTTCACGAACTAGAGCAGACAATCGTAACGATTCTTTCACCTGTAATGGAAGAAGTAAAACCCGTTGCGCCTGCCGAGGTTGTAGCTCCGACTGAGGCCGAAGAGGGAGAGGCCAAAGCTGAAACCGAGAAAGAGGAAGCTGAGGAATAGTCTGGAAAGGTATTATTTTAATAGCCACAGAGAGCACAGAGAATACAGAGAAAAAATTTAAAAATAATATTTTTGTTTTTTCTTCTCTCTGTGCACTCCGTGTCCTCTGTGGCTAAATAGTTACGAATAATGATTTTGGTTGCTGGACTAGGGAACCCGGGAAAGGGATACGCTTCTTCAAGGCACAACATTGGCTTTATAGTTATAGATGAGCTTGCGAAAAGACTTGGCGTAAGTGTTAAGAAGAAGGGGTTTAGAAGTCACTACGCCCAAGCACCTATCGACGAAAAGAAACTAATACTCCTAAAACCGGATACCTACATGAACCGAAGTGGAGAGGCTGTTTCAGAGGCTGCAGAATTTTTTAAAATACCTGCGAAAGATGTAATTGTAGTCTATGATGAAATGGACCTATCACTTGGAAGTATAAAGGTAAAAGTCGGGGGAGGAAGCGCAGGACATAAAGGAATCCAGTCTATAATAAACTCACTTGGAGATAGTGACTTTATAAGGGTAAGAGTAGGAATAGGAAAACCGATTCAAAAATCTGAGACCGTTGGCCATGTGCTTTCCGGATTTGAAAAAGAGGAGAAAAAGTTAGCCAAAGAGCTGATAGTTAGAGCTGCAGATGCAGTTATAGAAATCGTCCTAAGGGGCGCCGAAAGCGCTATGAACAAGTTCAATAAAAAACCCGAAGTAACACCTAAGCCACGAAAATGCGGGTAGTGGTCGGGCATTTCGGCAAAGCCAATTGACACAAATTAACTCGAATGAAAACAGGATACATGATGCACGATACAGGATGCACGTAAAAACTCCATGAATCACGTATCATGTATCTTGTATCATGTATCATGCATCGCACCTCTATTAGTGTAAATTCTTGTCTATCGGTGGATTAATAATTACTCTTAAGAAAGATAGTAAAATATCATGAATCTTAGCTGCGGAATTGTGGGACTGCCTAATGCAGGAAAATCTACTATATTTAATGCCCTAACATCTGCTAAAGCACTTGTAGCTAACTATCCCTTTACTACAATTGATCCAAACGTAGGAATTATTAATGTCCCTGATGAAAGGCTGAACAAATTGGCAGAGATTATAAAACCGGATAGGATCATCCCAGCCACAATTAAAATCATTGACATAGCAGGACTCGTAAAAGGAGCAAGTAAAGGTGAAGGTCTTGGAAATAGATTTCTTGCGCATATTCGAGAGGTAGACGCTGTAATTCATGTTGTAAGGTGCTTTGACTCTCAGGTCCCACACATTTTTGAAAATATTGATCCTAAGCAAGACGTAGATGTAATAAATCTTGAACTCCTTCTTTCCGATCTTGATACCGTTGAGAAAAGAATAGTAAAAATAGAAAAGGCGTCTAAATCCGGAAATAAAGAAGCACAGGCAGAGCTAGGTTTGTTGGAACGCTTAACAACCCACATATCTCAGGGAAAATCGGCTAGACTATTTTTAGCCAAGGGGGATATAGAAGAAAAGATCCTGGCCGAGTTAAGCCTTCTTACGATTAAACCAGTTCTTTATGTAGCGAACCTTGAAGAAAAAGAAGGGCACGAATTTTGTATTGAAACATTAAGGAAAATTGCAGAAGAGGAAAAAGCCGAACTTATTGAAATCCTGGGTAAACTTGAGACTGAACTATCTGAATTTTCAGAAGAAGAATCGAAGGCCTTTCTAAGTGATATGGGTCTAACTGAGTCTGGACTTAGAAGGCTCATAAAAGCGGCATACAAGTTACTCAATCTTATAACGTTTTACACGACAAATGGAATAGAGCTTCGAGCATGGACGGTAAAAAAGGGGACTTATGCTCCAAAAGCCGCAGGAAAGATACATAGCGATTTTGAAAAGGGGTTTATCAAAGCTGAGGTAATATCATATGAGGATTTTATAAGGTCTCGTTCTGACACAGCTGCAAGAGAATCAGGACTCTTAAGGATAGAAGGCAAAGACTATCAAATTCAGGATGGGGATATGGTATATTTTAGGTTTAAAAGTTAAACCCGTTACTCTTAGCTTATGCTTCAAATCATAAGCATAGGGTCGGAAAGTCCAAAATGGGAGGTATTTTAATGACAGAGCTAAACTATTATGAGACGCTTTACCTGATCCGACCAGACCTAACAGAGGATGAACTAGGTAAAGTCCAGGGAAAGCTAAAGGAGGCCATAGCAAATAATGATGGGGAGATTTATAAATCTGAGAAGTGGTCTGAGCGAAACCTTGCATATAGGATCGGAAGGTTTACAAAGGGTGTTTACTATATTCTTATTTACAAGGCTCTTCCAAGCGTAGTTGCTGAAGTTGAGAAAAATCTCAGGTTCTTTAACACCGATGTGCTCAGATTTATGACTGTTAGGATCAAAAAGGAGACAGCCCTAAGTGAGAAAGCCGCTTCAGAAATGCATTTAGAAGAGGGAGGTTCATAAAAGATGGAAAGAGAAAATATAAAAGAAAAAAAGTATTTTGTGAGAAAGAAGGTATGCAAATTCTGTATGGAAGCATTAGAAGTTGATTATAAAAGAGTTGATCTTCTCTCACAGTTTACAACTGAACGAAAGAAAATAGTGCCAAGAAGAAGTTCGGGACTCTGTGCATACCATCAAAGGGAACTTGCTTCAGCAATAAAGAGGGCACGTGTTATGGCTCTTCTTCCGTTCACAGTGCTTCACTAGAACCAGTGCCAAGTCAATTTTTGTCACGAATGTAATTACGTAGGGACAGAACTATGTCCATCAGTGTTAACTTAAGGGATGAGAGGCAATTGTGGTATTCGAATGACAATTTAGCAAGATAGACAGGACGTTCAATAGACGGGACTTTCTCCCCGATGAATTTGTCGGGGACCCGCATTGGCAAGCGGGGTTGGAAAACCCGCCTATCTAGGTTTTGGTTATCAAACCCTTACTCTTGTATCCCAGAATTTGCTTAAGTTCACACATCTAAAAAAACATCCTGTCCCAACCAAAATAGTAGGAGGAATGAGAAATGAAGGTAATACTTATTGCCGATGTTGAAGCGATTGGGAAAAGGGGTGAAATAAAAGAGGTAAAAGATGGGTTTGCAAGAAACTTTCTTTTTCCAAAAAAATTCGCAATTGAGGCAACCCAGGGAAACCTTAAAGTATGGGGACAGCAAAAGCAGGCCATAAAGAAAAAAGAGGATAAGGAAAGAACTGAGGCTGTAGGGTTAGCAGACAAACTTCGCGAGGCCATCTGTATTATTCCTGTAAAAGTTGGAGAAGAAGACAAATTATTTGGGTCGGTGACCTCTCAAAATATATCCGACTCCCTTGCAAAACTTGGTTTTGAGATCTCAAAAAGGGATATTGAGCTTGACTCGCCGATTAAAACCCTAGGAGTCCACGAGGTTCCTGTAAGACTTTACCATGACGTAACTATAAACATTAGGGTTGAAGTTATAAAAGAAGAAGGATAAGAATTCGTGGATCGTGTATCGTACATCGGGATTCCTAACTCGTGTTTCGTGCATTACATTCGAACCACGAGCCGCGAACACTGAATCACAAGTCACTACCCACAAATCACGCTTCACTCCACTGACATCATCTCTTGAAGAGTAACCTTCTTGTATCCAGCCGGTGCTTGAAATTCAATTTCCGGTACGTTAGCTGTTGTAACCTTTACTATCTCCTCAACAAAAACGCTACTTCCGGATGAATAATCCACTGATCTCATAGGAAACCCTGACTCATATATCTGTTTGAAAACCGTTTCTTCATCATCTTGATTAGAATCCCCACCGGCTGCTCTTTTTATCTTCTCCAATTCCTTAATATAGCTAGCCATCTTTCCCGGATCGAGTTCATTATTTGGTATAACTTCCTTACTTGCCCATATTTCCTGGTTGAGTTTGCCATCTTCATAAATTTCGTATTTCTGAGATGTATACCCTGCAATCTTCTCTTGTATACCTGTTTGTTTTAAGGTCAACTTCTTGGGTTTCGACTGAGATTTCATAAACTCTTCTAGCTTAGCCCTTTGTTCAGGTGGAAGCTTTGAAATTTGGACTTCTAAGGCAGACCGCATCTCATCCGGTTTCGCCACAACATATCTTTTGTTGTCGTTATCAACTTGAATCATCTCACCAGTATTTAAGTCGAATATAACCACCCCGGATCCTTTTTCCTGAATGGCCTTGATTTTATTATTAGATATATAGATTATTCCCTTCTCTTTCTGATCGCTTCCTTTTTCATATCTTATCTGCTCCATAATAAGCCCACCATATGCGTCTGTACCTAATCCAATTGCAATTATCGTAGTCACCAGAAAAGAAACATATACCTTTTTAATAATTGTATTCATTTTATATAACGCCTCCTTAAATTTTTATTAACTTTATGCTAATTAGTTATTATAAAGCAATTTAATAATCTATAACCGTCTCATGTTTGTCAATATCTCTGCTTCTCAACTTGACGACTTATATAATTGTGATAGGATTAGAATTTAATAAGTGAGCTAACTTTAGGGGAGGTGAATTTATTATGGCCGAAGGACAAAGGCTTTTTGCACCTGTAGGCGAGAAAGAGATTACAAGAGCCATAGTGGATGAGTTCTCAAAGGAATTTTTAGACTATGTAACAAGCGATGTGATTGTTGTAGGTGGAGGCCCTAGCGGTCTAGTTGCAGCTAAAGACATTGCAAAGAAAAAATATAAAGTACTTCTTGTGGAAAGGATGAATTACCTAGGTGGTGGATTCTGGATTGGGGGATACCTGATGAATAAAGTCACAGTTAGGGATCCGGGACAAAAGGTGCTTGACGAAATAGAGGTTCCATACAAAGAGGTTTCTGACGGTCTTTATGTTGCTGATGGCCCTTATGCTTGTTCAAAACTAATAGCAGCAACATGTGAGGCAGGGGTAAAGGTTGCAAATATGACTATGTTTGATGACCTTGTTTTTCGAGAAAATGGGCGCGTTGCAGGCGTTGTAGTAAACTGGACTCCTATTTCAAATATGCCAAAGGAGATAACATGCCTCGATCCAATTGCGCTTGAGGCAAAGCTCGTCATTGACGCTACTGGGCATGATGCTTACCTTGTCTCGAGGCTTGCTAAACAAGGGCTCTATAATAAACTCCCTGGACATGGCTCCATGTGGGTAGAAAAATCCGAGGATGCCTTGGTTGAATATACAGGTGAAGTAGCGCCTGGTTTGATCGCTTGTGGAATGGCTGTGAATACCACATACGGTCTTCCTAGAATGGGACCAACCTTTGGCGGAATGCTCCTTTCAGGGAAAAAGGCTGCAGAGGTAGCTATCCGTAGGCTTCAGGAACAGGCAAGAGCTTAGTTATAAAAATATATAACTGTATATATAACACGTAAGAGGGCTTTTTATAGTTTTTTAAACTAGCTAAAACTCTTTATCATATCTCTATGTTCCTCACATAACTCTCCACCCAGTTGAACCTTAAGAATCTCCTCTTGCCAGTGGGAATTATAAAGACAGCAGGACGGATTGTCACAGAACGGATTTCCTGTCATCTCATAAAAAATAGCTTGCAAAACATAAGAACTTAAAACCGATGTGATTCTTGAATCATCATACTCTATGAATCTCCCTTTATAGATAAGGTCAAGCTCACTCAGGTCCTTCCCAGCTTGCATGAAGCTGGCTTTTAGCCAGTAGTACTCCTTTGGTCTTGCTGGAGCTTCTACTATTCCCGAAGTTGATATTAAAGAAGGAATGCCGGTTAGAACAACCCTTGCATGATATCGTTGGGATCTGGGGTATCCCCGATCAGGTCGGGGATCAAGAGGGAGGGTAGTCAGGGAACCACCTGTCTCATATGTTCCAAAAAGTCTGCTAGTAAAGATTAGGTGAATAAACCCGCTCCTGAACTCATGAGGAACTTTCTCAGCCATGTTTTTATAGAGCATCCTCTGAAGCCAAAGACCGTCATACAACACTCCAAGAGAAATGCCCTTTCCTGTAAGCCTGCTTATTTCTAGATCGATTTCCTCATAAGTCGGCTCATGAATTTCGTCTAGGGGAGAAGTTATGTCTAGAATTCTTGTCCCTGCAATTCTCCTTGCTAAATCAAAAGCTTCATCTTTAGATTCAGGTAAAAATTCAAAAAGATCTCCTCTGTACTGAGCGGAAAATCCATATTCCTTTAGGCAATTGATGATCTTAGGAATTGACAGTGATTTTGATGGATAATCCGAGTAGATGAAAATCCCTTCGATTTTAGCCATGACCTGAATAGTATGACTGTGCTGTCATCTCGAACGAACGTGAGAGATCTAAGGTTTTTCATTTCGTTCAAAACAGAGATTTCTCGCTTTGCTCGAAATGACATTTCGTGTCAGATTAGCCCATTCACGGATTTTAACTCAAGTTATCGAAGGGCTCAGTGCTCTTCGCAATGACACTACACCTTTTTAGGTAGCAACTTGAATTACATGAATTTTTTAAGAAGAAATCTCAGCAATAACCTCTAATTCAACTGGAGAATCAAGAGGCAGCTCATAAACACCAACAGCGGCACGGGCGTGTTTACCCATATCTCCAAAGATGTCGTAAAAGAATTGTGATGCCCCATTTATAACTTTAGCCTGCAAATTAAATCCTTGAGCACTGGCAACATAACCAGTCAATTTTACAATTCTTCCGATTCTATCTAGATCGCTAAGCTCACTCTTCATAACAGATAGAGAATTTATAGCGGTAAGTCTTGCTGCCATCACCCCTTCTTCGAGCGTGACTTCTCTTCCAACCTTACCTTTGTATAAAAGCTGCTCCCCTTTTAAAGGAAGCTGGCCGGAGATAAATATAAGATTCCCTGATATAACGGCATGCTGATAATAGCCTTGTGGCTTTGGAGGAGTATTTATTTCAATCCCAAGCTCTCTCAGCCTTTCCTCAACCCTTGCCATTCCCTCCAACCTTAAGAGCAGAATAGATTGTATTCTTACCTCTTTTTACAAGTAAAAGGGCAGTTTCACCATTTTTGATTGAGTCAATAGCTTTTCTATAATCATCAAGGTTCGTGATTTGCTTCTTATTTATTTCGAGAATCAAATCTCCCACGCGGAGTCCAGCTTCTTGAGCAGGTCCCACTGACTCCACATTGGTTATGATAACACCTTCAGAATCTTCAATCCTGAGACGCCTCTGTATTTGAGGGTTGATCTCTTGGACAACTAGGCCAAGGTTCTGCTCAACTTCCTCACCTCCTGGAATACCTGATTTGGCAATTTCTTCAGGCTGCTCTGCTACTTTTAATCTTGCAGTCCTTTCTTTTCCGCTTCGTAAGTATGTCAATTTCACTTCTGTTCCAGGTTGCGTAGCCGCAACCAATTTGGGTAATTCCTGCATCTCATCAATTGATTGACCATTAAATTCAGTAATAATATCTTGCCTTTGTATACCGGCTTTTTCAGCGGGTCCCCCAGGAGTCACATCTGAAACTAAAGCGCCCTTAGGCTCAGGAAGTTTTAAACCCTCTGCTATCTCCGGGGTTATCTGTTGAACTAAGACACCAAGCCATCCGCGTACGACCTTTCCCGTATCTTTCAGTTGGTTAATTATGTTCTTTGCAAGATCAATCGGGATTGCAAATCCTATT
The DNA here is from genome assembly GCA_001443445.1 of Candidatus Dadabacteria bacterium CSP1-2. GTDB lineage: Bacteria > Desulfobacterota_D > UBA1144 > Nemesobacterales > CSP1-2 > CSP1-2. The sequence continues at coordinate 3,072 of LDXN01000040.1, read as the reverse complement.
CCTTGACCACCAGCAATTATAGCAGTATTTACACCAACAACCTGTCCTTGAAGATTAAAGAGCGGGCCTCCACTATTCCCTGGATTTATGGCAGCGTCAGTTTGAATAAAATCATCATAGGCACCTAGACCAAGTGACCTGCCCTTAGCGCTGACTATTCCTACTGTAACTGTATGTCCTAATCCAAATGGGTTTCCAACTGCTATAACCCAATCACCGATTTCTAGTTTTTCAGAATCTCCCAGGCTGACAGCAGGTAGTTTATGTTTGGGATTAATCTTAAGGAGCGCAACATCCGTCTTTGGGTCTTTACCAATCACTTTTGCATCATATTTTTCACCATCTTCAAGAATTACGTCAATATCAGTGGCTTTCTCAACTACGTGATTATTTGTCACGATATAGCCATCTTCTGTTAAAACAAACCCCGAACCAAGTCCTCTCTGTCTGAATTCCCTCTGAGGAAGGTCCCCAAAGAATCTCTTGAATAATTCTTCAAACGGGTCCTGCTGTCCACCGCCGAAGGGTGATGGAGATGTCCCTTTTCCCATAACACTTGTGGCACTTATATTTACAACAGATGGCTTTAACCTCTTAACCTGTTCGGCTAAAGATGTAAGATCCGTAGCCTGTATTTCCAGGCCCGGAAACAAAGATATAACAGTCGATAGACAAATAACAAGTAGAATATTTAGTCGTACAAATCTTCTCATGTTTTGAAAACCTCCGGATAATAAAAATAGGATATATTAGAGCCGAGTGAAGTCAAGTAAAAGTTATAGCCGCACTATTTGGGAAAGGTATATCGGGTTATATAAGCTTTTATTTCGCAAGTTTATTCAGTATTAGCTCACTCAGGGCTTGAATTACAAACCGAAGGAATAACTTTTATAGACGATCTGTAACGCATCGCATCTACATTAACCTTCGGTAGTAGAGCTCCATAGATACAAGCCGGGCAATCAGGATGGCTGGAAAGAGCTGACCTATCACCGCCTCTAGCATAGCCAATGTACGAGCAACGGGAGATACTGCAGTGATGTCGCCATAGCCGAGCGTAGTGAGGTGGTGTAACAAAGCTAAAGTAGACGAGCCTTGCCGATAGCGTGTCGCCGATAGCCGGTGCATCCGCAAAGTTGAACGACCCTGGTTGTTGCAGTTCGATCAGTTGATACGCCAGGGCCCACATTAGCCCGAGCAGCAGATACACAACAACAGCCCCACTGATTCTTTGTATAGTGATCGGCCCTTCACGGAAGACCTGGAACAACACTATCACCGCGAGCATCCCCAGGAACACGAGTAACAGTAGCGTATCCAAAGTCGCTAAGCCCGCACTTGGTACAAAGATCTTAGCCCAGCGAACCACTAAGGTCACTAGTGCGAAAGCTAAAGCCAGCACAGTAATAAATCGGCTTTTAGCCACAGCCATGACACCTGAGATAAGGATGAGCAAGAAGAGAACGTCGCGAATAAAGAATGCGCGGAGTATGCCAAATTCGGTGAATGGATAAAGTACAAATATATTGATAAAAAGCAGCCCAGGAGAATGGTCAGGCTTCGATCGGTTGACCAGAATCGGAATAAGAGGTGAGTTACTTTTCTCATGCGTTGTCCGTCATCAGCTCTTTAATTGGGTTATATACGAATGCACAATTTTGTCTATGACAGTATTTGCTTAAGGCCCAGTCCTACTCGAAGCCGGCACCTCTCACTTTTCACTTGATGCACTACTTTCTTTCAATATATAAGCCATCATCTTTCGAGTGCTTATACAACCAACGGTGCGCCGACTCTGTTTTTGATCAACTACAGGAATCCACTTAATCTTGTAATCCCTTAAGGTGGCTGCCACCGAAGCCACCACCAATGATCACGATTCTGGTCACAGACATTGTTAGATGATTACTCTACTTGCAAAACGTTATTTTATCGTGGGTTCGGGATAAGAAAGATGTAAGAGACTGTCATTCCCGCAAGTTTTTAGCGGGAATCCACATTTAGACCCCGATGAATTCGTCAGGGGTTATAGATGCCCGATAAATCTTGTCCCCGCATGTCTTTAGCGGGGAACGTTCGGACATGACAGAAAGTAAAAATCGCATGAAGTAAGTCCATAATTGGCTTTTATCATTATATTCTTACTTCGAACTCACGTTATTTTAATTTAAATTGACTACATCCTTTTTGCAATCTTGCTATTCCATCTTGATAGTGAGACCCTCAACGCCTAATGTTAGAGCAACACCTTGAAGCGTAGGGTCCCTCCACCAACACTACCGCCTATAATAAGAGCGAATTGTGTTTCGTTAATCTCAACAGTTCCTGATGGAACCTTTTTCTCACCTGCTAATGCTGTCCCTATTAAAAGAATAAAACTGATTAACATAAATTTTATTGTACTTCTCAGCATGATGGCTCCTCCTATAAATTGGATTTTTGGATATTCGGTTAGCGTAATGGATTGCTTGATTTTTCTCGCGATGAATTACCGCCCTTGTTATACCTCATCTTATCGCATAGGAAGAGCTCCTGAGTCTACCTTTTAGAAGTTCATATCTGCATTTACTACCTTAAGAACCACCGCTAGAAGAAAACAATGATTAGTGTCAATAATGCAAGAACAAATCCCGATGGATAAAACCAGTCCATGTATTTATCTATGTGTTCTGCCTTATCTCTTTTATTGTTCATCTCTAGCCACTTAAGATAAACGTTATAAATGACTGCAAATGCATTAATAACAAAGGTGATGGCCATGATTCCATCCAGAAATGTTAAATAACCTAGTCTCGGATAATTTTCAGACAGGCTGAAGCTGAAGGCAATGAAAAGCAAAAGATTGGCGCTGGCAATTTCAATTCGTTTTACATAATCATTAAGGAAAAACGTAATAAAAGTCACTATTATAATCAGAAATACGGGAATAAAAATACGGAAGATGTAATAGTCGAGATGCCTTGGAGCCTCAAAGCGGAACGTGAAACGAGAGGAGACCCATTCGGTGCTTGTCTTTTGACTACTTACATCTGTATCAAACTTACTTATAATGAATTCATCTTCGCCATGTTC
>LDXN01000039.1 GCA_001443445.1 Candidatus Dadabacteria bacterium CSP1-2 | reverse complement strand
TACTTGTTCCTTTTGTAGTTCTTGTCACAGGGTTTGTTTTTGCGTCTCTTGCGATGCTTTTTACTTCCTTTGTTCAGTCCTGGGATTTTTTCAGCTACTATTTTACGCTTTTTATTGCCCCTCTTTATTTTCTCTCTGGAATATTCTTTCCGCTATCCACCATGCCTAAATGGGTAACAGATGCCGCTTGGTTTAATCCGCTCTACCACTCTGTAGAGCTTTCGCGAGGGCTTGTCATGGGAAACCTAAAGTTGGATATGATTAAAGATACCCTTTGGCTATTAGTTTTTGGAACCCTTGTTTTTATGTATGCAGTAGTGAGGATTAGAAAAAGGATAATAGTTTAGTGGTTAGAGGTTTGTGAATCATGTATCGAACCCCGAACCACAGGCATTGTAGGCACGAACTTGTTCGTGCCAAAAATAGCACAGACAAGTCCTGAACTTGATTCAGGACAAGTCTGTGCCTACAATATTTGAGCCTTCAATTGGAAATGGTATTAAGAAACAAAGGAGGGTAAAAATGTAAAGGAATCCTTTAGGATTCCACTTTATATTAAGTGCATTTCGACAAAATTCCCTACATAAGGCGAATACAAGATTTGTCCCTACTCAATCTTTAAAACCACAAATTCCCTTAAACCCCCAGGGGTCTGGACGCGAACCTCGTCTCCCTCCCGTTTTCCGAGAAGTGCACGCCCAAGGGGTGATGTAACGGAGATAAATCCATTTTCAGGTTCTGATTCGTCAGGACCAACGAGTTGATAAGTCACCGGGTCATCTGTTTCTATCTCCTCTAATGTAACGCGGACTCCAAACATCACACGGTCCTTACTGGAAAGTTTCGATGGGTCAATGACTTCGGCTCTTGAGAGTTTACTTTCAAGTTCTTTAATTCTCGCCTCTATAAATCCTTGCCTATCCTTTGCTGTGTCATATTCAGCGTTTTCTGTAAGGTCGCCGAACGCTCTTGCTAGCTCGATTAGTTTTATAACCTCAGGTCGGTCTATAGTTTTAAGCCTTTTTAGTTCTTCTTCAAGCTTCTTATAACCTTCGGGTGTAATAGGGACCCTTTCTATTGACATTTTATTCCCTCCTATATTTTAAAGGCCGTACATTGGACCCCGTAGTATTAAGCCACCGAGTCATATGTAGGGACAACCCTTGCGGTTGCCCAAACGGAGGGCAGGTGCAAGACCTGCCCCTACGAAAATTCTCTGTGGTCTATATTGCTCGAGATCAAAATCCCGATACACGATTCACGAATCACTATAATAATCCTGTAGAGCCCTAACGTCCAACCCTTCCTTTTTTAGAACCTCGATCGCTCCTACTGCTGCCCTCGCCCCAGAGATTGTAGTGTAATATGGCACATTGTGAATTAGCGCCGTTCTTCTTATTGAGTATGATTGAGCGATTTCTTTCTCACCGAATGTAGTATTTATCACAAGCTGAACATCGCCGTTTTTCAAATGGTCAACAATATTGGGCCTTCCTTCGATTACCTTATTTACCACCTTGCATGTGATTTGTAGATTCTCGAAATACCTGGCCGTCCCGTGTGTCGCCATAAGACCGAAGCCCAATTCTCGAAGCTTTCTTGCAATGCTGACAACACGGGGTTTATCGTCGTCCTTTACACTTATAAAAGCCGTTCCTGAAAGTGGCAAATTAGTCCCAGCCGCAATCTGTGCTTTAGCAAATGCATGGTTAAGCTCCGTATCAATTCCCATTACCTCTCCTGTGGACTTCATCTCAGGTCCTAAGATCGTATCCACACCAGGAAATCTTATAAATGGAAATACAGATTCCTTTACACAAATATGCTTTGGAATAATTTCTTTAGTAAATCCAAGTTCTTCCAAACTTTTTCCAGCCATGATTTTTGCTCCCATTTTTGCTAGTGGAACTCCGATCGCTTTGCTCACGAACGGAACAGTGCGGCTAGCTCTAGGATTTACTTCAAGCACGTAGATATCTCTATTTCTAACAGCAAACTGAACATTTACCAAACCGATAACCTTAAGAGCGATAGCAAGTTCATGAGTTTCACGTTTTATTTCATCAACTAAATATTGCCCAATCGAAAACGGGGGAAGAACCATTGCACTGTCACCGGAGTGTACCCCCGCCTCCTCGATATGTTCAAGAACTCCACCAATCACGACTATCTTACCGTCTGAGAGGGCGTCAACATCAACCTCAATTGCGTCTTTTAGAAACTCGTCTACGAGAATTGGATGATTCGGAGAAACCCTTACCGCTTCTTTAATATAACGCTTGAGGGACTCTTCAGTGTAGACAATTTCCATTGCGCGGCCGCCTAGAACATAAGAAGGTCTTACCACAACCGGATAGCCGATTTGTGATGCAACCCGGAGAGCCTCGTCCTCGCTTCTTGCGATCCCACTATTAGGTTGAGTAAGTCCGAGCCTTTGGATTAAATCACGGAACCTTTCTCTGTCTTCTGCAAGGTCTATGCTTTCAGGTGAAGTGCCTATTATTTTTGCTCCTTTTTTCTCAAGAGGAATTGCAAGCTTAAGCGGGGTTTGCCCTCCAAGCTGAACTATTATGCCGTCGGGTTTTTCTCTTTCAATTATTGAGAGCGTGTCCTCCCGCGTTAGGGGTTCAAAGTAAAGCCGATCCGATGTGTCATAGTCAGTGCTTACAGTTTCAGGGTTGCAATTTATCATAATCGTTTCAAACCCTTCCTCTTTCAATGCAAAAGAAGCATGGACGCAGCAGTAGTCAAACTCTATCCCCTGCCCTATTCTATTCGGACCTCCGCCAAGGATTAATATTTTTTTCTTATCAGTTGGATTTGCCTCATCTTCTCTTCCATATGTTGAATAGAGGTAAGGCGTATACGCCTCAAACTCTGCGGCGCATGTGTCAACCGTTTTATAGACGGATCTAACCCCATCAGATTTTCTTTTATTCTCTATCTCGTCCTCTGAACTTTCTAGAAGCTCAGCTAATCTTACATCCGAGAATCCGAATTCCTTGGCACGTTTGAGAATTCCGTCCAGCAACTGAACATTGGTGTCCACATTTTTAACGGTTTGTGTATCACGGACATTAAATATCCTTTCTTCCATCTCTACAATCTGTTTTATATTCTCAAGAAACCAGGGATCAATCTGTGTAAGCTGATAAATCTCGTCAATACTAATTCCACATCTCACGGCGTCAGCAAGGTACCATAGCCTTTCATGGTTCGGAGTTCTTAATTTTCCGCGAATCACCTCTACATCCTGGGATTTAGGCTCGAAACCGTAAGAGTCAATCTCAAGAGAGCGGATAGCCTTTTGAAGCGCCTCTTTAAATGTCCTTCCAATTGCCATTACCTCTCCTACGGACTTCATTTGTGTAGTGAGTGTGAGTTCTGTCTGAGGAAACTTCTCAAAATTGAATCTAGGAATTTTTACAACAACGTAATCAATAGTTGGCTCAAATGATGCAAGTGTATAGCGAGTAATATCGTTTGGAATCTCATCGAGTGCATAACCCACAGCAAGCTTCGCTGCGATTTTTGCAATTGGAAAACCCGTTGCTTTAGATGCAAGGGCGGAGCTTCGGGAAACCCTTGGGTTCATCTCTATTACTACCATCCGCCCATCTTTTGGATTAATTGCGAACTGAATATTTGACCCCCCAGTATCAACTCCAATTTCCCTAATCACCCTAATAGCTGCATCACGCATCCTCTGATATTCCTTGTCAGTAAGCGTTTGAGCTGGGGCAACAGTAATACTGTCTCCAGTGTGAACGCCCATGGGGTCGAAATTCTCAATCGAACATATTATTACAACGTTATCCATTCCGTCCCTCATCACCTCAAGCTCAAACTCCTTCCAACCTAAAACGGATTCCTCTATTAAAATTTCCTTCACAGGGCTAGCATCAAGCCCAGATTTAGCGAATTCTTCAAATTCCTCTCTGTTATATGCAACGCTTCCACCAGTTCCACCAAGAGTAAAAGAAGGACGGATTATCGCAGGAAACCCGACCCTTTCCACTACATCACAAGCCTCACTCATAGAGTGTGCGGTTCCGCTACTTGGAACCTCAAGTCCGATCTGAATCATAGACCTTTTAAATAGCTCACGATTCTCCGCTTTCTTTATTGCGTGGAGTTTTGCCCCAATGAGCTCAACCTTGAACTTATCTAAGACTCCCGACTCAGCAAGTTCTACTGCAACATTTAGGGCAGTTTGTCCCCCGAGTGTGGGAAGAAGTGCCTGGGGGCGTTCTTTCTCGATTATCTTTGCAACGATTTCAGGAACGATAGGCTCTACATATGTCCTGTCTGCAAACGTAGGATCAGTCATAATAGTCGCTGGGTTGCTGTTTATAAGGACAATCTCATAGCCCTCTTCCTTAAGGGCTTTACAGGCTTGGGTGCCAGAATAGTCAAACTCACACGCCTGTCCTATGATGATAGGGCCAGAGCCGATTATTAGTATTTTCTTTATGTCGGTACGTTTAGGCATGATTACAGCTAGCCACAGAGATCACAGAGGACACAGAGAAAAAATTTTTTAAAAAGAATTAAAAAACTCCGTGATCTCCGTGTGCTCTGTGGCTAAAAGATTTTAAACCCCAAACTCAAAACACCATTCACGTTGTCGAGCTTTCCTCATCCTCGTATATATTTTCGTTGTTGTAATCCTTGTTATTTCCTCTAAACCCTGGAAGCGTCTCAAATCTATAAAGAGCAGAACGGTACCAGTTTTTCTTAGGTTTAACCTTAATTGGCGATAACCTCCAGGCCCTTGTTTCTTCCTCATAACCCCAGTTTATATATTCGTTGAAGTTGTGAATTATATCAGTGAAAACAATTTTATACTTAAGAAGCATCCTTTGAACATCGTGCCATTTTCTTAGGGAAGCCTCTCTTCTTGTAAATCCGAAATATCCAGCAGAACCCGGCGTACGAAGTGCAGAGATTCCACGTCCGATGAAGGCGTCGGCTGCCTTTAGAGTTTCAGGTGGATCGGTAAAAAAGGTATCGTATCTTCGCGTATGCTCCCTGGGTAGGGGGTGTCTTAAGTCAAACCTTTCAACATCTACCTGGAAACCCTCTTTCTTTGCGGTGCTCTCGATGAAATCTGTAAGTCGCTCATCAATCTCTACAACCGTAATTCTCTTTGGAAGACCGCTAAGACCTAAAACTATACTCATTAAATCATCATCACCTAGAACAATTATTTCCTTTCCTACAATATCTCCCCTTTCATATGAAAAAGCAAAACGGGAAAGGGTTGTTTTAGGCGTTACGTACCCTTGATCGAACCTTCTAATCGCCTTAGGGCGGCGTGTTTGAATTTTTAAGAATCTTTTTTCAAGTTGAGAAAATCCCTCTAAATTAATTCCCCTACCGTCACACATTGAGCAAGAAATGTCCTCTACCGGATGCACTTCATTTGCTACCTCTTTTCCTTTTCTCGTGAGTTTAAACCCCCTATCTGAAATTAAGACTAAACCCTTCTCATGTAGAACCCTCATAGTTTCAAAAACCGATGGAACCGGAAAATCGGACAGGTCAATTAATTCCCAAGGCAACTTGGTTTTCTTAAGAGCACCAAAAAGCCTTTCTACATCCTTGGGGGAAACCGATATATTCGATCTTGATGAAATCTCCCTGGCTATTCCTGTAAAATCCATAGAGTTATGCTCACCTCAATGCTAAGACAGAAGTTTATACCAAAAAATTTGAATACTTTCAAACAATGGGGGTGAGTTCTAAAACTCATTCCGTGCCATGTGCATGTCATGCCCGAGTGCATTAATCGGGCATCCATGAACACTGAAGCTATATTGATTCCCGCTTTAAACATGCGGGAATGACATTTGCGGAGGTCTAAGGTTCCCCACTACTGTTTTTATGTAAATAATGTAGCGGCGACCTTTAGGTCGCTACATAGAAAAATATGGGAGGCTAAAGCCTTCCGCTACATATAGGTGACATTTTCCCTTTGTATTGACCATATTCCGGTTCACAGTATGCTGACCATAAGCATCACACTCGTTCATTCCGTTCGTTCCTGATAAAATGAATATCTTCTCCCTATAGTTGCTGTTTCTGGATTTCGAACTAAAACTTACTAATCTTTATTCTAACATCACAAATTCAAACACGCTTAGCTCAATCTAATTTTCTTTCCATAATTTCCCTCCCTACCTTAACTATGTTATATTTCCTCCCTCCCAAATGGATAATTCAAAAAAGATATTTTATGTGCTATTTATCGCCTCAATTGTAACGAACATAGGAAGCGGAATGATAGCCTCGCTCCTTGGTATGTATTCAAAGACCCTTGGAGCCACCGGTCTTCAACTTGGAATCATCTACTCAGGGATCTCCTTTTCAAGGGCTATCCTGTCCCCCCCGATTGGAAAGTTATCAGACGAGAAGGGTAGAAAAGCTTTTTTGATTTTTGGGCTTCTAGCATACACACTGATTTCGTTTGGTTATATATATGCGAAAACAGCTTGGGGGCTAATAATAGTCGGGCTTCTTCACGGAGCCGCTGCCGCATTTGTTCTCCCTATAGCTTTTGCATATATAGGGGATATAACTCCGATAGGAAAGGAAGGCGAATACCTAGGTACATTCGGAATTTCGCTTTTCATTGGATGGGCTATTGGTCCTATATTAGGAGGTGTTATTGCAGATGTCCTAGGTTACAAAGAGGCTTTCCTTGGCATGGGGATTCTTAGTTTTGCATCACTTGTTATAACATTTTTTATGCTTCCTGAAAGTGAGAATATAAAGAAGGATGGTAACTCAATTTCATACAAGTCTATTTTAAAAGACAGGCTTCTAGTTGTAGTTTTATCTGTAAGGTTTCTTCACCTAATTACAATCTCTTCAATCGTAACATTCGTTCCTATTTTTGCCTTGTCAATAAATTTGAGTCTTTCCCAAATCGGTACGATACTTATGTTGAACATTCTTGTTATGGGACTACTTCAACAACCATTTGGAAAACTAGCTGACAGAGCAAACAGAATAAACATGCTAATAATCGGTGGGATAATTGCTTCAGCAGGGCTTATGGGAATCCCATTTTCAACCAACTTCTTGCAGCTTCTATTTTGGAACATGGTTATGGCTATAGGCAGTGCCCTTTCTTTTCCAACTACCAATGCTATTATGACGGTGAAAGGAAGAACTACAGGTATGGCGAGCGTCATGGCTGTTTTTAATTTCGCTATGAGTGCCGGGATGGCTCTTGGACCCCTAATTGCTGGAGTTATATATGATGAAATGGGACTTTCCTGGGTTTTTGTAGTCTTAAGTGTTATATCGACTCTAGGTTTGCTTTTAGTCTACCCTTTTATGCGAAAAACCCCAGATTTATCATTCTAATAGGCATACAACATCCATCTCTTGCGCAATTATTTTGGGGAGGAAGAAGTTCATTGCGAACACATTCACCCCCTCTCACCCACCTATTTCCCCGGTCTATACAACTCTACCTTTAAGGGAGAAGGTAAAGTTGGGAGTTTTTCATTCAGGACATGCTTTGTTCAGTGAACTGTGAAGATCAGACTATGAATCAAACAGTTAATGCCGGAATCAGCAAGGAGCAAGGCAATCGCAGATACTTGACGCACTTCGATGATGGAAACCTTCACAATATAGCTGAGGTTTTCTAAGCCCGCATGAAAACCGAAGTTTTACAATTTAATAATAAACACCCCCGTCTCAATCTTCCCCCTTATAGGGGGAAGATAATACTTCCTCTCCCACAAGTGTGGGAGGAGATTTTCCTTCCCCTTTAAGGGGAAGGCCAGGATGGGGTTTCTTCTTACACATCAACCTGAAAATTAGAATTATTGTATAATTTATTATCCTTACCTTAATTCACTTAAAAAATTGGGTTGGAAATTATCCCTTCCCCCTTTATCTAAAGGGGATTAAAGTAGAATTTCAGTAAATAAAGAAGTAAAGGGTGTAAAGCCCTGACAGGCTGTTGTGTATATGGTAAAAATTCAAAAAAGAGATGCTAATGATGAATTGAAAACACCATTTGCACGAATAAATTCGTGCCTACTTTCTGTAGGCACATATTTATCTGTGCTTGTTCTTAGCCTACCTACGAGGAATTGAAATCCCATGAACGTGAGTGGAAGGGGGAAGATAAAATAATAGTCAATCAGTCCTTTCTATCGTCCTCCGATAGGGAGAAGCCCGCCAGTCCCCGATTTAATGGGGATCCTGGTGGGCAATAACGGTTACGAGCAAGACTCGTGACCTAACCAAAAAAGGTAGATGATACAACCTGACATCTAGAACTCCTTCAAAGCAAGCAAGTTCAAGGCATTGTCGTTGAATATTTTTCTTTCTATATTCTCACCTAGATTTAATTTCCTCAAAGCTGCAACCTGATTCGAATATGCATGCGGGATGTTAGGAAAATCCGATCCGAAAAGTATTCTATCTTGATTTTTCAAAAAGAATTCTCTTCCTGGACAATTATTTGGAATGGCTTTTGTATGAACGCAATTCATAGCTGTATCAAAATAAAGGTATTCGAAATCATCAACAAGCACACAATAATCCCCATATTCAAAGGCGCCGCAATGGGCAACAATAACCTTCAAACGGGGGAATCTGATTAAGACATTTCTTAACCGATTCGCTCCATCGGTCTTTAGATAAACTGGAACTGAGCTTGGATGACAGATTAGAACCTTTCCATAATCCTGCATTATTTCATAGACAGGGAAAAACCGTGGATCATCTAAATTCTCGTTTGAAACAAAGGGATGTAGTTTAATCCCAAAAAATTTATACTCTTCAAAGATTTGCCTTGCAACCCTTTCGGAACTACCATCTCCAGCGAAAACAGTCCCGAAAGGAATCATCTCAGGGAAATGATCCGCTGACTCTTTGACGAAATCATTTAGATATTGAGCTAGGCCTGGTTTATGCGCATAGAGAAGGCTAGTAAAACGCTTTACACCCTCCATTCTCAAGGTTTGTATTAGCTTTCCGCCATACAATTTATATTTGATATTCCATAAACCGTTACTAGGGGTTTCAAAGTATCTCCATATCGCCTGAAATACCCCTGGAGGAAAAAAATGTACATGCATATCAATCATGGTCGTTTTTATAGGGGCAAAATTATGAGTGATGGTTTTTAAGAAAAGCGATAGACTAGGTAGTCTTAACTAAGTTCACATAGCTTCTATTTCTTCCATTATTTCCGAAGCCATTTTTCTTATATCATGAGTTATTCTCATAGAACAGAATTTTGGGCCGCACATAGAGCAAAATGGGGCTTCTTTAAAGTACTCATCCTGAAGGGTTTCATCATGCATTGCCTGTGAAGCATCAGGGTCTAAAGAGAGATTAAATTGATCGCTCCACCTGAATTCAAATCGTGCCTTACTTAAAACATTATCCCTAAGCTGTGCAGCAGGATGCCCCTTAGCCAGATCTGCAGCATGAGCAGCAATTTTATAAGCGATCACCCCTTCTTTCACATCCTTTTTATTAGGTAATCCTAGATGCTCCTTAGGCGTTACATAACAAAGCATTGCTGTACCGTACCAACCTATCATAGCTGCTCCAATAGCAGAGGTGATATGGTCATAGCCAGGGGCTATGTCCGTCGTTAACGGACCCAGAGTATAAAAAGGAGCCTCATGGCAAATTTCGAGTTGCTTATCCACATTCTCCTTAATCAAATGCATGGGAATATGCCCGGGCCCTTCAATCATGACCTGTACATCGTGCTTCCAAGCGATCTTGGTTAATTCTCCTAAGGTTTCTAGCTCTGCGAATTGAGCCTCATCGTTTGCATCAGCAATAGAGCCAGGTCTCAAGCCATCCCCTAATGAGAACGCCACATCATATGCCTTCATAATTTCGCAGATTTCCTCAAAATGAGTATATAAGAAGCTCTCCTTGCGATGCGCCAAACACCATTTTGCCATAATAGATCCGCCTCTCGAAACAATACCTGTTACCCTCTTTGCTGTTAAAGGAATATATCTTAGTAGCACTCCTGCATGGATGGTAAAGTAATCTACTCCTTGTTCTGCCTGTTCAATTAGTGTATCCCTATATATCTCCCATGTTAATTCTTCTGCCTTCCCACCAACCTTTTCTATAGCCTGATAGATAGGCACTGTACCCAGAGGAACAGGAGAATTTCTAATAATCCATTCTCTTGTTTCGTGAATATTCTTGCCGGTTGATAAATCCATTATTGTGTCTGCACCCCAGCGGCAGGCCCAAACGGCTTTCTCTACCTCCTCCTCTATGCTTGAAGTCACAGCCGAGTTGCCAATGTTGGCATTAATTTTTGCTAAAAAGTTTCTGCCGATTATCATCGGCTCGCTTTCGGGATGATTGATATTACTGGGTATGATGGCTCTTCCACTAGCGACCTCTTGTCTAACAAACTCCGGAGTTATGTAAGTATCCGGCATATTGGCCCCAAAACCTTCTCCTTTATGGTATCTCGCTAAATCTTTCATCTGCTTCCCTAATTCATCTATTCGCTGGTTTTCACGTATGGATATATATTCCATCTCAGGGGTAATACTGCCCCTTCGTGCATAATGCATTTGGGTAACAGTTTTGCCTGCTTTAGCTCTAAGAGGTTTTTTTATGTGTTTAAATCGAATTTCATCGAGCTTTGAATCTCTTAGACCTTTTCTTCCAAATTCAGATGAAAAATCGGCTAATCTTTCTATATCACCTCTCTCCAAAATCCATTTTTCCCGAATACTGGGCAAACCCCTACTAACATCAATCTCTACATTTGGGTCGGTATAGGGACCACTGGTATCGTAAACCGTTAAGGGATAATTTTTATTTGAATTGCCGTTTGTAGAAAACTCCGGATCAGAATCATCCAACTCAATTTCACGCATAGCGACTTTAATATCATGCAATTTCCCTTTAACATGTATCTTTTTAGAACGGGGGTAAGGAGCCCGGGTTATAAAACTTTGAGTTGGAATATTATCTTTTATACTCATAGTTTTTATGATATAAGGATTTGATATATGTGTCAAACTGTGAATTAAAAACTATATACCAAAACTTGACAAAAAATTTTTTGGTATTAACAATCTTAATTAGTTACTTATGTTTTAAAGAAAATAGGGATAGGGATATGGAAAATGAAAAAAGATATCCGTTATATACCCTGTTATAGTGTGAGCGAAGCAGCTTTTTATTTAAGATTACCTGTATCAACCCTTCGCGCATGGGTAGGAAAACAACGTGGTTTTGAGCCATTAATTGCTCTTGCTCAAGATAAGCCCCCTTCACTTTCGTTCGTGAATCTTGTCGAAGCCTATGTGCTTGCTGCTATACGTAGAAAATACGTTATATCAATGACTAAAGTAAGGCGAGCTATTGAGTATATAAGTGAAAAATTCCATTCAGAACATCCCTTAGCGGATAAGGAATTTGAAATCGATGGATTACACCTCTTTGTACATGAATACGGCACTTTAATCAATATTACACAAGAAGAGCAGATTGAACTCGAAGAAATTGTAAAACGATATTTAAAACGAATCGAACGTGACCCTAAAGGCCTACCTGTAAGACTATACCCCTTCTCAAGAACTGGTGGGCCTGACGAACCTAGATTAATTATTATTGATCCTCAAATCGCATTTGGTAGACCAGTTTTGGCAGCTAAAAGCATTCCGGTCGAAGTTATCGCTGAACGCTATAGAGCCGGGGAATCAATAGCTGATTTAATGTATGACTATGACTGCACGCAAAAAGAAATCGAAGAGGCGATTCGATGCGAGCTTTGGCGAGAAGCTGCCTGATCCACTTATATTCTTTCTTGACAGAGCTATAGGAAAAAGATTTGTAGCTGAAGCTCTTTCAAATCCTGATCTGAATATTAAGGTGGAAGTTCTAGATGATTATTTTGAACCTAATACCACCGATGAAGAATGGTTAAAATTTGTTGGGAAAAAGGGTTGGATTGTATTTACTAAAGATAAGAAGATCCGTTATCGAGCCGCCGTAGTAGAAATCGTAAAAAAAAGAAAAATCAGAATGTTTATATTAAGTAGGGGAAATTTATCAGGTCATGAAATAGTCCAAAGAATTATCAATGCACTTCCTGCAATCAAAAAGTTTATTTTTAAACATCCTCCGCCCTTTATTGTTAGCATAACTAGATCTGGAAACTTATTACCAATAGAACTGAGCAATGATTGAAGATTGGAATAAACTTTATTTGTGAATATTAAACAATCCTGTAAAATAAACTTCTATGTTATCCCTTGTACTTGGTATAGAATCATCGTGTGATGAGACGGCAGCCGCTGTGATTAAAGATGGGAAAACCGTTCTCTCAAACATGGTAGCTTCTCAAATAGAAATTCACAAAGAATTTGGTGGAGTAGTACCTGAGCTTGCATCAAGAAAACACGTTGAGACAATAATCCCTGTAATTGAAGATGCTCTCGCTAAGGCAAAGGTAGAACTTACAGCCATTGAAGGGATAGCAGTAACAAACGGACCCGGTCTTATCGGCTCACTTATGGTTGGAATTTCTACAGCGAAAGCAATCTCCTACGCCCTTGGGATTCCTTTTATAGGGGTTGATCATCTTGAAGCGCATATCTCAGCAGCTCATCTTGAATATGAAATGACCTTTCCTTTTATAGGACTAGTGGTTTCAGGAGGACACACAAGCCTTTATCTAGTGAATGGTTACACTGATTTCAAACTCCTTGGTAAAACAAGAGACGATGCGGCGGGAGAGGCATTCGATAAGGCGGCTAAGTTCCTTGGTTTAAGCTATCCAGGTGGTGTAGAGATCGATAGAATTTCAAAAGAAGGGAATTCGAGCGCGATTACTTTTCCACGTCCATTTATTACATCTTCTTCATTTGACTTTAGCTTTAGTGGAATCAAAACAGCCTTAGTGTATTACTTGAAGAAGAACCCTAATTTTAATGAAGAAAACTTAAAGGACATCTGTGCAAGTTATCAAGAAGCGATTGTTGAGACACTAGTGGAAAAAACTGTCAACGCTGCACTATCAAGCGGAGTTAAATCTGTTGTTATCGCAGGAGGAGTTGCGTGTAATTCACGTCTAAGAGAGCTTGGAAAAAAAAGATTTGAAGAAGAAGGAATCTCCCTTTTTATTCCTTCGCCAAAATACTGTACAGATAACGCTGCAATGATTGGAGCGCTTGGGTTTTTCAAACTTAATGAAGGTGCGTATTCGGAACTCAGTTTAAACCCTTACTCTACCTCTCGACCAAAGTACATAAGAGGGCGCGGGTTTATTACAAATTAACAGGTTTTAACTTAGTATACCAATTAAAAAACAAGCCGTGATTATTAAACTGAAAAAATCTTTCTTATGAAAGTAACATTAAGGAGAAGAAAATGAAGGGTTTTACTGTTTGGTTTACTGGACTACCAAGTTCTGGAAAGAGCACATTGGCAAGGATGCTTGAGAAGGTACTTAACGACATGGATTTTCATGTAGAGGTGCTAGACGGTGATGAAGTGAGGTTGAGACTCTCTAAGGGTTTAGGATTCTCTAAAGAAGATAGAGACGAAAATATACGCCGAATATCCTATGTAGCCAAAATTGTCACCAGGTGTGGAGCGGTTGCAATAACTTGTGCCATATCTCCTTACCGCGAGATAAGAGATGAGGCACGCAGAGAAATAGGTAGGTTTGTTGAGGTCTACGTAAAATGCACTTTAGAAGAATGTATAAGTAGGGATGTTAAGGGTATGTATAAGAAAGCCCTAAGCGGCGAGATTAAAAATTTTACCGGTATATCTGATCCTTATGAAGAGCCACTAAACCCTGAAATAATAGTTGAAACAGATAAAGAATCGCAAGAAGAAAGTTTAAGTAAAATCGTTAGCGGTTTAATTGAGTTAGGATACATTACCAAAGAAAAGTTGAGGAATGTAAGTTTATAGATCATTTCGTTAAGCTCAGGAATATTCTTTCTTAAAAATTTACAACTGGAAATTTGAGTTATTTTTAAGTTCAGTGTAGTATTTTAAATACTAGGTCTTAAGGGAGAGAGGAAAAGTTGTGTCATGAAGCCCTTTGGATTCCCCCCTAAACAAGGTCTATACGACCCTCAATACGAACACGACTCCTGTGGCATTGGATTCGTTGTTAATACTAAAGGTAAAAAGTCAAATGATATCGTGCGTCATGCACTTACCGTGCTTAAGAATCTTTACCACCGCGGTGCTTGTGGTTGCGAAGCCAACACGGGTGATGGCGCAGGTATCCTCATGCAGATTCCACATGCATTTTTCAGGAAAGTCTGTTCCGAAATAGGTATCTATCTGCCTTCATCAGGAGAATATGGTATCGGTATTGTCTTTCTCCCACCTGATCCATACGACAGGCGTGAATGCGAAAAGCGTTTAGAAGATATTATAATAGAGGAAGGCCAATACCTTCTCGGATGGCGTACTGTCCCCACTAATAATGCATCTATAGGAAATACTGCCAGGTTGTGTGAACCATGCGTGAGACAGGTTTTCATCGGACGTAATTCAAAGATCCAGGACGACATGGCTTTCGAGCGAAAACTTTATGTCATCCGCAAGCGTGCTGAAAGGGATATTCGTTACTCAGGAATGAAGGGTGGTGAATACTTTTATATGCCAAGCCTCTCCTACAAGACTATCGTTTACAAAGGCATGCTCACTGCTCTCCAAGTTGAGGGATTCTATCCAGACCTCACGGATAGTGATATCGAAACTTCACTCGCACTTATCCATTCGCGATTTAGCACAAACACATTCCCCAGTTGGGGACGCTCCCATCCTTATCGTTATTTGATCCACAACGGGGAGATAAACACCCTACGAGGAAACATCAACTGGATGCATACACGGCAGTCCATGTTTGCATCTGATCTCTTCAGGGATGACTTACCTAAGATTCTTCCCATCATTAATCCAGACGGAAGTGACTCGGCTATGTTCGATAACTGCTTGGAGTTTCTCGTGCTTGCCGGTCGGACGCTGCCCCACGCCGTTATGATGATGATCCCTGAACCCTGGTCAAACCACGAGAGTATGAGCGATGAAAAGAAGGCATTTTACGAGTATCACGGTTGTCTTATGGAGCCATGGGATGGTCCTGCCTCAATGGCATTCACAGATGGGGTAAGGGTTGGGGCGGTGCTAGACAGGAATGGATTACGACCCTCGCGGTACTACGTTACAAAAGACGATCTAGTAATCATGGCCTCCGAGGTAGGAGTGCTTGATGTTCCGGCTGAACGTGTGTTACAGAAGGGGCGTCTCCAGCCTGGTCGCATGCTTCTCATTGATACCGAAGAGAGACGCATCGTTACAGACGAGGAGTTGAAGCACCGAACAGCGACTGAGCATCCTTATCGCCTCTGGCTCAATCAACACCTTGTAGCACTTGAAAACTTACCAGAAGGCTCCTACAGGGCTAAAGGAGTTCCACACGAAGAAGTTCTTCAGCGCCAACAGGCGTTTGGCTATACATTTGAGGAGCTTCGCATTATTTTGGCTCCAATGGCAAAGGACGGCGTTGAACCAGTCGGGTCTATGGGTAATGACACACCGCTTGCAGTGCTTTCAGATAAACCTCAGTTGCTCTACAACTATTTTAAACAGCTATTTGCACAGGTTACTAATCCTCCGCTAGATGCAATACGTGAGGAGATCATAACTGCAACAGAAACAACCATTGGCCCCGAACGTAATCTACTTCTACCCGAGCCCGAAAGCTGCCACCGGATCAAGCTTAAAACGCCAATTGTCACAAATGAGGAACTGAATAAGCTCAAACATATAAATACCCCCGGATTCAAGTCAGTGATCTTGCCAATCCTCTTTAAAGTCTCAGAGGGAGGTCCAGGACTGGAGAAGGCAATGGAAGAGCTTTATAGAAGAGCTAGCCTCGCTATATCAGAGGGGGCGAACATCTTGATTCTATCCGACCGTGGTGTAAATCGTGAAAACGCACCAATACCAGCCCTTCTTGCCGTATCGGGTCTCCATCATCACCTTATTCGTGAAGGCACACGCACTAAAGTAGGATTGGTGCTAGAGTCAGGAGAACCGCGAGAGGTACACCATTTTGCCCTTTTGATCGGCTATGGCGCTGGAGGGATAAATCCCTACCTTGCGTATGAAACCCTTGACGACATGATCAAGGAGGGCTTGCTTACGGATATAACTTATAAAGAGGCTGTGAAAAATTATAATAAAGCCATTGTTAAGGGAGTCGTCAAGGTGATGTCGAAGATGGGGATATCCACTATCCAAAGTTACCGCGGCGCCCAGATCTTTGAGGCTGTTGGCCTTAACCACTCAGTGATTGATAAGTACTTTGCCTGGACCTCTTCACGCTTAGAAGGCGTGGGGATTGACGTTATTGCGAAAGAGGTACAAATGAGGCATGAGCGCGCCTTCTCCGACCGTCAGGTAGACGGCAAGACACTTGATGTCGGTGGCAAGTATCAATGGAGACAAGACGGAGAACATCATCTCTTCAATCCGGAGACTGTACACAAGCTTCAGTATGCCTGTCGCACGAATAACTATAAGGTCTTCAAAGAATATTCTGAACTTGTAGACAATCAGACTAAAAGGCTCTGTACCTTACGAGGGATTTTAGAACTAAAGTTTACGCCTAATCCTATTCCACTTGAGGAAGTCGAGCCGGTTGAATCCATTTGCAAGCGCTTCAAAACAGGGGCGATGTCTTATGGCTCCATAAGCAAGGAGGCACACGAAAGCCTTGCAATAGCCATGAATAGAATTGGCGCTAAGAGCAACACAGGTGAAGGTGGTGAGGATCCCGTGCGCTTTATACCCGATAGTAACGGTGATTCACGCAGTAGTGCTATCAAGCAAGTTGCTTCGGGAAGGTTCGGTGTTACTAGTCAATACCTGGTCAACGCTAAGGAGCTACAAATCAAGATGGCTCAAGGCTCAAAACCAGGCGAAGGGGGGCAGTTACCGGGAGCCAAGGTCTATCCCTGGATAGCACGCGTAAGATATTCGACTCCTGGTGTTGGTCTGATTTCACCCCCTCCGCATCATGATATTTACTCGATCGAAGATCTTGCCGAGTTGATCCACGATCTGAAGAATTCGAATCCAGAAGCTAGGATTAATGTCAAGCTAGTCTCCGAAGTCGGTGTTGGCACTATCGCTGCCGGTGTAGCAAAGGGCCACGCTGATGTGGTACTAATAAGCGGTCATGATGGAGGCACAGGCGCCTCACCCCAGTCCAGTATCCACAGTGCCGGTCTACCATGGGAGTTGGGTCTAGCCGAAACCCACCAGACCCTTGTTCTTAACAACCTCCGCAGTCGAATTGTTGTGGAAACCGACGGACAACTCAAGACTGGTCGGGATGTTGTCATAGCTGCTCTTCTTGGCGCAGAAGAGTTCGGTTTTGCAACAGCCCCAATTGTCGTACTAGGCTGTATTATGATGCGCGTCTGTCACCTAGACACCTGTCCTGTTGGAGTGGCAACCCAGAACCCAGAGCTCCGTAAGAAGTTTGAGGGAAACCCGGAACACGTGGTCAACTTCATGCGATTTATAGCCGAAGAGGTTCGTGATCTGATGGCAAAGCTCGGCTTCCGTACAGTAAATGAGATGGTAGGACGGACAGATAAGCTTGAAATGATGAAGGCAATTGACCACTGGAAGGCAAAAGGGCTTGATTTCTCAAAGATACTTTATCAGCCTGATGCCTCTCCTGATGTTGGTCGGTATTGCCAGATTCCCCAGGACCATGGCCTGGATCAAGCCCTTGATAACCGTGTACTTCTTAACCTATGTGAGCCAGCCCTTGAGCGCAGTGAGCCGGTTGAAGCGATACTCCCCATCCGTAACACTAACCGCGTTGTGGGAACTATTCTCGGTAGCGAGGTTACCAGGCGATACGGAGCCGAAGGCCTCCCTGAGGACACAATTAGACTACACTTCCAAGGATCAGCAGGACAGAGTTTCGGCGCATTTGTTCCGCGTGGCATAACACTCATACTCGAGGGTGATTCAAACGATTATATAGGCAAGGGACTTTCAGGTGGCAAGATTATAGTCTACCCACCTAGGGGATCAACATTCGTTCCAGAGGAAAATATCATCATTGGCAACGTAGCCTTCTATGGTGCTACCGGAGGGGAAGCCTACATCCGCGGCATGTCTGGAGAAAGATTCTGTGTGCGTAACAGCGGGGTTCACGCAGTTGTTGAGGCAGTTGGAGACCACTGCTGTGAATACATGACCGGCGGGCGCGTTGTAGTGCTTGGTCCTACAGGAAGGAATTTTGCAGCCGGCATGTCAGGTGGCGTTGCATACGTTCTTGATGAGCATGACGATTTTAACCGCCGATGTAACCAAGACATGATCTACCTTGAGAGGTTAGAGGACGGGAATGAGATTAATGAATTAGAGGCAATGATTAAGAGACATGCTGAGTACACGAAGAGTCAACTGGCATGGAAGATCCTAAGAAGATGGAAAGAAATGGTTCCTAAGTTTATTAAGGTCATGCCCAAGGACTATAAGCGCATGCTCAATGCTGTAAAACGTGTCGGAGAGGCAGGCTTAAGCGGTGATGAAGCTGTCATGGCTGCTTTCGAAGAGAATAAGCGCGATCTAGCACGCGTTAGCGGAAACTAGCCTTACCATAGGCGTAAATAAGTAATTCCCCAATTTCTCCGATATACAAACTCGAGAAGGGAAGATAAAGAATAAACCGAGTATTAGTCTTCACTCATTTACAAAAAACAGAAGACTGCAGTAGAAATTAATTTCGACATACTTACGAAAAGCATCGTCAATGAAATATCATTGAGTAAGCTTTAAGATAGAAGCATATTATTAGTAGACATTCCCTTTTGTCTGCGAAGAGTAAAGCTATCAAGCAATCGAAAAACGAGATTGCTTCGCTACCGCTCGCAATGACAACTAGAAGGAATTGCTTCACGGAGTTTACACTGAGTGAAAATAATGTGTTCGCAACGACAAGATAAAAAGTGTCATTGCGAGAAGTGAAACGACGAAGCAATCCAATAAAGAGTTATGGATTCGCTAGCGTGATGACAGTGCACACCACCCTGTAGCGAATTACATTGAATCGTTGAGTTGAACTAAAACTTTGAATTTAATTTTATTGGTGTAGATTATTGAACTTGCCCTGCACAATGTTCTTATGTTACAAATACTGTAGTAGCTAATAAAGTTGACTTAAACATATCTTCGTGCTCTTATTAATTAACTAGGTATAATAACTCAAGGTAAATTCAATGGGTAAACCTACCGGATTTATGGAATATGAGCGTGAGCTTCCGGAAGAACGTCCACCTGCCGAAAGGATCAACGATTGGCTAGAGTTTCATTTGCACCTTCCTGAGAAAAAGCTGCGTACTCAGGGTGCTCGTTGCATGGATTGCGGTGTACCTTTCTGCCACACTGGAATCATACTCGGCGGGATGACCTCCGGCTGTCCCATTAACAATCTTATCCCGGAATGGAACGACCTAGTCTACCGCGGGCTCTGGAGAGAAGCGCTCGATCGTTTGCATAAGACTAACAATTTCCCTGAGTTCACAGGCAGGATTTGCCCTGCGCCATGTGAGGCAGCCTGTGTTCTCGGAATCAACGAGCCTCCGGTTACGATTAAAAACATCGAGTGCGCCATTATTGACAAGGGCTTTGAAGAGGGATGGGTAGTTCCAGAGCCTCCCGCAAAACGAACGGGAAAGAAGGTAGCTATTGTGGGTTCTGGGCCGGCTGGGCTTGCCTGCGCAGCGCAGCTCAATAAAGCGGGTAACTGGGTAACTGTCTTTGAACGCGCTGATCGTATCGGCGGACTCCTTATGTACGGCATCCCTAATCCACATCTTGATAAAAACATAGTACAGCGTCGTATCGACCTCCTAGCCAAGGAGGGTATCAAGTTCATAACAAATACGGAGGTCGGAAAGGACTACCCTTCTGATAGGCTCCTTAAGGAATTCGACGCTGTAGTTCTATGCGGTGGAGCTACTAAACCGCGTGACTTGCCTATTGAGGGCCGGGAGTTTAAGGATATCCATTTCGCTATGGAGTTTCTCGAGGCCAATACCAAGAGCCTTCTTGACAGTAATCTCCAAGACGGAAACTACATCACAGCCAAGGACAAGGATGTGATTATCCTTGGCGGCGGCGATACGGGCACAGATTGCGTTGCTACCGTAATTCGCCACGGATGTAGGAGCTTATTACAGTTTGAGATCCTTCCAATGCCGCCCACTGAGCGCGCGCCTGACAACCCCTGGCCTGAGTGGCCTAAAGTCTATTTCCTCGACTACGGCCAGAAGGAAGCAGCCGCCGTGTTCGGAAGCGATCCTCGTAGGTATAGCATCATGACCAAAAGGTTTGTCGGAGATAAAAAGGGCAATGTCAAAGAGTTACACACTGTACGGATCGAGTGGCAAAAAGGCGACAACGGGCGTCCTGTCTTCAAGGAAATCCCCGACACTGAGAAGGTCTGGCCTGCGCAATTGGTGTTACTCGCCCTGGGATTCCTTGGCCCTGAAGACAATCTACTCAATAAGCTTGGTGTTGTGCGTGATGAACGTTCCAATGCTAAGGCAGAGTATGGAAGGTTCGCGACAAACATAAAAGGCGTTTTTGCTGCTGGTGATATGCGCCGCGGTCAGAGTCTTGTAGTATGGGCTATCAATGAAGGGCGCAGTGCTGCACGTGAGTGCGACCGCTACCTAATGGGATCAACCAATCTACCCTGATAGTAAAAAATCGTAATGCTTATATCACCCCATTTCCAACTGTTAAGTATTCAAAATTTGTTTATTTACTTTAGAAACTTTTGATGTTTTGTCATGCCCGAATGTATTAACCCCCGATTAAATCGGGAAAGGAATACAGCTCCTACCCAAGGGGCTTCTAACCTGTCATACCCGAGTGCACTTATCGGGTATCCATATTTTTTTGGATCCCCAATAAAGCTTGTACCCACATTTCTTTAGTGGGTAACGTTTTGGAATGACAAAGGCATAATGGATTCCTGCTTAAACCCGTAACAGAATGCTCTTATCACATAACATGCAAATGACATTCTGTTGGCATTTTAGACACATTTCTATTGAAAGTGGTATTACCTTATTACCCTCTATACAAGTTTGTTATCGGAAAGCGGCGATCTTTGCCAAAGGCTCTTACGGTGATTTTTATGCCAGGGGCAGCCTGTCTCCGCTTGTACTCGTTTGAATCTACTAATTTTATTACCCTCTTCACCACATTTTCATCAAACCCTAAAGCAATAATCTCCTCTATGCTTAAATCGTCCTCTACATATGCCTTGAGTATTGGGTCGAGAATCTCGTAAGGCGGGAGTGAATCGGTATCCTTCTGATTAGGTCTTAGCTCCGCCGAGGGCGGCTTTTCTAAAACGGTTTTCGGAATAATCTCTTTTCCCTTCCAATTGTTATAAAATTCCGCTATGCGATAAACAAACGTCTTCGGTACGTCTTTTATCACAGCAAATCCCCCAGCCATGTCTCCATATAGCGTGCAGTAGCCAACGCTTGTTTCACTCTTGTTTCCCGTTGTAAGCACGAGCCATCCGAATTTATTAGAAAGCGCCATGAGTATATTGCCCCGAATCCTTGCCTGAAGGTTTTCCTCGGTTACGTCTTGCTTTTTCCCACTAAAGGCTTGAGTAAACAAATCAAGATAAGCGCTGAATGATTTCTCTATGGGAACGGTGATAAGCTCAATTCCAAGGTTCCCGGAGAGTTTTTCAGCATCCGTTATACTTCCCGAAGAGGTATATCTAGAAGGCATCGAAACCCCGATAACGTTTTCTTTTCCAAGTGCTTCAACAGCAATTCCCGCGACAAGTGATGAGTCAATACCACCGCTTAGGCCTATTACAACCTTCTTAAAACCATTCTTCGTGACATAGTCTCTAGTTCCAAGTACTAAAGCACGAAACACCTCTTCTTCTGGACGCAGAATTTCCTCTACCTTAGGGGCAATACGGGGGCGAGAATTCCTTAAAGGCTCTTCCTCGGTAATTTCAATAACCTCTGCCTGTTTTGATTCACGCCAAAGAGCCTGCTTCTCCTTTCTTTTTCTGGGATCGTGAAGAGATGAGCGAAACACCCTACTTGGGCTGATGTCCGCAACAAGAAGCTCTTCTTTAAACCCTGGAGCGCGGGCTATTATATCGCCTCCCTCACCTATTACAACACTATGTCCATCAAATACAAGCTCATCCTGACCGCCTATCAGGTTACAAAAGACTACTATCACTGAGTAATCAGATGCCCTTACGGAGAGCATCCTTTCCCTCGATTTGACCTTTGAGACATAATAAGGGGAGGAAGAGATATTTATTATTATCTGAGCATCGCCTAACAGAGCCTGCTCCCTTGTTGGGTCTCCCGGATACCAGATGTCTTCACAAACATTTACCCCAAATATTACTCCACCCAGTTTATAAACAGGCGCACGATAACCGGACTGAAAATACCTATTCTCATCAAAGACACCATAGTTAGGAAGATAACGCTTGTGGTAAACGTCAACCAACTTCTTATTGTGGATTATAGCGGCGGCGTTATAGATATCCTCCTTTCTATCTACGAAACCAACAATTAATGTAACCCCCTCTGTAGCATTAGAAACTTTAGCTAAAGCTTCTAAGTTATCTTCTATAAAGCTCGGTTTCAGTAGTAAATCCTCAGGAGGATAGCCTGTGATTGCCAGCTCAGGAAAACATAATATATTAACACCCAGTTTTTTCGCTAATTCTATGTACTTGAGAATCTTTCTTAGATTCCCATCTAAATCACCAACGGTTACATCAATCTGTCCCAACCCTACCCTGATGTTATCCATGATGCCTGTTAGTATAATACTTGCAAAAATCGTATCAAGTAGGGGCTGCATATATGCAGCCCCTACCCATTACAATCCCCCCGTACCCTCATAAACAACATTAGCAAGAAAATGGAATATAACGTTTCCCCAGAGCGTACCAGTTTTGGCATACATATAACCCATAACGATAGAGGGAAAAAATGTAAGAAGGGTTTTCATGCAACCAACTCCAACGTAACCCCCACCCAAACACAATGTAACAAAATGCCCAATGGCAAACAGTGAACTGACTATTAGTATGCCCTTTAAATTATTTCCAATTTTCTCCTGAAGGTAGCCTCGAAAAAAAACCTCCTCAGGTAGAGAGACAAGAAAAAGTTGCAAGATAAGAAGTGTATAAGAAATTTTACCAAGCTTTATAGGTTTATTTACAATAACTAGATAAATAGAGAGAATGATTACCGATACAACAAGTCCTAATAGCACACCACGGAGATTCCACTTGAGGCCAGTTACCTTACTTTTCATCAAATAAGGCGCCAAGAAAAACAAAATAGCCGCAATTGGTAGCACAAAACTGGGAAGAAATCTTCTAAGCAGTGTGATGACAAATATAACAATCACATAGGCTACAATAGAACCATCGGTGACCTTGATAGTATCTTTTGTAAGTTTGTATGCGACAGCTACGTAGTCTCCTATAGAACCTAAGGACTGAAACCGTAGTTTATTTCCCATAAGTCACATTAATCCTCTTTGATAGACTTTCAATATCAAATGTAATAGAGGTATCTCGTCTGAGGGCTACTTTCATAACCTACCTCCTTAAAAATTATCTCTAACGTATCCGATTAGGCATCATAAGATATTCTCATTTAATTTTATCCTCTTGTTGATTTTTATTATTTCGGCATTGTAAGCAAAACTTACCATCTTGCTTTCTCTTCTTCATAGACAATAATAACTAAGCTATTTATTCCGAGACACTTATAAAAATAAATCCAATTCCCAAGAAAGTTGTGTACATTTAGTCGGTTTATACTATCTTGGATCTGAGCGAGGTGTTTTATCTCCCTTATCGAAAGATTTCCTTCATTTATCCGATTTCTAAACTTATCTAATATAATAACCTTTTCATAGATCGATTCTAGTAATTATAGATTAATATATTCTTATTTAATCAACTCCGTTTTAGGTTACTCGTAGTGGAGAAATTTGTTGACAAGAAGCCTCAAATTTGTTAAAAAATGATTCATATAAACATAGGAGTAAACTATCATTATGCGTTATTTTCTGTTAGTTTAATTGTATATATTTGGGAAAGTTTTATGGATTGCTTTAGCTTTCTACTTTGCAGTTCATAAATTTGTAGGTGTTTGGAGAAAAGTTGTATGCAACAGAACACTAATATTCAATCCCATATAGAACTCCCCATTGCTAAAACACTTCTCTCTGTAGTGGTGCCTGCATATAATGAAGAGGAGGTCCTGCCCGATTTCCATAAACGCATTTCCTCAGTCTTGGAAAATATGTCGATAGAGGCAGAAATTGTCTACGTTAATGACGGAAGCACCGATAATACCTTGGCAGTAATGCAAGGTCTGCAAGAATCTGATCCACGAGTCGCCATCGTTGATTTGAGTCGTAACTTTGGTAAAGAGAGTGCTTTGACCGCTGGACTTGACCATGCAAGTGGTGATGCGGTAGTTGTTATTGACGCAGATTTGCAGCATCCACCTGAGCTAATTCCAGAGTTGGTCAAGCATTGGATGGAGGGCTACGATGTGGTGTATGCTAAGCGCTTTTCGAGAAGTGGAGAGGGGGTGATCAAAAAGGCCACTACTTTTGTCTTTTATCGCCTGATTCAGATGGTAAGCCGCTTAAAGATTCCGCAGGACGCTGGCGACTACCGCTTGCTTAGCCGTCGCGCCCTTGAGTC
>LDXN01000038.1 GCA_001443445.1 Candidatus Dadabacteria bacterium CSP1-2 | reverse complement strand
ATAATGGTTCAAAGTATTGCCAACATCCAGCGCACGGCTTAAACCCTCCATAAATGAGGGACGTGCAAAAAGAAAATCTGAATAACTATTCATTTCATCAGGGTCAAAATTCCAAAACTTATCCCTATACATTTGATTAAGGTTTAGATACCTTTTCATGTTTGTTAACCTCTTTATATCAAAAACAGATCTAATGTGTCAAGAGGTTTTCTTGACAAATTTAAAATACCCCTCTATGCCTAGAAAATGTAAGATGCATCAGTATGTAAATATTTTACAGCTTTTTAGTCATAATGCAAGTTTTTCTTTTGTTGTTTCAGAACGTAAAAGAGAGTCGGGGTCAAGTCTTGAATCGTGCATTTCTGTTTTGTAGTAGGTTTTGCCTTAGTATAGCTCAACCTCCAGAAGTCCTATAAATCTCAAAAAGAAGTTTATTTCCTGTGCTTGCTTGACATGCAAAGGTTAGTCTGTGGAAAGGGAAAGACAAAAACCTGATATTTCAAGACCCCATTCTACATACCGCACGAGTATTATTCCCGTTTTATCTCTTTTGGCTATGCATAGTAAGTTATAGGTTTCTAAGATAACTTAAGATTCATTCTCATATCTAACCTTTAATAAGAATAGAAGGTCTTTTTTGAGATTTGCTTTTGCCCAAGCTTTCTGTTCTTCATCCAGTAACTCACCCATACCGGCCAAAATGTATCTATCACTGTAGCTTTCAATAAAATCTATACATTTTTTGAGATATTCTTTAAAGGGAAGCCCTGTTCTTTTTTCTACTATTTCTTTGTTTATCTCCCAATTGTTTTTTAAGAAAGACCAGATATCAAAAATATCGCGATTGGCTGTTTTACCTCTATCCAGTAGTGCCACTAATTTATGGGCGAACATGTCTTCTTTTACCATAACCAGCATGGAAATGCCAAGGTAATTTTTTAACTCGTATCGCGAGCCGAAACTCCGCCTTGAAATTTCTACTTTGATATTTTGAGCCTCACTATCATATGAAAGAACAAAGAAAATAGTATGTCGTTTCTGGTGCTTTTCTTTAATAGTGCCAAATCCTTTGAGTATTTTTTCTATTGTTACAAATACATACTCTTCTTTGTTTTCATCCAAAAGATCAAAATCCAAATCCACCGAAAAGCGACCCAAGTCATAGAACAAATAAGCGGCTGTGCCTCCCTTAAATCCCAGGATAGGGCCAATAGAAGTATCAGTGTAAATCTCCTTTAATATCTGAACTAGAACTGTTTTATGAGTTTTACGATCTACCCGCATGTTTGTAATATGAATCTAATTTTCTCGCTAGAGTTTTATTATCATAGATAGGAAGTATACGAAAACAAGTGTCCCAGTTAATCGACTTCAGGTTATCAAAGTGATAGTTTTTATATAAATACAGCACATCTAGAAAGGCGCGTTCTTTGGAGGCAATTTCGTAGTTTTCTTTCTTCTCTAAACCAATAGAGTTCATCAAAACGGTGTCCTTTATTTTTTTGAACACATACGTCTGACCATCACACGTTATTTCTCTCGTTAAGTAGGTTACGACAAAGATTTTATTGTAGTGCTGAAACATCACTCCTTCTTCTTGCAAGACCGTTTCCAGGCTGATATATGAGGGAGTGTATATCTTGGTCGCGAGCTCAAACCTATTATAGTGTGTGTCCTTAGCGTAAATACCCCTGCGAATTGAGTATAAAGCACCATTTTTCACGTAGTAATGTATTCTTCTCTTCACAAGATTTGCATTCGTATTCCTCCACAGTAAAGCAATGTCTTTAAAAGTAAAGACAGTATTTTTGGAGCGTAATATGGTAGAAAGACCCGCTTTTTCCATATTTGTAAACTAAAGGTTACGTTTATTGTTACTTCTAGCTTACAATCTTTGGTTGATGAATGTCAAATATAGGTTTTGACTCTATTCAGGTATAGAGCGGTTAGGAAGAGCTTAAAACCTTTTGATATTGCAGCCGTAATATAATGTATTCTTTGCTGGGTCTTTTTCTTTGCCAGGTCACACAATAGTAGAAACAAATAGATACACGCCTAGAGTTATTCCTTCTTAAAAACTCTTTGCTAGTTAAAATCGTAGTTACGAAATTTCTCTTATTCTTTAGAGCCTCTTTTCTTCCTCCTCAATATAGTGAAAGAAAGCAGAAAAATGCGCATAGAAAGATAGGCCTGAAGCTTCCGTAACAGGATTTTTGAATCATCCTAGCCATAATAAATATGCATCCTGCAATTTTCCTCAAGAATTTCTACAAAAAGCGGCAAGTATAGCGCCTTAATTTGCCGAATTTGATGACTGGTTTTCTAACCCCAAAGGAGTAAATTGAATTTCAAAATGAAACCCTTCTTCCTTAGCCTCTTTATTGAATTTACTCTATTTTAATCTATAGCTAATTGTGGTATCAAATCCTTTTAGTGCGGTGACACTACTCCCTTCAGATGAAAAACCATTTCTAAAAGAAAAGGAGGCTATAAAATGAAGGGGGGAATTTAAACTTCCATTGCAAAACACGTAGTGGTTGCTGTAACTCCCTGCACACGGCGTATCTTCGTGAATACTAAATCTCCTATTTCCTTGTGATTATCTCCCTCTACAAAAGCTATCACATCATAAGGACCCACCACTACATGCGCAGACATAACCCCTTTAAATTTCTGTATCTTACGTAAGGCACTCATTGTCTGAGGCCCTGATACGTGTATAAGTACATAAGCATTAAGAGGCATCTACCCTCTCCTTTCTTCTCGGATTTATAGTTAAAATATACACTAGAGCTATACCGAAAGCTAAGGAATAAATTTAGGGGATGAGGATTGAATAAGGATGGTAGAACTAAAATGAAAAAAACCTTCTATTGCATAAGATGTCATTTAGTATATGAGGAGAGTGACTGCACTTCAGAGGATGAAGCAGTATGCGATAATTGCGGTGGTGAGCTAGCTGAACTTGATAAAGACACTGATTTCGACCAGGGAGGAGAGAGTTAAAGGGAAAGAGACTATATTTTTCGGGCAACTACTGCTCATCAGTGATGGTTTGAATCATTTTACCTAAGGGGGTTAACCAGAATCGATCAGCAGACCCTGCTATAAAACTACGCTTGGTCAGGTAATCAATAACTTCATCAACATCCTTCTGTGTTAACCCACTCTCCTGGGCTATCTCACCGTGGCTCACCCCGCCTCCAGCTTGTGTTGCTGTTGTATGTTTTTGCATCCATTTTAGTACTCCTTCTGCATTTTTCTTAAGCTCGGGTGTAATCATTTTCCCACACCTTCTATTTCAACTCAAAGAATCGAAAAGAGTATATACTCATTCGTGCCCCAAAACCATCGAGGCGAGGTTCTTAATTAGTTTCATTACCTTCTTAAGCTCAATTAATTTGTTAAGCATCTTGACCCTTACTTCTTTCTCATTATTCGGGCAGTCGGTGCCTTTTTATATGATTTTTTAGGCTTTATCGTTTGTTTGGTTTCATCTCCCCATTGACAAACTGCCATCTCTCTTCCTGATATTACCCCAAATTCATGGCCACCATTCACCCAAGAACCACAATCCATAAGATAATACATTCTTTCGTTTTTTGGTTTTTTTACTAACCTTGGGGAATGAGCATGACCTATTACTGACAACACTAAATCTGTTGGATCGTGGTGGTTATCTGTATCCCCCTTATTATATTTTTCCATGAGGTCGATATAGAAATTGATATATTCATGTTCGTTAAAACGCTCTGGGTTCTTAACAGGGGTTAGGTATGCATTATAAATACTAAAAATTCTACTAATCGAGCTCCACACACCCCCAAGCATAACATCTATGTCTGGATATATGTACTCCATCATTCCAACTATCATTGTGATTTCCCTGCCCATGGCACCTGACCAATTATCTTGATTATTGGCGAAGTCTGCTTGATAGCCATGTTCATAAATTGCTCTAAGTTTATCATCGGCCTTAGAATAGCATCTCAATTCTCGTTTAAACTTTTCATCATCAATCGGCTCTAAATAAAGTTCTATTGCTTCTTTAATATTAGTCAGCGCCTCTTCTTCCGTTTCTCCTTCGCTGATACATCCAGGATGGGAAGGCACATATACAGTATATCTCCTTCCTCAGCAGGTTCTAATATCACTTTAATTTGCATAGTTTTCCCCTTTAATGGTGATTTGAGTTGACCAATTTACACATAAATTCTAACATCATTTAATGAAGTAGAAGGACTTCTAATTCCCATCGGGAATTGAAACAGATGGGCTGAACTGTGTTCAGCCCCTACAGAAAGATGTGGAAAATCATATAATTCCCTTCGGGGAGTTGAGACTTTATTGACTTTGTTGATGTCTCTTTACTTGCGTATATACTTATGGTGATACTCAATTATTTCGATGGGGAATTTGATATGTCCAAACTACTTTCTTTAAAATTACGGGATAAGGTGTTTCTGGATGCGGAAGAAATCCTCAGTCGGAGTCGAAAGCCCAGAAATGCCTATTTCAATGAAGCCATTAACCTCTATAACAAGCTCTGGAAGCGAAAGCTTCTGAAGAAAATCTTAGCAGAAGAATCCGCAATGGTTGCAGATGAATCCCTTCTAGTCTTGGAGGCATTCGAACTACTCGAAGATGAATTGGATAAGTAAATCGCTATGGAGATCAAAAAGTGGCATGTTTACCTTGCGGATCTCAACCCACGGAGGGGAACGGAACCTGGGAAGGTTCGTCCAGTGGTTGTCGTCCAGACCGATCTTCTGAATGGACTACATCCATCAACAGTTGTATGTCCCTTAACTACAAAAGTCCAACCAAGGGCGCGTTTCCTAAGGGTGCATCTTACTATTGGCGAAGCCGGGTTAAAGGAACAGTCTGATATCATGGTAGACCAGATTCGAGCCATTGATAATCGCCGTTTCCTCGGTCATACAGGTAAAATTTCTCGTAAAAGCCAAGTAAAGCTAATTGAGAATCTTAGGATTTTGCTGACATAGGCTATAGAGTCGTTCAGGTGTTACAAACTCTGTTCTTCTGCAATCCTTTGAGACTCTAGAATATTTTTAAATCTAAGCACCTTTTTTACATAAGCTGGAATCCCCCTTTCTAAACTAGCAGTGTTTATAAAGCTGGGTCCTGCGTTATAAGCATGCAGAGCCCATTCAACACTTTTAAAACGATTAATCAGCATAGAAAGATAATAGACACCAAGCCTCACATTAATAAAAGGGTTATAAAGGGATTTTATTCCATCGATAGAAACTCCTAGCTCTCCTGCTATAAACTCTGCAGTTTCAGGCATAATCTGCATGAGTCCCATTGCCCCCTTAGGGGATACTGCCCTGGGAGAGAATTCACTTTCAATTTGAATCATGGCTAGGATTAGAAAGGGATTAAGTCCATAATTTTCTGATTCCTCTCTAATGAGTTTAGCAAGTTTCATCGCATCGGAAGTTGATATGACACTTGAAAATCTAAGAATAAACCTAAAGATGTCGATTTCTTCTCTCAAATACTCTGGATTAGCTGTTGTTTCTTGTATTTCTGAGTAAAAAAACATGCGCTCTTTGAATCTTGATACTGGACTATTTAACACATTTAAA
This sequence comes from Candidatus Dadabacteria bacterium CSP1-2, assembly GCA_001443445.1. Classification (GTDB taxonomy): domain Bacteria; phylum Desulfobacterota_D; class UBA1144; order Nemesobacterales; family CSP1-2; genus CSP1-2. Next base: position 19,623 of record LDXN01000038.1, on the reverse strand, counting down.
GAAGCTAGGCTTTCTTTATAGTGGATATGCACAGATTTTACAAACAAGATAGCGAATAGAAATAATAACGAAAGGAAAAAAGAAACCTTAAAAAAGCCGAAAAGGTAAAAAGTTATATGATCGCTAAGTTTCCTTAACATTATACGTCCCCTAGACTTCAGATAACGGCCACTTCCTTGAAATTAATCTGTAGATTTTATTCTCTTTTGAACTTGATAATTCCCCGTAGCTTGCTACCGGGGTTTCCATTGTCATTGCGAGCAATACGAGAAATCTTAGATTCCTCAATTCGTTCGGAATGACACTCCGTGTCAGATTGCTTCGTCCCCTTCGACTTCGCTCAGGATTCCTCGCAATGACCAAAGGTAATGTCTGTTCATATGTCGATACCCCGCAACTTGCTGCAGGGTTCTTCATTAAAAGGTCTAGCGTTAGAGAATAGTCTTCGTAATGAAGCTACCCTCCATAAACATTTCACGTAGCAGACCACATTATATGTTCAAGCACCTCTTCTTCTCTTTCTTCAAGAACCCTAATTATCTGGTATGTAAGTTCTTCACCCAGCAACCAAGAGAATTTTTTAGTTTCCTTCTTTAATTGTTTTATTTCCATCAGGATCTCATTTGTGTTCATTATCATGCCTTCTTCTCTTGCTTTCATTTTTTTCACCTCCGTTTCATCGCTCGTTACCCTTGGTCTTAATTTCGACATAGTTTCAATCTGTTAGTATTAGGCTAACTAGTAATTTTTAAGGGGTAGTTAAACTTTGATTAATTTAAACTGAAGAGATGAAACTCCCTCATTACATAGAGTTATTCTACGGAAGTGGTTTAATCCAATTTGAATTTAGTTGTTCCTTAACAGCCTTGTCTAAAATTGTTTGATTTTCTTCAATATTAAACAATGTATGTTTTAAAACGTTTTGGTATTTTTCTCTCACTAATCCTGCAATTCCTTTTACCTCGTCCGAGAAATCCTTTACTTTAGTATTATTATTCCCTTCGTTCATAAGTTTATCCTTATCGTAGTAATATAGACTTAAGAAAAATATATATGAAGAAATGCATATGTCAATAAAATATTTCGCAATTGCGTATAATAGTAAATATCATCATCATGAATAAAAATGAGGAAAGAGCGGGCATATTAAGTTGTTCTCTACGCATTTGCTAATTATAATATTGCAAAATTCCCTATTTTATACAAGAAGAACGTCTTAGTGCTTGCAAATATAAAATTGAATCTTTATGGTCTTCAATATAGGATGTATTTTCGATCACTAACTTATTCAAAAAATCCATTTTTACACACATAGACAAAGACCTAAAACATTTAATATTTGACATTCAAATTCTTAGTTCAGCTCTGTTTTGTGCTTAAATATGTTCTGTTTTTATTTTTGAGAATTAATGAGGAGTTTACAGTTCTTTTTAGGTTTCTAAGTTTATATTGAAACCATTAAATTTATGCAAAAAATTAAGTGGGAATGACCCTAGTTGTTAGGGACATTCCCACTATTAAAGGAGGATGGAGGATGATGCCAAAATTAAGCTCACGTATTAATTTTAATTATAAAAATAAAGTATATTACTTTAATTGTCAAGAGGTAATTTTCTAGGTTTAGAAATTTATTTATATAGAAATCTTTTATAGTTTGATTTCAAGCCTAGAACTAATTAAAGAGAGATTTGCTTTAATGTAGATAGCAATCTTCTTCAGTCAATTTGAGATATATAGTTCTAACAGGTTTTACTTATTAATATTAAATGTTTCTTCTTTCGGTGTTTCGCGGTAGCCATGAATTTGAATGTCTTCTCGTTGCGATTGTAGCTCTTTTATTTTGCTGTCCCTCTCTTTAATTTGGTGTCTCATGGAAACAGCATAGAACGCCCCCCAGGCTATGGCAAAAATCACGCCAATTAAAAATGCGCATACAAGAAGCACTATATTAGAAGTTTCATATGGACCAATCTGATAAACTCTAAGATCGAGTTTGAGAGGAAATTTTGTACTAAAAACCTCCTGATTTTGGATGATTAGAGTGAGGGCAAGTATAAAGAAAAGAGCTATGATAATTATCTTTGCAAATTTCATTTCTCACCTCTTTGTTGTTTTTATTTGCTGCGTAAGTTTCAAGTAACTCTGGTCAAGGTATTCAGGAATTACTTTTATGTTTCCGATAACTGGCATAAAATTAGTATCCCCGCTCCATCTGGGAACGACATGAAAATGAATATGATTGTCAATCCCAGCCCCGGCAACTTTACCAATATTCATTCCAATATTGAACCCTTCAGTTTTAAAATCCTTCAATATTTCCGCACATCTAATGGTAAGATTCATCAGCTCTAATCTCTCTTTTTGATTCAGTTGTGTAAGCTCCCTTATGTGTCTATACGGTACAGCCATGAGGTGACCATTAGAATAAGGGTAGCGGTTCATGATAATAAATCCGGTTTTACCTCGATAAAGTATAAGGTTTCTTCTGTCCTTTTTTTCTTTAGGTTTTTCGCAAAAGATACACCCATCTTCCCTTTCCTTGGTCAGGTATTCTATACGCCAAGGAGCCCAGATTGTTTGCATATTGTTTTTATCATTTCCATCTGGTGCACACTGCGCACAAGATACCTATTATTTCCATCTGGTGCACACTGCGCACAAGATACTACATATCAACGAGATAGAAAAGTCCAAAACGCTCTTTTAATGGCAAACCGCTAATTATTTCAGTTTCAAACTTTGAAAGAATAAAATCAAGGAAATTCATTTTCTTCTTTGGGTAATAAGAAACATTTGGCTCGCCCTTTATTCCACTCAAGGTTCCTGCAAGACTAATCGCATCGCTAAGGGTGCCTAATTCATCAATGAGCTTTAGATTTTTAGCCTGCTCTCCGGTAAATATTCTCCCATCAGCTATCTTATCCATCTCCTTAGAGTCAATCCCTCTTGCCTTTGAGACGGCAAGCTTAAACTGAGAATAAACATTGTCAATTAGTTGTTGCATGTATTGCTTTTCTGTCTCAGTCATCTTTTTAAAAGGTGAACCCACATCCTTAAACTCTCCACTCTTTATTACCTCAACATCCAGTTTAGCCCATTTAAGAAGCTGCTCGTAGCTTACAAATTGGGCGATTACACCTATGCTGCCTGTAATTGTTCCAGGATTTGCAAGGATTTTTTGAGCTGCGCAGGCGATATAATACCCACCTGAAGCACCGACTGAACCTAAGGTAGCTATTACGGGTTTCTTTTCTCTTAGTTTTAAAATCTCGCTGTAGATTTCTTGCGAGGGACCAACTGCACCGCCCGGAGAATCTATCCGTAAAACAATGGCCTTAATCCCGTCATCCTTTTTGATCTTAGAGAGGCTATCAAGATATGGCTGGGAATCAAGTATTACGCCTTGAATTTCGAGTATAGCAATCCTTTCGCCAATTGGGAAACCGTCTTCTCGAGAGATTATCAACCCAACACCGATTCCAACGATAAAAGAAAATAATATAAACAAAAGGGATAGTATAATTGTAAATAGGCCTCTCAATACTCTGCCTCATATCTCCTTGATTATGGATTTTAACTTTTCTCCCAACACGTCTCCAAGCTTTACAGAACCCTCTCCTTGAGAAGATAGAAAACTAGAAAGCCCCTCTTTCTCTAGCCATTCTTCATACTTCCTCTTGCTGAGATTAACTTGACGCTTCGCCTTATCAAGTCCTATTACCAGGGCTGTGAGCTCGTCCCCTACTTTAATGAGTTTGGATAATTCCTTTGACCCTTCTCGACTGAATTCCGAGGCTCTTATAAATCCTTGTAACCCGCTTTCAAGCTCAACCAATATTGCAGCTTCTCTTATGTCTATTACCTTTCCACTTAAGATGGTTTCTTCAGGCTTGTAACTTTCAAGCGCATCTTCCCACGGATCTTTTGTAAGTTGCTTCATTCCTAGTTTTATTCTTTGGTTCTTCACATCGACATCAATAACAAAAACGTCTATTGTATCTCCGACTGTGAACATATCCTGTGGGTTTACTCTACCTTTCCATGAAATATCGGAGGGATGAACTAATCCTACCAAATCCTCTTCAACCTCAACGAATATACCTTTATCTGTTACATTTTTAATCTTCCCTTTTATTCTTGTTCTAGATGGATTCCTTTCTTTGAATAATTCCCATGGGCTTGGCTCAATACGTCGTAGGCTGAGTGCGATTCTTCTTTTCTCAACATCAACTTCAATCACAATCGTCTCTACACGACTCCCAACGTGTACTAACTCCTTTGGATGTCTGAACCTCTTAGTCCATGTTATTTCAGATACGTGGACTAACCCATCAACACCCGGTTCAAGCTCAACAAACACACCAAAATCCGTTGTTGAAACTACCTTACCCCTAACCTTTACACCAGGCTTATATCTTATATCAGTAAAAGTCCAAGGGTCAGGTTTTATCTGTTTAAGTCCGAGATAGATTTTTCCATCTTCTTCAATCCTTAATACTCTAACCTTTATTTCTTCATTTACAGATACTATATCACTCGGATGTCTTACCCTTCCCCACGATAACTCACTTATTGGTATGAATCCTTCGACTCCACCCAAGTCAACAATTACTCCACGGTCGACGATTTTTATAACCTTGCATGAAATGATTTTCCCCTCTTTTAGTGATGAAAGAACCCTTTTTCTTTGTGTCTCTCTCTGTTCCTCTAGGTATGCCTTTCTTGATAGGACCATCCCCTCGTCTGATAGTTTTACAATCTTTGCTTCCAGTATTTTCCCAATGTATTGATCAAGATCACCGTGGGGTTTAAGGTCTACCAGGGATGAAGGAAGAAACGCACGTATTTCAACATCATCCCCAACATCTGCGATAAGACCACCTTTTACCTTTTCAATGATTTTTGCAGTGACTAATTTCCCGCTAGCGAATAACTGTTCTAGCCTTTCAGATTCCTTAAGAAGATCTGCTCTTCTTTTCGACAGCGTAGGAAGGCCCTCTTCATCCCTCCATTTCTCAAGAATCACCTCAACCTCGTCTCCAACGTTAACCTTAAGGCTCCCATTCTTTCCATAAAATTCGTTTATAGGGGCAATACCCTCGGACTTAAAACCAAAATCAATGAATACCTCTTCATCGTCAACACGTACAACTTTTCCTTTAAATATCTTCCCTCTATCTGGGACACGAAGACTTTCTTCAAGAAGCTCTGAAAAATTCTTTTCTTCCATATGCATCTCTTAATTGGTTTAATTTAACCGCATAGCCTCCAGTAGTTATCGTTTCAAACGCGTGATTTGTGAATCGTGACTCGAACCACGAACAGCAAATCGCGATTCACGAATCACGAGACCCGAATCACAAACTATAATCCTAAGTCTTCTCGAGACCACTGAGTATTTCTTCAATGATCCAAGACGGGGTTGAAGCGCCTGCAGTAACCCCTATCGTTTTTTCATTCAGGGCTAGGCCTAAAGAAGGAATCTCATCGGCCGTTTCTAACTGATAGGTATTTGGGTTTACTTCATGACAGAGCTTTGCGATCTTTGTTGTGTTTGAACTGTTCTTTCCGCCTATTACAATCATCACATCCACTGATTTAGCAATCTCAACGGCTTCACGTTGCTTGTTAAAAATATCATCGCATATGGTATTAAATATCTTTATTTCTTCTACACTTCTTTGAAGAAACTCTTCCACCACCTCACGGAATCTGTCAAAGGCAATCGTGGTTTGAGCAACGATCCCAACTCTTTTCTTCAAAAATACCTGATCTTCTAATTCAGATTTACTATCTACTACCATGACGTTCTCAGGATCAGCATAGCTTCTGGCACCGATAATTTCGGGATGCTTTTTATCGCCAACTATAACTATAAAATATCCCTCCTCAGCGAGTTTCTTTACAGAGCGCTGAAGCTTCTTAACAATCGGGCATGTAAGGTCAATGACATTAAGTCCTCTTTCCTTGGCTGCACTGAGTGTTCCTAAAGGTACGCCATGGGCACGAATCATTACGGTACCACCAGGTGCGTCCTCAAATTTGTCTATGACCTTTACACCCTTTTCTTCAAGGTGCCTTACGACCTGGGGATTATGGATTATGGGACCAAGTGAATATACATCCTCTTCCGATTTATCTGTTACCTCATAGGATTTTTTTAACGCCCTTTCCACTCCAAAACACACGCCAGCCGTCTCAGCCAATATGATTTTTTTGCTCATTTAAGATTATGACCCTCCATAATAGTTTTCATTATCTTTTCTACCGCTTTGTCAACTGTAAGATTAGTTGTATCTATTATGACTGCATCGGGAGCAGGATGCAAGGGTGACTCCAAGCGTTCTTTATCTTGTTTATCCCTTCCTTCTATATCGCTTTTTACCTCCTCAATACTTACCTTAATTCCGCTTTCCTTTAGTTGAATCCGCCTTCTTCTTGCACGTTCAGACAAAGAAGCGTCTATGTAGAACTTAAAATCTGCGTTAGGGAATACATAGGTTCCCATATCTCTTCCCTCGGTTACGATATTACCTTTTAGGGCAATTCTCCTTTGCATTCCCCTAAGATAGTCCCTTACTACCTTTTTAGTAGCAACATCTGAAGAAAGTTTGGAGATCTCAGGAGCTCTGATTTCTTCTGTCACATCCTCTCTATTCAAGAATACCCTGAGGTTGGAATTTTGATCTCTTTCAAAAGAGATATGGGTTTGTAACAGCATTTCTGATAGTCTTTTTTCGTTATCAATATTAATATTCTTTCTATGTATTAATAGTGCAATTGCTCTATACATAGCCCCAGTATCTAGATACGAATATCCAAGCCTTTTTGCTATAGCTCGAGCAAGTGTACCCTTTCCTGCCCCCGAAGGTCCATCAATGGTTATTATAATACCTCTTTTCATCACAATTATTTAGCCACAAAGACACTAAGGCGCAAAGTTTTTGCTTTTTCGTAGGGAATTGGGAATTAGGCATTAGGAATTGGTCTCCTAATTCCTAATGCCTAATTCATAAACTTCATGCCTTCGTGGCTGAATATTTACTTTTGGTCAACCTCTGAGCTTTCTCATCACGTCAAAGAATCCAGGGAAGGATACAGATACGCAATCGCCTCCATCAATCACAGTGGTACCCTTAGCACGGGTTCCAGCGACAGCAAGAGCCATAGCAACTCTATGGTCTCCCCAGCTTGAGCATTTTCCACCTATTAGATTTTCCTTCCCCTTAATTATCATTCCGTCATCTAACTCCTCAACCTCAGCTCCTAGTTTTTTCAACTCAGTTGTCATAGCCTTGATACGGTCAGTTTCTTTTACTCTCAGTTCCTTTGCGTCTTTTATGATGGTTTCACCCTCAGCGAAGCATGCAGCCACTGCGATTATAGGAAGCTCGTCTATTGCCTTGGGGATTATATCGCCTTTTATCTCAGTGGCTTTTAATGTGCTTGACCTGGCCAATATGTCTCCAACAGGTTCCCTGCTTTCATCCCTTTTATTAATAATTTCGATGAACCCACCCATTTTTTTCAATATTTCTATAGAACCAATTCTTTCGGGATTTATGCCGACGTTCTTTATTAAGATTTCAGAACCAGGGTTCATCAGTGCGGCAACCATGAAAAAGGCTGCCGATGATATGTCGGCAGGGACTGATATCTCAGTCCCTTTAAAATCTTCTCCGCTTCTGATTTTAACGGAAGTGCTATTTCTCTCAATATAAACCCCACAATGAGTAAGCATCCTTTCTGTATGGTCTCTCGTAGGTGTAGGCTCGATTACCTCAGTCTCTCCCTGAGCGTAAAGCCCAGCAAGAAGAAGAGCGGATTTTACCTGAGCGCTTGCTACCGGTAACTCATACCGGATGCCTGACAGCTTCGTTCCTTGGATAGCTAAGGGAAGCCTTTTCCCTCCGTCACGTCCCCAGATTCTTGCCCCCATTAGAGTCAGAGGTTTCACAACCCTCTCCATGGGCCTAACCCTCAAATATTTATCTCCTGTTATTGTGGCGAAGAAGCTTTGTGCGCTTAGTAACCCTGTGAGCAGTCTTGCCGTGGTTCCCGAGTTTTCAGCATTAATGGTATCCTCGGGTTCTCCAAACCCAAAAAGCCCATTCCCTCTGATCTCAACATTGGTTTTGTGAATTTCAATTGGGACCCCGAGCATCATCATCGCCTTTACACTGGATAGAGTATCGTCACACGTAAGAAAACCCTTGACAGTGGTTACACCTTTTGCAAGGGAACCTATGATAACTGCTCTATGAGAGATGGATTTGTCCCCGGGTGGGGTGAATTCTCCCCTTAAAGGAATAGAGTCGCCTTTAATATTTTCTTGAGACATAGAACTAAAAACTACCATTTCTAAAAAAAGTGGGCAAGGTGAGTGGTTTTTAAGATATTCTTTTAACTTGACAGTTACTCCTACCTCCCATAATCTACAAGCTAAATTGGGTATGGGGATCAAATAAATCTAACTTAAGTTCCTTGTCCTATTATAAAAACCTAAAGAAGGTTTAAAAAATGATTACAACCCTTGGCGGAGGGGTCGGAGCGGCTAAGTTTCTAAAGGGTCTCTCTCGAATCCCCGAAGGAGAACTATTTACTACAATAGTCAATACTGGAGATGATATAGCAATCTCTGGGTTACGAATATCTCCAGATATTGACACAATAATTTACAGGCTTTCAGGGTTGGTAGATAAAGAAAAAGGGTGGGGGATTAAGGAAGATACTTTTCATGGCTTAGAAGCGCTTGGGAGGTTCGGCGTCGAAACCTGGTTTAAGCTCGGTGATAAAGATCTCGCTACCCATATTTACAGAACCTATTTACGAAATAGAGGGTTTACCCCCTCTGAGATCACAAATAGGGTTGCTAAGGCATTCGGAATTAATAATATTATAATCATTCCAATGACAGATGATGAGGTAGAGACCTGGATAGTCACTGATGAAGGTGAGATGCACATTCAGGAATATCTGGTTAAAAGAGGTATGAAACCTAAGGTAAAGGGGATATCAATAAAGGGAATAGAGAACGCAAGGCCAGCCCCTGGTGTAATTCAGGCAATAGAAGAGGCGCGAGGGGTAATCGTTTGTCCAAGTAATCCCATAATAAGTATTGGCCCTATATTACAGGTAAAAGGAATTAGAGAAGCGCTTAAAAGAACACAGGCAAAGGTTATAGCAATTAGCCCCCTTGTAGGTGGAGCGCCCTTAAAGGGACCAGCGGACAAACTGATGAGGGGTTTAGGACTAGAGGTATCATCTACGCAGGTAGCAAAGTTATATAATGATTTTATAGACGAGATCGTAATAGATGAAAAGGATGCCTTTGAGGCGGATACAATAAGGTCAATAGGAATAAAACCAGTTGTTGCCGATACTGTGATGTCAAACGACGAAAAGGCCGAGAGGCTTGCCAGGTGGGTATTGGAGCGTTTTGAGGACACCAGCATATAGTAGGAGCGCCATCCCTTCCCCCCGATGACTTCGTCGGGGGTCAGGACAGGCTTGGCGGAGGGAATGACCGAAGAGGAAATACTTAGAGCGTTTCCTGATCTGTAACGTGAGGATATATACAATGCTCTGCTGGCGCTGTGGAAGGCAGCCAAATAGATACAGTAAAGTACCATACAAGTGAATGCGTATCAGTTACATAGTTCATTTATGTTTATAGGGAAAAAGGGATTTTTTAGCTTTAGTAAATAGCGATTCATCAATTTGACTATCTTTCCAAATTCCTTTGAGCGAGCCACGATTTCCCGTCATTTTGGTCTTTGGTATCAACTCAGTAGTCAATAAATGAATTATTTTATGTAATTGAGGAATCTTATCGTCTGGTACTTTTTCTATTTCTTTTAAGAGCCGTTTCTTATAGCTCATGTTTTATACCTTTCTAAACTTTTTCCATATTAACCTCAATATATATCAATTGACGGTATAAAATCAAGTTTGATTTGATATAATAGTTATGCTTAGCTATAGCTGGACTGAACTTGATGTTCAAGGAACACAAATGCCAAATAGCATCACAATCATCCCAATTTTTGGACTACCTGAGATTAAGCCAGGGCATGATCTGGTAAAGATGGTAATTGAGGCTACATCTAAGCAAGATTTGAAAATTCAAGACAGAGACATTTTTGTTTTTGCCCAAAAGATAGTTTCAAAATCGGAAGGAAGGATCGTAAAAATTACAGATGTTTCTCCGTCTCCTTTTGCTGTAGAGACGGGAAAACTACTTGACAAAGACCCCCGAATTGTGGAAATAATACTTAGAGAATCCCGAAGAATTGTAAAAATGGATAGGGGAAGGCTAATAGTGGAAAACACGAAAGGGATTGTTTGTGCTAATGCAGGTGTGGATATGTCTAATGTAGGCGGAGGAATGGAAGCAACCCTACTCCCAGAAGACCCTGATGAATCTGCAAAAAGGTTCGCAGAAGGATTCAAAAAAGAACTCGGAGTTGATGTGGCGGTAATAATAACGGATACTGTAGGGAGACCATGGAGGGATGGTCTTGTTCAGATAGCAATTGGATGCTATGGAATTAGTCCATTAAAGGACTATAGGGGTAAGAAAGATTCTAAAGGATACGATCTTCGTGCAACAGCGCTCGCTGTAGCAGACGAAATCTCCTCTGCAGCAGGATTGGTTATGGGAAAGACTGAAGGAGTACCAGTCGCTGTCGTAAGGGGGTATGAGTACGAGAAGAGCACAGAGGGTACAAAAAGGCTTTTGAGGAATCCAGAAAATGACCTCTTTCGTTAATGAAGCTCAGGAATTTTTGGGCTCTGAAAAAATAGGAGAAATGTTCAAGCACTTTGGTATAGAGGGTGCTTCATTAAGAGTTCCATCTCCAAGATTAGAAGAAATACTAATCAAAGTAAGCTCAGGCGAAACAATCAATAGAGAAGATGCCCTCTTCCTTATGAATCTGGATAGAGGAGAAGTAGTTTTCTTAGTCCTTGCAGCATCGGTAGTTAGGGAGAAAGGCAAGAGTAAGACGGTTACATTCTCCAAAAATGTCTTTTTACCCCTTACAAGACTCTGCCGTGACCATTGTGGTTACTGCACATTTAGAATTGAGCCAGAGGAAGGAGAACTATTTGTTCCTCCGGATCAGGTTATAAAGGCTGCGAAAGAGGGAGCGCACCTTGGGTGTACGGAGCTCCTATTTGTAACCGGAGATAAACCTGAGCTTGCTTATTCTGTATATCGTAATGCACTTGCAAGACTAGGATATAAAACTACCGCAGAGTATTTGGTGGCCATGTCTGAGGCAGTACTCAAAGAGAATATCTTTCCACACACAAATCTTGGTATTGCAGATCATGATGAACTCTCTGCACTCAGAGAATCAAATGCAAGCATGGGGCTTATGCTTGAGAATATAAGCCCTAGGCTTCTTCAGAAGGGTGAGGCACACTATCGTTCACCTGATAAGGTGCCGAAACTCAGGATTAGGACAATGGAGCATGCAGGGGAGCTAAGAATTGCATGGACATCTGGAATACTTGTAGGCATAGGAGAAACCTTAGAAGAGAGGGTGGATTCGCTTTTTGCTATAAAGAGGCTCTCTCAGGATTATGGCCACATACAGGAGATAATTATTCAGAACTTCAGCCCAAAGCCAGGAATTCGTATGGAATTACACCCAGTTCCGACTTTTCTTGATATGCTTAAAACAGTGGGGATTTCAAGACTCATATTTGGTGAGAAGATGAATATTCAAGTACCCCCTAATCTTAATCCCAAAGCGTTCCCTCTTCTTGTTCTGGCTGGGGCCAACGATCTGGGTGGGGTATCCCCGATGACGATTGACTACGTAAATCCTGAGGCCCCCTGGCCCCAGGTAGAAAGGATGGAGAGGGCACTGGGTGAGCTTAAGCTAAACCTTAAAGAAAGGCTCCCTATTTATCCTGAGTTTATTAGTGAGGAGTTTTTAGACAAGAAGGTATTAGATCGCATAATGAGGGTTATTGACTCTTCGGGTTACGTGGCACAGGAGGTGCACAATGGAAATGGAAGAGGTAAAACAAAAAATAACTGAGAATAGGTCTCTTGGACTGGATTCACTTCTTTCTAAGGTTAATGGAAGAACAGCGGAGATCATTAATAAATCCTTTAACGGATATGAAATTTCTGTAGAGGAAGGAGAACACCTTTTTAACATCCAGGATGTGGATGAGCTTTCCTTACTCGCTATTGCCGCAGATGAGATGAGGCGTGAAGATGTAGGTGATGTCATTACTTATGTGATAAATAGAAATATAAACTTCACCAACATATGTGACACATGGTGTGGCTTCTGTAATTTCATGGCGCCAGAGGGTGACGAGAGGGCTTATTTTCTAACTATGGAAGAGATTGCAGAAAAAACAAAAGAGGCACGCGAATTGGGTGCAACTGAGGTTTGTATGCAGGGCGGAATGCATCCTGATATAGATGGAAGATTTTACGTTGAGCTTATTAAGACGGTAAAGAAAGCCGTGCCAGATATGCATACGCATGCATTTTCTCCATTTGAGATTTATTATGGAGCAAAGACCCTTGACATAAGTGAAGAGGATTTTATAGAGATGCTTAAGGACGTTGGACATAACACCTTCCCTGGCACTGCCGCTGAGATTCTTGATGAAGAGGTAAGGACAATAATTGCACCTAGAAAGATTCCTACAGAGGTGTGGATTAGGGTTGTAAAGAAGGCACATAAAGCTGGGATGAGGACAACGTCAACTATAATGTATGGACATGTGGATAGGCCATATCACTGGGCGAAACACATTGGGGTTCTGAGGGATATCCAGAAGGAGACCGGTGGGTTTACAGAGTTTGTACCACTAAGGTTTATTCCATGGAAGACAAGACTCTATAGAAAATCTAAGGGTAAGGTGAGGCCCGGTCCTACAGACCTTGATCAATTAAAGATGTATGGTGTTTCAAGGCTTATGCTTAGGGGATGGATTAACAACATCCAGGTCTCATGGGTAAAGCAGGGCCCTGAGTTTGCACAGTTTTCACTAACGGCAGGAGCAAATGATTTTGGTGGAACATTGATGGAGGAGCATATATCGAGGGCAGCGGGAGCAGAGCACGGACAGTATTTTCCGCCTGAAGAATTTCGCCGTCTTACAAGAGAAATTGAGCGCATACCCGCACAGAGGTCAACAACTTATGATATATTAAGGATATTCAATAAAGAGTGAGAACAATGAGTGAAGCTGTTCCAGTTGAGATTAAAAATACATTTAACAGGATGATGAACGAGGTCGTTGCGCTTGGGAGCTGTTGTGGCTGTTCTATGTGTGTTGTCACATGCCCTTATGGGGTTATCAAGTACGACCATGATTCAATGTTCCCGTATGTGGCAAAACCTAAGGGGGATTTTGATTACTGTCCTATAAGTGAAGAGGTTGGCTGTGACGTCTGTGCAAATGCTTGTGAGAGATTGGGGCCTGAGCGCATGAGGCCGATAAAGCCTGAGGAAATTGATATTCATGTTTTTGGAAGGGCAAGACGTGAAGATGAATACTATGGTGTTACAAGGTTCGTATGCGCGGCAAGGAGCACAAACCCGAATGTTGTTGCCAATGCAGAAGACGGCGGAGCGGTAACTGAAATTCTTAAATGTGCTTTTGAAGATGGGATAATAGACGGTGCTGCAGTAGCTGCTCCTTCGGATAAGATGTGGCTTGAGCCTGTGCCTAGGGTAGTTAAGAGTGTAGATGAACTCATGCAAACAGCAAAATCCTGGTATACATATTGTGCAACACCTTTGGCTCTTAAAGAGGCTGTAGATAAGCATAAGCTTAGTAAATTAGCCTTAGTTGGTGTTTCATGCGAGGTATCGGGATATGGAACTACTTTCGGGGCGGATACGTCATTTATCTCCGCTGAAAGAGGTGAAAAAAACCTAGAGAGACAGAATAAGCACCTCAAGCAGTATGTAGATGCTGTTCAGTTTACGATAGGGCTTCTCTGCACAGAGACCTTTGTTTTTGATGGATTTATCCATGAGTATCTTCAAGAAAAGGTTGGAATAAATCCTCATGATGTAGTCAAGGTAAATGTGAAAGGAAAGGTAGTTACGGACATCAATGATGGAACAAGGATTGAAACCCCGCTTCTTGAGGCTAGGGTCTATCAGAGACACCAGTGCAACTATTGCGGTGACTTTAGCGCGGAGCATTCGGATATTTCAGCAGGTGGCGTAGGTTCTGACGGATGGACAATACTAATTGTAAGGTCTGAAAGAGGGGAGAGGATTTTTAAGCGTACCATTGAAAAGGGTTACCTTGAAGTTAGACCTGCATCTGAATTCGAGCGTTCTATGAAGGTATTAAAAAGGCTTACTGAAACACAAAGAAAAAGGGCAGACGAGCAATATATTTCAATAGGAAGTTTGCGGAGATAAAAAGCCAATAGAGTTATTTTGAAAACTCATCTCTAAATTGTATTCTTCTTTAGCAATAATAAATTTCATCTTTTACTAATCCACCAATTACAAGTATAGAAACAAGCTCCCTGATAACTTCTTTTGGTAATGAGCTCTTTTCTAAATCCCTAACAGTTTTTTCAGTATCGTATCTAACCCTATTTATAGTAGCGTTCCCGTCTTCAATAACGGCATAAGAAGCCCTTGGGTTAAAGTCCCTTGGCTGTCCCACTGAACCTGGATTTATAACAGTAACCTTACCCATTTGTTTAATGAAGGGTTTATGAGAGTGGCCTACAAGTATAAAGTCTGTGTTAATTCCTCCTAATTCATTCTCAATTTCGAATTCCCCAATATCAGTGGTTATGCTTCTAAAAAGCCTATCTCTTGTTGAGCCATGCAGGAGACGGAACTTTAACCCGTCAAGTGTTGCGTGGTTTTCGAAAGGAAGCCTCCTTAGAAAACCAACCTCGTCGCTTGCGATTAAACCCTCTCCCCATTCTCGTGTTTTCATGGATAGTTCTCTAAGATCTAATGAGCACCCGCATCCAATACCATAAGCAAGAGCATGGTCGTGATCTCCTCTAACACCCCAGAAACGGTTTCTGGATGAGTCCATAAGGAACCTGACGCACTTTCTTGGATTTGGTCCAAAATCAACCACATCTCCAAGGAAGATAAGGGTGTCGTAACTCTCCTTAGCCAGTATGGCTTCTAATGCGTACCAGTTAGCATGTATGTCTGAAAGTACTAGGATTTTCATAGTAGTAGTATTCTGCCCCTAATTTGTTAATGGAGTATTAAGAAATAGTTAAGGTTGTGTTAGGTAAAAAATTTCTATTTTCGGGTCTTAAACTTCGTCAGCGATTATCTCAAGATGCTTGGGTTATGTTGGAAATAAATAATTATGGCTGTTGCTATAATCCAAAGAAACACGCAACTAAAAAGCCATTTGTCTTTAAGAAGCGCTTCAGTAGGATCCCCGCTGGCGTCCGTCTGAACAAGATACATATAACGAAGAACCCCATAGCACACAAATGGGACAGTAACAATAAAAACTCTAGGCCCTCTTTCTACGGCATATAGCGAATAGGTTACAATTGCTGTAGTAGCAAATATACTTAGCGCAGTATCGAGAAAATTCATTCTGTACTTAGCAAGTACCCTTCTAAAAGAAGTCGAATTATCAAATGACATAAGCTCAAAACGTCTCTTCCCAAAGGCTAGAAGTAGGGAGAGAAGAAATGTTGTAAGAAATAGCCAGCTTGAAACCTCAATTCCTGATGCCTCGCCACCTGCTCCTATTCTAAAAACAAATCCGAGAGCAATGCTAATGGCGTCTACAATCACTATGTGCTGGAGAAAGAGTGAATACGCAATATTAAGTATCAGATAGAGAATTATTATTAAAATAAAGCCTTCTCCAAATCTTAAAGAAAGCCCCATTGATAAGATAAAGGTTAGTAAAAGCAATATAATTGACACGCCAACGCTTACACTTCCAGAAGCTATTGGGCGGAATTTCTTTATAGGGTGAAGTCGGTCGGTTCTCAGGTCAAAAAGGTCGTTAATAATGTATCCTGTAGAGGAAGCAAATGAAAAAGCAAAGAAAGCCTGAACCATTTTGAAGGAAATAGTTGGATCTGCGAGAAACACCCCTCCGAAAAAGGGTGGAGCTATAATGAGTAGGTTTTTTATCCACTGATGAGGCCTAAGAAGACGAATATAATCTATAAATGGAATTTCCATTTGGGTATCATTCTACTGTTTTTAGTAGTTATATCAACGAGTTTTATTGTCTCTAGGTATATTAATCATATGAACGATGCTAAAAAGCACATAATCATAATAGCTCATCGCGGCGCAAGTGCCTATGAGCCTGAAAATACCCTTCGCTCCTTTAAAAGAGCCTTTGAATTAGGAGCGGATATGATAGAGTTTGATGTACGGCTCTCCCGCGATAGGCATCTTGTAATCATGCACGATGAAAAGGTAGATAGAACAACAAATGGAGAAGGTCTGGTGAAAGATAAAACAGTTAGCGAACTAAAAAAGCTCGATGCAGGAATGGGAGAAAGCGTTCCCACACTCGAGGAAGTAATTGCTCTTGGAAAAGGGAAGATAGGGTTTGTAATTGAACTAAAAGAGCCAGGAACGGAAGAAGGCGTAATAAGTTTGATAAAAGAGAACAACCTAATTGAACATGTCTTTATCGTGTCTTTCAATCAGAATTTGCTAAAAAGAGTAAAGGACTTAGAGTCGAAAGTAAAAACAGGTCTTATTCTTCTTTCCTCTACTGATCCAATAAGGCTAGCCAAAGAATGTCAAGCAGATGCGGTTGCCCCTTTTCACGATTTCATAACGGTGGATTTAATAGAAAAGGCACATCAAAACAACTTAAAAATAATCACATGGACGGTTGATAATCGAGGGGAGGCTGAGTCACTGAGAGACGCTGGAATTGACGGTATAGTTACGAATAAACCGGATCTATGGTAGGGGCATATTGCAATACGCCCTATTTCTTCCTTGACTAAAGTTCCTTTGGTCTTTATCTTTATTCACAGGATAAATGGAGATTTTTAAGGAGATTAGGTCAGACTTTAATGCGGTTTTTGAAAGAGACCCTGCTGCTAGAAGCTCCATTGAAGTAATATTTGCCTACCCCGGGTTTCATGCAATATTTCTCCACCGTATTGCCCACTGGTTCTGGAATAGCCATTTCAAACTTCTTGCACGGGTTTTGTCACATACTTCACGTTTTCTTACAGGCATCGAAATTCATCCTGGTGCCAAAATTGGAAAAGGTTTTTTTATTGACCACGGAATGGGGGTTGTGATTGGAGAGACGTCTGAGATCGGTGATAATGTCACGATCTATCACGGAGTCACATTAGGTGGAACTAGCTTCAGTAGAGGAAAGCGCCATCCAACAATTGAAAGCAATGTCATAATTGGAGCAGGCGCTAAAATATTGGGTCCCCTTACTGTTGGTTCAAACAGTAAAATAGGGGCAAACTCAGTTGTAATAGTAGATGTGCCGCCGAGTTCTACTGTTGTAGGCGTCCCTGGTAAAACTGTTCTTAAAGAGGAATTCCCAGTTTATCCCGACCTCGAACATAATAAGCTTCCCGACCCTGAAGAGCGTGCTATCCAATCCCTTATAGAACAAGTAAAGGAACTTGAAAAGCGCATCAATTCATTAGAGAACGACCTAGAAAAGACCAAAGAAGAAAATAGAGTCCTCCAAGTAGTAAAAACAAAGTAGCTTATATACGAAATCCTATTTATAGTTTGTCCATGCAATGGATAAATAATATGGATACTGACCTTAATCCAAGATACAAGCTTACGAATGAGCGTCTTAATGCTGTCACTAAGGAAAAGCTAGATTTAGCCCAAGATTTTATTAGGTGCTATATTCCCTCTAGGCAAGGCTTGACTAAGCTTGGCATTTTACGCAGTGGACGAATCCTACAAAGTGACTATGCTGAGTGGTTGGCAGCAGAATTGTTAGGATTGCGACTTGCATCCAATGCTGTACAAAAGGGGTATGATGCTACGGATAAAAATGGATGTACTTATCAAATAAAATCACGTATTGTTAAAGCTCCTAATCTCCGCACCTCTTTTGACTTCAAAAATATTGATGAAAAATTTGACTATCTTTTAGGCTTATTCTTTTCATCTACTTTTGATTTACTTGGAATCGTTCGTGTACCTTATAAAGTTGTTGGAGAGCTAGGCAATCAGACGAGAAATAGATTTAGTTTTCGCTGGAATAATCGAATTGCTAAAGATCCGCGTATTGATAAGTTATTTTGGCAAGACCAGAAAGTAAAATAGCGTGACGGTAATAACCTTGTCAACTCTGCAATCCGCTTAGAACTTTAATGTTATGAAAAAAGTCTACTTAGATTACAACGCAACCACACCTATTGACCCTCGAGTCTTTGAGGCGATGATTCCTTATATGAAAGAGGAGTTTGGAAACCCTTCAAGCATTCACTCATATGGAAGGGCTGGAAAGGCAGCGCTTGATAATTCAAGAGAACAAATAGCTGAGCTTCTCGGAGCGCGCCCTAAAGAGATTGTTTTTACAAGTGGTGGAAGTGAGAGCAATAATTTTGCTATAAAAGGAATTGCTTTTCTTCTAAGAGAAAAAGGGAATCATCTAATTACCACTCAGGTTGAGCATGCATCCGTTCTTGAAACATTTGGATTTCTTGAATCACAGGGATTTCGAGTTACTTATCTTGGCGTAGACAAATACGGTCTTATTGATTTCGGGGAACTCAGGGAAGCAATAACAGATGATACGATTCTCGTTTCTGTTATGTTTGCAAATAACGAAACGGGTGTGATTATGCCTATTGAGGAGATTGCAGGGATTGTGAAAGAAAAGGGGGTTATTTTTCATACCGATGCTATCCAGGCTGTGGGAAAGTTAGATATAAATTTGAAGAATCTCCCAGTTGATCTTCTGTCTCTTTCTGGTCATAAACTCTATGGGCCAAAAGGAGTAGGTGCGCTCTTTGTAAGAACTGGCGTAGGGGCACGCCATGGCGTGTCTCTACAGCCTCTTATTCACGGAGGGGGACAGGAAAGAGGAAAACGTTCAGGTACTGAGAATGTGGCTGGAATTGTAGGATTTGGGAAAGCGTGTGAAATTTTTAAAGAGGATGCAGGATACAAGATGCGGGATGCAAGAATAAAAGAATTGAGGGATGAGCTTTACGAGGGAATATCGGAGAGAATAAGCGGATTAAAACTAAACGGTCATCCTGAAAAGAGGCTTTCAAACACATTAAATTTGAGTTTTGAGGGAGTAGAAGGTGAATCGCTCGTAATGAACCTTGATATCGAGGGAATTGCGGTATCAACTGGTTCTGCTTGTTCTGAAGGGAATGTTGAACCCTCCCATGTCCTCCTTGCAATGGGTTTATCAAAAGAGCAAGCCGTTTCATCCCTGAGATTCAGTCTTGGAAGATTTACGGAAAAAGAAGACATAAATCGGGTGACACAGGTTATTCCCGGGATTGTTGAGAGGATAAGAGAGATCAGCAGTTCAGATAAAGGCAATTTGCCACAGAGTGCACAGTGGGTTTCTTAATATAAAAAATCTTTTCTCCGTGTTCTCTGTGGCTGATTTTATTCCGAATCAAGGAAACACTGGAGGCATGTC
>LDXN01000037.1 GCA_001443445.1 Candidatus Dadabacteria bacterium CSP1-2 | reverse complement strand
GCGTGTTCAGAAACTATCCGATGCAGATGAGATTCATATTACAGAAGAAGTGTATACCTATCCCGGGGTTCGGGAGCTGTTAAATGGGTTTGAAATTAATATTACAAAAGCAAAACTAAAAGGTATCAAAGAGGAAATGCGGGTTTACAGAATTAATCACAACCAGAGAAAAATAATTGAATGATTTAATCAAAATTTGGTGATGTTCTTTATATTGTTATTAAAAGATTACATAGATACCTATTAACACACATTTATATTTTATTATTCATACTGAAAAAATTTTTTTCTATTTGCTCTTTACATATTAATTCTGATTAGTATATAATTGTGTGAATTTTTTATCTGCTCTTTGAAATTAGTTGCTTTTATTCTTTACAAGAGAAGTACTTATTAGTTGTTTAGTTATAATCTAGGGGGGTGGTTAGTTTCTATGATTGGCTTGTCTAGGAGGTGTAATATGATACTAAAGCGTTCTGCACTTTTACTAATATTGATCTTTCTCCCCACTGCTGTTTTTGCTGCTAAGAGATACGTTGTTAAAAAGGGAGACAATTTAGGCAATTTGGCAAAGAGGTTTCGAGTTTCTATTCAATCTATAAAGAAAACAAACAGCTTAAAAACTGATGGATTAAATGTTGGGGATACCCTCATTATCCCTGACTCTACAAATGATCAGGCTAATGTGATTGCTTCTAAAGATTTAGAGAAAAATGAAAATGAACTTGAAGTAAATAAAAGTAACTTACCATCCTTTTCACTAAGGTACATAGTTAAAAAGGAGGATACGCTTAGCGGAATAGCTAATCGATTTGGTATTTCTGTTGAAAAAATTAAACATGTGAATGGGCTTACCGATAACGGTTTAAAAACCGGAATGATACTCACTATTCCTGAATCTCGGCATAAGGATCTTGATAATATGATTTCCTTACATCCTGCAGATATAGAACTTAAAGAGGTTTCGCCTTATAAGTATCGTGAGTATGTTGTTAAAAATGGGGACTCACTAACAAGTATTGCTGGTGGTTTTGGTATTTCCGTGACCGATTTAAAGAACGCCAACGGATTATCGAGTGATGAAGTAAGGATTGGGATGAAACTAATCATACCCGATTCTCAAATTCCGATGAGGGTTGTCAGAGTATCTCCAAATTTAAATGATATTAGTAACTATGTAGTTAAAAAAGGTGACACCTTAAGCATAATTGCAAGCAAGTATCGCGTTTCCATAAAGGATTTAAAAAGCGCAAATAATTTAAAGAGCAATGAAGTAGAGATTGGGATGAAATTAATAATACCCGATTCTCAAATTCCGATGAGGGTTGTCAGAGTATCTCCAAATTTAAATGATATTAATAACTATGTAGTTAAAAAAGGTGATACCTTAAGCATGATTGCAAGCAAGTATCGCGTTTCAGTAAGGGAGTTAAAAAGCGTAAATGATATGAGGGATGATAAAGTGAAAGTTGGTATGAGGCTCATTATTTCGAACTCCAATTTATCAAAAAATGTTGAATCTAAAACTCCGGTGATAAGCGATAATAATAAGTATGTAGTTAAAAAAGGAGATAGTATCAGTTTAATTGCTAAGCGATACGGTGTTTCTCAAGTGGAATTAAAAAGAGCAAATAACATAAAAGGAAATACTATAGAAAGTGGTCAGCTTCTTAGAGTTCCCTCTATGATTAATGTAAAGGATGAATTAGTTATTGAGGATATTAAAGTAGCAAAGGATGATACGCATATTAAGTCATTACCAGAAATCGAGACTGCAAAAGCAATACAAAGTAACGAGTCAAGCACATATGAAAATGGTTTAACTAGGGACGTTATTATAAGTATAGCAAAGAGGTTTCTTGGGGCACCCTATAAGTTTGGCGGCAATTCACTTATAAGGGGTCTTGATTGTTCGGCATTTGTTAATAAGGTCTTTAGTTTCTTCAATGTTGATCTACCAAGAACAGCGAGGGAAATGTACAAGATTGGACGGAATGTTACTAAGGGTGAACTATCGGCTGGCGACCTTGTGTTTTTTAGGACCTATGCAAGCTATCCATCACATGTTGGAATTTATATAGGTGACAGCGAGTTTATACATGCTTCATCTGCTGCCAAAAGGGTTAGAATTGATAACATGAATCAATCTTATTATAGAAAGAGATACATAGGAGCTAAGAGGATTGTTAGCGCCGGCATATTTTATGAAGAGCTGTCTAAGGATTATAAAGGATTTGAGAAACAGTAAGTAGGATATCCTCTCTTTAATTGGCACATTTCCTGGTGGGGTTATAACTTTACAAAGTGTTTATAGTTATGCTATAAAAATGCCCGTAACAAAATCATTCTGTGCAAGATGATTAGTTAATAAAGAAGGAAATAGATAATCCTTGTGTGTTAGTTTGGCGTAAGATGTATTCCTAATATACGGAGTAGATACCCCTTCTAAATAAACCTCAGTTAAATAAAACTCTCATTCTTACGATTGTTAGAAAGATTTGAAATGCTGAGAAGTGGTATGTATATTATTTTAAAGAAAATTTATGTTTGTTCATTTTAATAGATTCAGAGAATTTCTTAAGTCTGAAAGGAATTATTCGGAACATACAGTTAGAGCGTATATGACCGATCTTTTGCAATTTAGTGGCTTCCTGAGGGAGAAGGTTTTTAATTCTGCTTGTGATGAATTTGATTTTTCTTCTGTAGATGAAGTTGCTATAAGGGCATTTCTTGGTTGGCTCCATAGGAGGAAGAATTTAAAATCGTCAATATCAAGGAAACTCGCATCGATTAGAACCTTTTTTGAGTTTCTTTTGAGGGAAGGTGTAGTTAACAGGAATTCTGCAAAGCTTGTTCCTACTCCAAAGGGAGAAAAGAAACTCCCTGCTTTCTTAACTGTAGATGAGGTATTTACACTACTTGATACAGAGTATGCTAATAGTGCAATAGGATATCGGGATAAGACTATACTAGAGCTTCTTTATTCAAGTGGTCTTAGAGTAAGTGAACTTGTAGGGATTAGCTTAAGTGACATAAATCTCACAAACTCTCTTGTAAAGGTTTTAGGAAAAGGAGGGAAAGAAAGAATTATTCCGTTCGGATCTAAAGCTCTTAACGCTATTAACCTATATATTCCCAAAAGAAGTGAACTTAAACCAAGAGGCGACTTTCTTTTTGTAAACTCTCGTGGTGGTAGACTTACTTCGAGAAGTATAGCAAGAATTGTTAAAAGATATGCAAAAATGTCAAAGATTCCGAAGAGTGTAAGCCCACATGTATTGAGGCATGCATTTGCAACTCACCTTCTAGGTAGCGGTGCCGATCTACGTGCTATTCAAGAGATGCTTGGACATAGTAGCCTTTCTACAACACAGCGTTACACCCACACTTCAATCGAGAAGATTATGGAGATTTACGATAAAACCCATCCCAGAGCATGACAAATATGAACAAGTTTCATGGTACAACAATAGTTTGTGTAAGAAAAGACGGTCGTGTTGCAATGGGCGGCGACGGACAGATTACCCTAGGACAGACTGCGATTAAACACACTGCAAAAAAGGTTAGAAAGATTTATAACGATAGAGTTATTGTGGGGTTTTCGGGAGCTACGGCTGATGCTCTTACCCTTTTTGATAGGTTTGAATCAAAGCTTGAGGAGTATAGAGGCAACCTAAGAAGGGCAACCGTAGAACTTGCAAGGGATTGGCGGACTGACAGAATATTGAGAAGGCTAGAGGCACTACTTGCAATTGCGGATAAAGAGAATATGTTTCTAATTTCTGGAAGCGGTGATGTCATTGAACCCGACGATGATGTACTAGCAATCGGGTCAGGTGGGCCCTATGCACAAGCTGCAGCAAAAGCATTACTTAGAAATACCAAAGTAGATGCAAGGGGAGTTGTGGAGGAGGCTCTTAGAATCGCGGCGGAAATATGTATTTATACGAATGATAAAATCATAGTAGAGGTGCTATGAGGTAGGATTAAATGAGTGAACCCTTCTTTACTCCGAGAGAAATCGTTTCTGAATTGGATAAATACATTGTGGGTCAGGATAAGGCAAAAAGGGCAGTATCAGTCGCTCTCAGAAACCGCTGGAGGCGTCAGCGTGTCATTCCTGAGCTTAAGGAAGAGATTGCTCCTAAAAATATCCTGATGATTGGCCCAACAGGTGTTGGCAAAACAGAGATAGCAAGAAGATTAGCAAGGCTCGCACAGGCGCCCTTTTTAAAAGTCGAGGCCTCGAAGTATACAGAGGTGGGATATGTGGGAAGAGATGTTGAATCAATGATTAGAGATCTTACTGATATTGCTGTAAAGATGATAGCTGATGAGGAAAAACAGACGTTAAAAAACAAAGCTGAGGATTTAGCGGAGGAGAGAATTCTTGATCTTTTATACCCCAAAAATAAAACTGCCGATGTTTCCTCATTTGCCGATACGAGAGAGAAACTAAGAAAACTTTTACAGGAAGGAAAACTCAATGAGAGGTATGTGGATGTTGAGGTTAACCTGAGAAACCTCCCGGTTCAGGTTTTTACCCCCTCAGGTATGGAAGAGATGGATGTAAATATTGCGGATATGTTGGGAAATCTCTTCCCGAAACGAACTAAGAAAAGAAAGGTCAAGGTCCCCGAAGCGATGGAAATCCTGGTTCATGAAGAGGCACAGAAGCTTATTGATATGGACAAGGTTGTTAAACACGCAATTGAAAGAGTGGAGCAGTCAGGGATCATTTTTGTAGATGAGATAGATAAAATAGCGGGTCGTGAAACCGCTGCGGGCCCTGATGTTTCAAGAGAAGGCGTTCAAAGGGATTTGCTACCTGTAATAGAAGGATGCACAGTAAATACAAAGCACGGAATGGTAAGGACTGATCACATACTCTTTATTGCTGCCGGTGCCTTTCATGTATCAAAGCCTTCCGATCTTATTCCTGAACTTCAGGGTAGGTTCCCGATAAGAGTAGAACTCGACCCATTAACAAAGGAAGATTTAATTAGAATTCTCACAGAACCCCAAAACGCCCTTATTAGGCAATATAAGGAGCTTCTTAAAACAGAAGGGATTGAACTTATATTCAAAGATGAAGCGATAATCGAGATTGCAGAGATAGCGGCTTACGTAAATGAATCGACTGAGAATATAGGGGCAAGGAGGCTTCACACAATTTTAGAAAAAATCCTTGAAGACATTTCTTTTAATGCCCCTGACATATCAAAGGAAAGAATCGTTATTGATACAAAATATGTAAAAGAGATGGTTGAAGACATTGTAAAAGATAGAGATTTGAGCCGGTATATTTTGTGAGGAAATACTTTACTGCTGATAATTAGACAAATTAAATTAGCCTGAGTTTGACCTGTGTAAAACTCTAATAGACAGAACTCTGGGGATAAATATTTATCTTTAGGTTAGGAGCTTGGCATAGTGTAGATTGACTGATGGGTTTAGTAAAACTACAACGTTTAATTTCATTTGAGTACATTTCATAATCAGTTTCTGACATTCGTGGATCGAACACAATTTCATCAAATAATGTATTAGGATCGATATCGAACTCTATAATATTTTGATCTTTTTTATATCTCTCGGTTGTTTCCCTATAAACTAACCTGACTTCCTTTTCATGCTCAAAAGCTTCTCTTTTAAGCAACAAAGTGAGTACCTGTCCAAGACCTGAGTGATCGAGTACAGTTGGAGTAACAAAATCAGGATCAGCAAACATTTTTCTTATTTCTTCTTCTGTCATATGCATAACTTTGCCAATGTAGTAAGAGAGACTCGCAAATTCGTTATTCGGATTGTAAATAGCTTTATGAAGTCTTCTAATTGTAGTTTTAACTTTTGCGCCGTTTTTATCAGGAGAGTAAATTCGCCACATAGCATCAGATTCTTGATTAAGAGTCCAGCACTGACCATAAAAGCAATCTGCTACACCACGAAAGCTCATAATCCCGCCTGAAGGTAAAGGGGTAGAGCTCTTGATAAGAAAGTTTTCAAATGGATCGTCCCACAACTCAGGCTTTACTAAAACCAACTTTTTGGTCTTAAACATCTCGATGAGACGATTTACCTTGAAGACTCGATAGATGTATAGGTCTGGGTTATCAATATTCACGAAATTGTTCTTCATACGGTTTTGAAGTTGCACCTTGGTCAAATGCTCCATAAGTTATGTATACGGTCTAAAAGAAATCATAAATACTGCTACTTCAAAAGACATAATAATGACTAAACAAAACTTTTATTGCAGGAAACTTTATTTGCTATATAATAAATAGTTCATTTTTGCAGATAAGCTGATTACAGATGAAAGAACTAATCAAAAAGGCGCAAACACTTGTTGAAGCTCTTCCATATATAAGAGAATTTTATGGAAAGACTCTGGTGATAAAATACGGAGGAAGCATAAGCGGTAGTGAGCTCCATAACTTTGCACGTGACATAGTACTTATGAAATATGTAGGCATGCATCCTGTGGTTGTTCACGGCGGTGGTCCTCAGATTGGAAATCTTCTTGGAAGACTGGGAATAAAATCAAAGTTTATTGCAGGACTCAGGGTCACAGATGCCGAAACTATGGAAATTGTAGAGATGGTTCTTGTCGGAAAGGTAAATCAGGAAATAATAACTGCGATAAACTCCCTTGGTGGGAGTGCAGCAGGTGCTTCGGGTAAAGATGGAAAGATTATAGTTGCAAAGAAGGTTGATATATCAAATATGATTGATGATGGAGGAGACATAGCAGAGGATGCAGACTTAGGCATGGTAGGAGAGGTGGAAAGAATAAATCCACAACTGATAAAAGTCCTTGAAAGCGCAGGGTTCATTACAGTAATAGCTCCGATCGGGTTCGATGAGGAGGGGAGGTCTTACAATATAAACGCCGATCATGTTGCAGGAAAGATTGCAGGAGCGCTTCAAGCAGAGAAATTGATACTCCTTACAGATGTACCAGGGATACTGGATGAAGAAAAAAACCTAATTTCCTCGCTTACAGAATCAACTGCAAGGGAACTTATGAAAAATGGAATTATCACAAGCGGGATGATACCAAAGGTTAGATGTGCTATTGAGGCTCTGCATGAAGGTGTAAACAAAGCCCACATAATTGATGGAAGGGTAGAACACGCATTAATCCTTGAGATCTTTACAGATGCTGGTGTAGGAACTGAGATACTGCTTTGAAAACCGAAGAGATAATAGCCAGTTTTGAGAGATACGTGATGAATACCTACAGCCGTCACCCAATAGTACTTGTGGGTGGAGAGGGTTGCTGGGTAAGAGATATTGACGGTAAAAAATATCTAGACTTTATCACAGGAATCGCGGTAACAAACCTAGGTCATAGCCATCCTGCTGTAGTTAAAGCCATAGAGGATCAGGCTCGGAGTTTGATCCATGTATCGAATCTATTTCACATTGTGCCACAGGTTGAACTAGCTGAGATCCTTGTAAAGAATTCATTTGCCGACAAGGTGTTTTTTTGTAACAGTGGGGCTGAGGCAAATGAGGGAGCAATAAAATTAGCAAGAAAATGGGGAACGGCAAACGGCGGAAGATATAAAATAGTTTCTGCTCTAGGCTCTTTCCACGGAAGAACACTTGGTGCCCTCAGCGCAACTGGGCAAAAGAAATATCAAAAGGGATTTAAACCCCTAGCAGGAGGTTTTAAGTTTGTTCCATATGGAAAAATCGAGCCGCTAAGATCCGCCCTAGATGATGAAAAGGTATGTGCCGTAATACTTGAGCCTATACAGGGTGAAAACGGTGTCGTAATCCCATCAGATGACTATCTGCCAAAAGTGAGAGAGATATGTACGCAGAAAAACGTACTTTTGATTCTTGATGAAATCCAGGTTGGGCTTGGAAGGACAGGTAGATTATTCGCATACGAACACTACGGGATAGAGCCGGACATAATGACACTTGCAAAGGCTTTAGGAGGTGGTATTCCTGCAGGGGCTGTTCTTGCCCGTGACGAAGTCGCACTATATCTAACCCCAGGTTCACATGGCTCGACATTAGGTGGGAATTTACTTGCTATGCATTCAGGATGTGCTGTTTTAGAAACGATCCTAGGAGATGGACTTCTTGATAATGCTGATTTAATGGGAAAATATTTTCTTCAAAAACTTAGAACTCTTGCAGATAAGTATAAATTGATAAGAGAGATTAGGGGTAAGGGGCTTATTCTTGGAATAGAACTCAGGAGTAAAGATATAGGTAAAGGAATTATCAAAAAGTGTTTAGAAAAAGGGGTTCTTCTTAATCTAACAGAGGAGAAGATTATAAGAATTCTTCCACCACTCATAGTTACACGCGAAGAGATTGATTTCGCAGTTGAAAAGCTCGATGAGTCTTTTCAAGCTGTGTCCTGAGTAGTGAGCTTGTCGAACTATCGAAGGGAGGTTTCTTAATGCCCAGACACCTTCTTAGCATCTTTGACTTAGAAAAAGAGGAGATTGAATCCCTTCTTAAGAGGTCTTTTGAACTAAAGCAATTAAAGAAAAGCGGAGGTTATGCTCATACACTAAAAGGGAAAGTTGTGGGCATGATTTTCGAGAAATCTTCAACCAGAACAAGAACTTCATTCGAGGTTGGAATGATAGACCTCGGAGGAACCGCTATATACATAAGCTCGCGCGATACCCAGCTTGGTCGTGGGGAGACAATTTCTGACACAGCTCGCGTACTCTCATCTTATCTTGATGGAGTAATAATCAGAACATTTGGTCAGGAAAGAATTGAGGAATTTGCTAGAAATTCGTCGGTTCCTGTTATTAATGCCCTTACTGACCTTGAGCATCCATGCCAAATCGTATCCGATTTATTTACAATAAGGGAGAAGGGTATTGACATTCCGAAAATGAAACTCGCCTTTGTTGGCGACGGAAATAACATTGCTAACTCTCTTGTTGGTGCTTCTGCTATTTTAGGATTTCATCTAGCTATTTCGAGTCCCAAGGGATACGAGCCTAATAGTGATTTAATAAGACGTGCTAGTAGTATCAAAAACGAAAAAATTGAGATTATAAATGATCCGAAGGAAGCTGCAAAAGGAGCGGATGTGCTTTACACTGATGTCTGGGTGAGCATGGGTCAGGAAAATGAGATAAAAGAAAGGCTAAAGGTATTTGAGCCATATCAGATAAATAGTGAGCTCCTTACCTTTGCAAAGCCCGATGTATTGGTCATGCATTGCCTTCCTGCTCATAGGGGCGAAGAGATTACTGATAACATTGTTGATGGACCGAATTCAGTTATATTTGACCAAGCGGAAAATAGACTTCACACTGGAAAAGCTATACTTGAGATGTTTATTACAAGAAGTACGTAGTTCTATTACCTAGTGTTTAAACTATCTTAAGACAAACGGCTTTTAAATCACGGGAAATTAGTAATCCTCATCAATGCTGAATCGTGTAGGGTAATCTATATCAAATGCTCTTCTTATAGGTTCTGAGTCTAGAACGTAATAGCCGCCTTTAACAAAGATGTTTAGTAACGCAATCGGTGGACGAATAGACAAGCTTATAAGTTTAAATGGGTGAAGTGCATCGGCAGGGTCATAAACTGTAATTTCCTGTTGACCCGGCCCCTGGGCTAAAGCAAACGATGTAGAAATGAGGATTGCAAGAAAAAGAATGAATGTAGTTTTCATGGTTTTTTGTCCTCCATTTAAATATCTACATGATACTAGATTTAAATTATAATGATTTACATTACTGGTGTCAATGTGTGGTTTCATTCGGCATATTTCTTAAGAAATTTAGACTTTAAATGCGGCTCTACCTAAAAACTTGGCTTCGCCTCCTAACTCCTCTTCGATTCTTAAAAGTTGATTGTATTTTGCTATCCTGTCACTTCTTGAGGCTGAACCGGTTTTTATCTGTCCTGCTCCTGTAGCTACGGCTATATCAGCAATTGTTGAATCCTCGGTTTCGCCGGAGCGATGGGAGATTATATAGCTATAACCTGCTTCTGATGCCATCCGAATCGCTTCGAGCGTTTCAGAAAGTGTTCCAATCTGGTTGACTTTAATAAGAATCGAGTTTGCAACTCCCTCTTTTATGCCTCTTGAAAGCCTATTTGTGTTTGTCACAAAAATGTCGTCTCCAACAAGCTGAACTATTTCCCCTATTTTTTTTGTAAGAATCTTCCATCCTTCCCAATCATCCTCTGCCACTCCGTCCTCAATCGATATAATCGGATATTTGCTGATCCATGATTTGTATAAATCAACTATTTGGTATTTATTAAGTTCTCTGTCCTCAATCAAGTAATTACCATTCTTATAAAGTTCGCTTGATGCCACATCTAAAGCTAAAGAGATTTCGCTTCCAGTTTTATATCCCGATTTCGTGATTGCTTCAAGTATGCATAAGATTGCTTCTTCATTTGATTTGAGATTAGGAGCGAATCCACCTTCATCACCTACGGATGTTGAATAACCCTTATTTCTTAGTATTCCCTTAAGAGTGTGAAAAATCTCAACACCTGCTCTTATCGATTCAGAAAAAGAAGTAAATCCAAGAGGGACAATCATAAATTCCTGAATATCAAGGTTGTTATTTGCATGGGCACCGCCGTTTATTATATTCATAAGGGGAACAGGAAGTATATTTGCTGAACTTCCCCCTAAGTAACGGTAAAGTGGTTGCCCATTTGAACTTGCGGCAGCTTTTGCCACAGCAAGTGATACACCGAGTATGGCGTTTGCTCCAAGCTTTGATTTATTTGAGGTTCCATCAAGCTTAATCATAATATTGTCTATATCTTCTTGTGCAGTTACTTGTAAGCCGATTATTTTGGGTGCAATCACTTCATTTACGTTTTCTACCGCTTTTTGAACGCCTTTTCCTAGGTATCTATTTTTTGCCCCATCTCTTAGTTCTAGCGCTTCGTGTTCTCCTGTAGAAGCCCCGGAAGGCACAGCAGCTCTACCAAAAGAGCCGTCATCACACTTTACATCAACTTCAACAGTAGGGTTTCCACGGGAATCCAGAATCTCTCTCGCTTTTACGGAAACTATCGTTGCCACCTTAATTTTTCTCCAATCAAACCTTAATTTAGTGTGGAAATTACCATGAGAGAGTTTTTTTATCAAATTCTTTCAGTTGAGCAAGATTATTGTAAAATCATTTATTTGGAATTTTAACTCTGATGAAAAAAGCAATTGTCATTGGCTATGGTGTTAGTAGTCTTGGAGTAATAAGATCACTCGGATTGAAAGGTTTTCAAATAACGGCTATGTATTGTGACAAAGCGGATTTTAGTCATACTTCTAAATATGTTTATGAAAGAGTTAAAATCCCACATCCACGTATAGAAGAAAGGGAATTTATTGGAATTCTCATTAAGAATTCTTATAAATGGGAGGGGTCGTTGATATTTGATACCGACGATAATGTTGCAGTTAGTATATCAAAAAATAAACCTGAATTAACCAAGTATTACAAAATTGTAACTCCTGAATGGGGGATATTAAGAAAATTTATTGAAAAAAAAGAGACTTATAGAATTGCAGAAAGATGTAATGTTCCCTATCCAAAGACTCTTTTACCAAAGACATTAGATGAATTACATGAGATAAAAGAGAAAATAGACTACTCTTGTATTCTTAAACCTGTTCTAGGACATGAATTTATAAGTGAATTTAAATCTAAAAACTTTAAAGCTGATAATTACGATGAGTTACATTCCAAATTTAATTTATGTTTAAAATCGGGACAGGAGGTTATGATACAAGAGATAATTCCAGGACCGGCTTCAAATATGTATAATTACACGGTCTATATCAATTCAGAGAGTTGTATAAGTGCGAGATTTCTTCGGATAAAAGTAAGGCAAGATCCTCCTGAGTTTGGTATAACGAGAGTCGGAATTAGTAAAAATAGAGTTTTGGAAGTGGAGGAATTCGCGGAAAAATTATTAAAAAATCTGAGTTTAAAGGGATTGCTACTGCCGAGTATAAGAAGGATCCAAGAGATGACCAGTTCAAATTATTGGAAATTAATGCAAGAACGATAAGATCAAATTGGCTTGCAATATACTGTGGTGTAAATTTCCCATGGATTATATATTGGGTCTGGTTGAAAAAAAACAAATATGAAGTGAGGGATTATAGGAAGGATGTATATTGGATAGATCTAAATGCAGATATATTTAATTCAATTTTTCGTCATAATCAAGAAAAATTGGGATTTCGAGATTATGTTAAGCCATACCTAGCAAAGGATAAAACATTTTCTGTGTTATCAAAGCATGATATTATGCCATTCTTAAAAGAAATCGCTACGTTGCCAATAAGGCAGTACAGATTTTTTAAATCTATTTATAGACACCAATCACGAATGAAAGATTGTTAGAAAAGTATAGAGTTATAGCAAGGGCTTTGGTTAAAGCCATGTTTGGAACAAAAGTAAATGACGAATCAATCTGTTGCGCGAAGGCTTCTTGCGGAAATGGTAAGTCGAAAAGAAGAAGAAATTGAGCTTGCAAGAGCTGCGCTTCTTTTTGCAAAAGAGGAGTATCCCGGCCTAGACGTTGGGAAATATCTTCAAAAGCTTGAACTAATGACAGAAGAAATAAAAAGCCGTATCGGAAATAATACTGATCCTCATTTCTTAATAAGTGAAATTAATAGGTATCTTTTCACCGAAGAAGGATTCAGAGGAAACGAAGATGACTATTATGATCCCAGAAATAGTTTTTTAAATGATGTGTTAGATAGAAAAACCGGTATTCCTATTACACTTTCAGTGCTTTATATTGAGATTGCGAGTAGGTTGGGTCTGACATTATTAGGGGTAGGTTTTCCTGGTCACTTCATTGTTAAGTATTCGGGAATAGAGGAGGAAATCCTAATCGACTCTTTCAACAAGGGAAGTATTCTCTCTTATAAAGATTGTAAGGAGATTTTAGATAGAATCTACGGTGGTAGGATGCAGTTTCATAGCGAGTTCCTGCAACCTGTTACAAAGAAGCAAATTCTAAGCAGAATGCTTCATAATCTAAAAGGTATTTACCTTAATTCTAAAAACTATATCAAGGCTCTTTCTATTGTTGATATGGTCCTTCTTATAGACCCATTAGCTATTGATGAAATAAGGGATAGGGGACTTCTCTACTATAATCTTGAGTGTTTTACCCAGGCTCTATCAGACCTTGAGACGTATCTTAGACATGCCACAAAAGCTGAAGACGCTGAGCTAATTAGAGGCTATATACCGGTACTTAAGGGTCTAACTTCAAAGATAAGCTGATAAAATCGGCTTATACAAACGTTATTAAGAAGGCATAAGGAATCCACTCATATATCAATACCTACCAAGAAAATCAGTCCATCTGGTTTTGTGAAAAAAACTACTTGACTTCATTAACCAAAGTTAATAATATGTTGAATATAATAGACGTTAAACGTGTGATGTCAGATTGTGGGATGTATATTTCAGAATAAAGGGATTTTCATTTAAACCGTTCTGCGGAGCTCGCGGTAAGGTCTACAATCCCAATTCTGAAATCTAAAGTCGTGTGGTTGGAGGCAAAGGTGGGAGATTTTAAATTTAAAATCGCTGAAACTCAGAAAGAATTAGAAGAGTACTATCGTCTTCGTTATGATGTTTTTGTTAAAGAGCAGAATATATTTCCTGAAAGTGATATTGATGAATATGACCTTGATGCAGTGCATTTAATTGCAATTGATGGACCAACTGGAAAGGTAGTAGGGGGGGTCAGGTGCTACAAAAAGGAAGGAGATACTTGGTTTGGTGGACGACTTAGCGCCGCTCCCGGCTTTCGCAACGGACGAATAGGAGCAAATCTAGTGAGGCTTGCGGTAAAAACGGTAATGTCTAGAGGTGGCAAAAAATTTCTTGCATATATCCAGCCTCAAAATGTGAAATTCTTTGAAAGGTTAGGCTGGAAGAGCGTAGGAGAGCCCGTTATTTATCAAGATCTTCCTCATCAGTTAATGGAAGCGGATTTGGATTCAGCTTAATGCAATGCCACCAAGACACTAAGACACAAAGTTTTTTGCTTAAGATTTTTTCTTTGTGACATGGTGTCTTAGTGGTTAAAATCAGAGGGATAATAAATGCAAGAGCTAATTTCGGCTTTACGTTCTTCTCCTCGATTGACACAGAAGGGAAAACTAAAAAACCTCTGGCACTTAGTACCCCAGGTCTCTCAGGTTGACGGCAACGATGTAATTCTCGGTGACGATGCCGCAGCTATTAAAACCCAAGATGGTTACTTACTTCTTGCTGGTGAAGGTGTTTATCCGCCACTTTTAAAATCAAATCCCTATCTTGCTGGTCGTACCTCTGTTCTTACTAACGTTAATGACATATACGCTATGGGTGGAAGACCTCTAGCAATTGTAGATGTGCTTTTTGGGTCGGATTTTGAGGAAGTTAATGAAGTGCTTCGCGGAATAAGTGAAAACGCATCCCGTTATAATGTTCCGGTGGTCGGTGGGCATTTAACTCAGGAAATAGGTTTTTCTTCGCTTTCTGTATTTATACTGGGTAGGGCAGAGAACCTACTATCGGGTTTTAATGCTGAGGTAGATGATGATTTAGTTTTTGTTTCCAACTTTAATGGGGAATTTTATTCGGGATTCAATTTCTGGGATTCTTCGAGTAATTTGAGTGGAGAAGAAGCAATAAGACAGCTAGAGCTTTTGCCTCAATTAGCTGAAGAGGGACTAGCAGATACAGCAAAGGATGTAAGCATGGCTGGTCTTATCGGCTCTACATTGATGCTTCTTGAGGGTTCAGGAAAGGGAGCGGAAATTTATGTTGACAAAGTCCCTGCCCCTTTTGAAGTGCCTCTGAAAGAGTGGTTTCTTACATTTCCGAGTTTTGGATTTATTTTATCCCTGAGACCCAATAATACTCTGAAGGTTAAGGAGAGATTCAGAAAGTTAGACTTAGTATGTGAGAGGATAGGAAAGGTAATTTCAGGCCATCATCTCTTTTTCGTTAGTGATACAGGTGAAAGAAACCTTTTCTGGGATCTTAGCGTAGAACCTTTAATTGGATTAAAGATTCTAAACCCAAAATCAGGTAGATAAATGGCTGAAGAAAAACAACAGGTGGATAGAATTGTTTCAAAACTGGGAGAAAAAATAAAGACGCTCCGTACGGAAAAGGGCTGGTCTCTTCAAGAATTGGCTGAAAAATCCAGTATATCCGCGGCTGGGATTCACAAGATTGAATCAAATGGAATAATCCCGACTATAACTACTATGATGAAAATCGCTGATGCCTTGGGGAGAAAGGTTAGTTATTTCATCGAGGAAGAAGGGGAAAAGGGAGACGCTGTTTTTATCTCTTCACGAAAACGTGAAACTATTTTCACCTTTAAGAAGGGGTTAAGTCTTCAAGGTATTTCTGCAAAGAAATACGGAGATTTCATTATGACCGCAGCTTATGCGTTGGTGCAGGTTAGGGCATCAAGCGGGAAAAAACCGATGAATCACCGTGGAGAGGAATTAATCTATTGTCTTCAGGGTCAAATGGAGTTTCAGGTGAAAGGTAAAACCTATATCCTAAATCCAGGTGACAGTCTTCATTTTAGAACTCATCTGGAGCATAGTTGGAAAAATATAGGTGACGTTCAAGCAAGGTTAATATGGGTGCTTGCTGTACCACCGTCGTAAGATGTCGTATTTGATGCGCAGTGTGCATCAAATGGAAATAAAAGGAGGCCAAATTACGTGGGGATTAAAACTAAAAGGCAAGAAAAAGCCGAAAGCAAGCCAATGAAGTATTTGGGGGAGAAGATCGGAGAAGCCAATCAACTTGCTATACAAAGAATATTTTCTGTTGAACCTACCCTTGTTGACGTTGACACTGCATTGAATGTCATTCCTCGTATGACTCCAAATACCATACTTCATGCCGGGCCTCCGATTGAATGGGAAAGAATGTGCGATCCGATGAAGAGGGCTGTGAGAGGGGCTTTGATATTTGAAGGTTTAGCGGATAGTGACGAAGAGGCAGAGAAACTGCTCCGGGAAAATAAAATAAAGCTTTCTCCAAACCATCACCATGATGCAGTTGGTCCAATGACTGGAATCATTTCTCCATCTATGCCCGTGATTGTTACAAAGGATCTAACCTTTGGTAAAAAGGTTTACTCTACCTTTAACGAAGGTGGTGGTAAGGTCCTCTGGTTTGGTGCCTTCGGAGAGGAAACCCTTCATCGCCTTAAGTGGATACGGGATGTGTTTGGTCCCGTAATAAAGAGGGTTATTATAAAAGCCGGAGGTATTTCGATCTGGAATATCCTGGCTCAGGGGATCCAAATGGGGGATGAGTGCCATAATCGTCATGCGGCCTCTACGAATCTTTTCCTTAAGAATATTATCGAACCTCTTCTCTCAACAGATTTATCGCGTGATATTGCTATTCAGGTTTATAGATTTATTGTTGGGAATAGCCACTTCTTTCTTAATATCACCATGACGGCGTGTAAACTCGCAATGGATGCGGCACATGATATACAGGATTCCACAGTAGTGACTGCCATGTCTCGAAATGGAACGGATTTCGGGATCCGTGTGAGCGGGCTTGGTGATAAATGGTTTATAGCTCCTTCTCCTTATCTTCTCGATGCCCTTTACAATCCTGGATACGGACCCAATGACGGCGCACCTGATATCGGAGATAGCTCGATCATTGAGACTATGGGACTTGGTGGGTTCGCCATTGCTGCTGCCCCTGCCATGGCTTCCTTTGCTGGCGGTGGTTTTCAAGAGGCCCTTAGTATAACAAAACAGATGAATTTAATTACGCTTGCTAAAAATTCTAAGTTTGCAGTCCCGGTCTTGAACTTTGAAGGAACACCAACAGGCATCGATATTCGTAAGGTTGTAGAAACGGGGATTCTTCCGAGTATAAATAGTGCGGTGATTCATAAAAGCTCTGGAGCAGGACAAATTGGAGCCGGTATTGTAAAGGCTCCTTATGATTGTTTCGCAAAGGCTATTATGGCTTATGGAGAGAAATATGATATAGCGGCGTAAGAAATACAATATTTGCCACGGAAGACACAGAGCAAAATACAAAGATTTTAAATGAAATATTTTTTCTTCCCTCCGTGATCTCTGTGCACTCTGTGGCTAAATTATGAGGAGAAAAGTGGTAGTAATTAGCACAGTTAAAAAAAACTTTTACCAGGATTCATTGAAGCTGATGCAGATTAGCCAAAAGCTGAGTGCGCTCCCAGGCATTAAAGAAGCCTCTGCCATTATGGCAACAGAGGCTAATCTAAGGATGCTAAAAGACACTGGGTTAATTAAGGTGATTCCAGATTCAGTTAATGCTAATGATTTGATTGTAGCAATTGAGGCAGAATCCGAAAACGTTGCAAAAGATGCCATAGAAAGATTGGATTCTTTTCTTGTTCCTCCACAGGTTGATGTTACTGCAAAAGCAGAATACAAAAACTTTGATTCTGCGAATAGTGCTCTTCCTCAGGCTAATCTTGTAGTCATCTCTCTACCCGGTCAATATGCAAAACTAGAAGTGGCAAAGGCAATTGAAAGAGGACTCCATACGTTTCTCTTTAGCGATAACCTAACGATTGAGGAAGAAATAGAACTTAAGGAAAGGGCAAAAGAGCGTGGACTTTTGATGATGGGGCCTGGATGTGGCACAGCAATTATAAATGGAACAGGGCTTGGGTTTGCAAATGTAGTAAGACGCGGGCCAATAGGGGTAGTTGCTGCTGCTGGAACTGGAATGCAGGAGGTTACCAGCCTGATCCACAATTGGGGCTCAGGGATTTCTCATGCTATTGGATTAGGTGGAAGGGATTTATCAGAAAATGTCGGTGGCATCATGGCAATGGAGGCCTTGAAGATGCTACTGGGTGATGAAGGTACGGAGGTCATTCTTCTTGTTTCCAAGCCGCCTTCCAAAAAAATAGCAAAAAAGGTGCTTGATGTGGTTCGTGAAGGTGAAAAACCTGTTGTTGTCTGCTTTCTTGGTAAGGAACTAAGTAAAGTATCAAATTCAAGCATTCCTGTAGTGAGCCCTTCGTCTCTGCTCAGGACAGGCCGGTCTAACATACGCTATTCTTCTGATTTAGAAGAAGCGGTTTTGGAGGCTTTGAAATTTATAAATGGGAATGGAAAGCAACCTCAAATTCTTTCCATTAAAAGCTGGGTGAAGCAGGCTGAGAAATTGGTGAAGTCTCTTGATTCTAAGCGGCGTTATCTTCGCGGTCTTTTTTCAGGTGGAACTCTCTGTTATGAAGCTCAGCAGATACTCACTCCAATTCTGGGAAAGATTTACTCCAATGCTCCACTTGATAAAGAAATGAAGCTCGAGGATTCAAATCGGAGTAAACGTCATACCTGCGTTGATTTAGGTGAAGAGGAATTCACGGTGGGGCGTCCTCATCCGATGATAGATGCAACGCTAAGAAGTGAGAGATTGATAAAAGAGGCGTCTGATCCGAGTACGGCTGTAATACTTTTTGATGTAGTTTTGGGATATGTAGCTAGTCCTGACCCTGCTGGTGACCTGATTCCAGCGATTAAAGAAGCAAAGAAGATAGCAAAGGGTAAAGGACGCTCTCTGGCTTTTGTAGCCCACGTCTGTGGTACGGAAGATGATCCTCAGAATTTAAAATCGCAAGAAGAAAAACTAAAAAAAGCGGGGGTCTTGGTTTTACCTACAAACGCTCTTGCTTCTAGGATTGCAGGGTGGATTACAACGAGAGGTAAAAAGGTATTATGACAATCTAACAGAAGGTTTAGTGCATATACCTACTTCCCCCACTTGTGGGGGAAGGCTAGGATGGGGGGATAGGTGCGAATATAACCCCCACCTTATTCCTCCCCCGCAAGGGGGGAGGAAATTTTGGATGAGGGAGAATAGATGAAGATAGCCGTAGTGGCATTCGGTGGAAATGCCCTTATGGAGAGCGGTGGTAAAAGTAGTTACTTCGAGCAGGCGATGAAGGCCGAAAAGATGTGTGGACAAATTCCGAAACTCTTTGATTTAGGCTACGAGGTTGTAATTACTCACGGGAACGGACCCCAGGTTGGAAATCTTCTCATGCAGCAGGAGTCTTTGGCTGATACTATTCCGCCAATGTCTCTAGATGTTTGTGATGCTATGACTCAGGGACAGATGGGATATATGATAGAGCAGACTCTAAGAAATAATTTTACTAAAAAAGGTATAAAGAAATCTGTTATTACTCTTGTAACTCAGGTAGTTGTTTCTGAAGATGACCCTGCTTTTCGGAATCCTACCAAATTTATCGGGCCATTTTTTAAGAAGGATGAAAGTATAGAACTTGAAAAGGAAAGAAGTTGGCAGATGAAAGAAGATTCGGGAAGGGGCTGGAGACGCGTGGTGCCGTCTCCAAGGCCGATTGATATTGTTGAAAAAGACGAAATTAGAGAGATGATAAATAGAAATTATGTCGTTATAGCATGTGGAGGCGGAGGAATCCCTGTGCTTCGTGATAAAAAGGGAAGGCTTAAGGGAGCAGCCGCCGTAATTGATAAGGATTTTGCAGCCGAGAGGCTTGCAAGCCTTATCGGTGCAGAGATGCTTCTACTGATTACACCTGTAAAGCAGGTAGCAATTTTCTATGGGACTTCCAAGCAGAGGAATCTAAAAAGTATGACGCTCAAAGAAGCCAAGCGTTATTTTGCAGAAGGGCACTTTCCACCAGGAAGTATGGGTCCTAAGATTGAAGCTGCTATAAAATTTCTTGATTCGGGTGGGAAGCGAACAATCATAACATCACTAGAAGGCATAGATGCTGCAATAAAAGGAGAGGGAGGAACAGAAATAATTCCATGAAATTATATCCACCAATCGGTTGGTGCTCTGTATTTGATCAATTGAGTAAGGAGATGGATGTGAAAGAAACAAAATATGATAATTTCTAATTGCACTTTTCTCTTTTTTATACTAAGATAAGGGTTATGGATGAAATTATTATGAAACATACTAAAGAGAAGGAGGTGAAATAGGTGAAGGTAACTAGAAAGGTTTTTGATGCACATAGTCATATTGGCGAGTTGGCTGCATTCAAGTTTTACGACCTTAAGGAGCCAGTCAAACCTACTGTGATAGAATACCCATCTTCGAAGGAATACCTGAAGCATATGGATGAGTATGGTATAGGCAGGGCAATGGTTATATCCAATTATGGTGTGCCAGATTCAGGACAGCCGTTCACCCTTAATCCTATTGTGATTGATAGCGTCCACAAAGCCGACCGTCTTGTTGGTGCCATCTGGGTTTCAGGTATGGCAAAAGACAAGGAGCGGACGGAAGAGGCTTTGAAACATGTAAAAGAAAAAGGCATTGTAGCACTAAAGGCCACCTGTCTTCTTGGAGGGACATACAAGCCCAGTGAATGGGATGAAACGGCTAGAGGAATTTGGAACAGCATTGTTGATGCAGCGGAGAAAAATAATCTTGCTCTTCATATTCACACAAGTCCTGGAGGCGGCTCTGATGTTGGAAATGCCTTGGAGTTTGTGAGAGAATATGGAAAAAGGATTAAAGTGCATATAGTTCATATGGGAGGTGGTGTTAGCGGTCACATCAGGCTAGTTCCAAAATTTATAGAGCTAGTGCAGGATGGATATCAGGTTTATACTGATACCACATGGGCTATTGGATTTGGTTCACGCTGGTTGCTTCATGAGATAGAACGTACAGGCATAGGTGCTGACAATGTACTTTTTGCCTCTGATACACCTTGGGGAGATTTCCCTTCAGAATATTGGAAGGTTGAAGGAGCAAAGATTTCAGAAGAGTTGAAAAATAAGATTTTCTGGGAAAATGCCCAGAGGCTTTATTCTAGATGAAAAGCATAGCTACTAAGGCTCCAAGTCACAAAGAAGAAATGTATGTAGCAGCGTATTGCAATGTGTCTATACATTCTTCGTGTGTCAGTGTCTTTGTGGCAGAATAATTACACAAATAAACAAAAGGAGGTAATACAACATGGCGGTAAATAGAGTAAAAGGAGACAAACCACAAAAGGGACAGGCGATTGTCAATTATGAGGAAAAGGTATTCCCGGATTATAAAGCAAATCCGGGAGAGAGGGCATTATTTCTTGTCCATACGGTTCCGTATGAAGGATCGGTAGCCGGTATCAATATGCTTACGGCTATAAGGGCTCAGAGAAAGGGTTATGACGTGAGCGTCGTTTTCTATGGCCCGGCTTCTGCTATACCCGTCTATAGAGGCTGGCCCAACATTGGAGACGACGGTTACGGCGCCGGGATCCAGCTCTATCCCAATCTTGTTGAGAAAATGCTTAAGGAAGGAGTAAAGGTATATGCGTGCCGCTTCTCAGCCGCCTGCCTTCTCGGTGTCAGAGAAGAGGACATGTTAGAAGGCGTGAAGCCAATACATCCAACCGACATTCTTGACATAACGATCGAACATGCAAGAGCTGGTGCAATGATATTTAGCACTTGGACGGTTTAGAGGGCTGGTCTGAGTCCGTTATATTGGGTCTAAGAAAGAATTAACGGACTGTTGGAAGTATACGGATAACTATATCGATTCCGAAATAGCCAATTGCGGATTTCGGAATTCGGATTTTGGGTTAGAGACGTTTTTAAGTCCGCAATCCCTAATCCGCGTTCAGAAATTGAAAGGAGTGGCAGCATGGATTCAACAACCCTTAAAGTAGAGCTCCAGAGTTTTGGACTCCGTATACCTGATAAAAAGAATATAAGAAGGGGTGGAGCGGGCCCTACAGGAGGAATCCATCTAAAAATTCTTCCTGATACCGAGGGGAACGTACCTGTTGTCGGCGATTTCGTTGATTCTTCTCCTTATTACCTTGACCAAATAAATGGTGAATACTGGGTATTTAGAGATCACGTTGCCTTAGCTCAGGTGGAGTTTATGGGAGATGCGAGGTTCTACGAGCACACAACTTCAATGGGAACACCGATGCAAAAAATCGGCCTTCTTCACTGTCCGGCTACGTTTGCTACAACATTGCTTCAGACCTGCGTTTTCTGGGAAGACTACAGAAGATGCAAATTCTGCGGGATTGAACTTACCCTCAAGGATAGAGCAACAGTAGGATTTAAGGATGCAAAAAGCCTAGTTGAAACCATACTGCTTGCTAAGGAACTCGATGGTATCTCTAATATTGTTTTTACTTCAGGGGTTGCAAAAGATGAGGAAAAAGCCCTGAGGAAATACGCTGAGATATGCTCAGAAGTAAAAGCGGCTACTGGTCTTCCGATTCAGCTTCAGATAATTCCGCCTGAGGATCTCAGTTGGCTTCTAAGGCTTAAAGATTCTGGTGTTGATGCCCTGGGGGTTCATATAGAAACCTTCGATCCTGAGGTATTTGAAAATATTACTCCGGGGAAGGCGAAAATCGGGTTTGATAAATATGTTGAAACATGGAAAGAGGCAGTGGATGTTTTTGGAAGATGGCAGGTAAGCACTTATGTACTAGCCGGGCTTGGAGAAAAAATAGAAACCATAATAAACGGGGTTGCTCTCTGTGCCGACATAGGTGTTTATCCATTTATCGTTCCTTTCCGCCCAATTGCAGGAACACCGATGGAGAATGTGAGGCCTCCGGAACCTCATGTGATGGAATACGTTTATACTGAAGCTGCAAAGATACTCTCAAATTATGAGGGAGGTTCAAAAAGCAGTAGGGCTGGGTGTGTAAGCTGTGGTGAGTGTTCTGCACTACCTGATTTTGAAAAGGCTTTGAAGCCCAGCAATGTAAGATTTAAGAAGACTCTTAAACATCTTAATGTGAGTTGATTTATTTTTGAACTCAAACTAATTTATTCCTTCCCCCCCTATGCGGGGGAAGGCTAGGATGGGGGGATGAATACCCCCACCTTAATCCTCTCCCTCAAGGGGGAGGAAAGGTAAGGTAATGAGGTGAAATAGAATGGCTCAAAATAATTTGCGTGTGATCGTAGTTGGGGGAGGCGCTGCCGGGATTTCTGCGGCTTCTACTGCAAGAACTGTTAACCCAGAGGCTTCAGTTATCCTTTTTACAGAGTATGAAGACGTAGCATATAGCCCCTGTGGAATACCTTTCGTACACGGCCGTGAAATACCAGATTTTAAGGGTCTCTTTCTTCAGACTTCTGAGCACTATGCTGAGATTGGAATTGATTTAAGGTTTCAAACAACTGTTACGGGAATTGACCTAAATAAACGTACGGTAAGCGTTGGTTCTCAGGTATTTGAATGGGACCGTCTTATTATTGCCACAGGATTTGAATATGAAAAACCTGATATTCCGGGAAGTGATTTAGAGGGATTGCACTATGTTAAAAACATTCGTCAAGCCATGG
The DNA here is from genome assembly GCA_001443445.1 of Candidatus Dadabacteria bacterium CSP1-2. Lineage (GTDB taxonomy): Bacteria > Desulfobacterota_D > UBA1144 > Nemesobacterales > CSP1-2 > CSP1-2. The sequence goes on along the minus strand of LDXN01000037.1, from coordinate 3,111 downwards.
AGTTTGATAAGATTCTTGATCAGATAAAGAAAGTTGTCGTCATGGCCGCGACACCACTTGGTATTGAGATGACTGGAAATCTTGCGCATCGAGGACTTGAAACTCATCTAGTGGATGAGGGGGGTTGGATAATGTCTGAGGTTGCCGATCCCGACATTATGGAGCCTGTGCAGAAATCCCTTGAAGAACTTGGAGCGAAGATCCATTTTGGTGCTAAAGTCATCGAATTCAAAGGTTCAAATGGAAAGGTGAAAACTGTTAGCACAACAAATGGGGAAATAGATTGCGATGTTGTGATTGTTGCCACACATAAACAACCTAACAATCGTCTTTCACGAGAAGCAGGGATAAAGATCGGTTCAACTGGTGGAATTTTAGTAGATGACCATATGCGAACGTCTGTGAAGGATGTTTATGCGGCAGGAGACTGTGTAGAGGTTATTCACGGGGTGACAGATATTCCTATTCAGGGGCTCTCAGGAAGCCATGCATATTCTCAGGGAAGGGTTGCGGGGGCCAACGCCGCAGGCGGTGACCGCGCTTACGATCCAGTTTACGTACCTTGGGGTATGGTTGGTGGGAAGGTTCAGATAGGCGGAGTGTCTCTTGGCGAAACTCTGCATAAGGCATTAGGGATACCCCATTTCGTTGCTGTTGCCCAGGGAATTTCAAGGGCTAGATATTATCCTGGCGTGAGTAGGATTCGTGTAAAGCTTATAGCTGATCCCAAGACACTTCGTGTAATGGGTGCTCAGATGGTAGGGGGTGAAGGGATTAAAGAAAGGGCTGACTTTCTAGCATTTTCGATAAAACGTGGAGCCACGCTACACGACTTTGCATGGATGGAAAATGTTTATTCTCCTCCGATTGGAGCGCTAATGGAGCCAATTGCTTTAGCCGCCCAGGCAGGATTGGCCGAGTTGGCAAAGAGGGGATATCAGCCTCCAAAATTTGCTGGTGCAGAATAAATGGAAGTTTAAATGACTGAAAAAAAATCCTTTGGCGAGTGGTTGAGAAAAAATGCTGAAAAGTATTTGCTTGAAGCCGCTTCTGACGAAATGATTGCCCGTTACCCCGAATTCTGTGCGAAGCCTTATCGTGATAAGGGATTTATTCCTTTTTTCTGGCGAAATATTTTTGTCCCTATTTATTCAAGGATTCCGTGGGGTATTCGTAGGAAAATGATTCTTCTTTCTTCTTATCCGACTGGGGAGCGCCCGCATTGGAAAAGAATAAGTTATTAGCCACAGAGGACACAGGGTAGGTGCAGTTCATGAATTGCCCCTAGGACTTACCCGATAGACTGAATTATAAAACAGGGTAGTCCACCAGTCCCCTCGACTTTACTCGGGACAGGCTTGCTGGTGGCATGACGTTCTGAATGCTAATCTCATCTTAAGCTAGCTACATGCCGACAAAGAATGTCTCTAGCAATTTAGTAATAGCTGAATCAGTTGGCTATAAAGCCCTAAAGGCACTGAGCGGTTCTAGCAGGACAGCTAAGGTACATAGCATTTTTGATCGTGCATTTTATATTCAGATTGATAGAAACACTCTAATTAGTGTAATTAAAAACAAAGACTATATCAGTCCTACATCCATTTCGGTAAAAGAACCTAAGGATCAGAGCTTTAAGTCAATTGGTATTAAAGAAGGAATGAAGATAGTGATTGATAATCATAGCCTGCTCTTTGGAGATAATGCGCTTACGATCAAACTCAGAAAATCCTCTAATTGGTTTCCTCCTCCAATTCCTAAGCAGGATGATCTTACAGGTTTAACAGGCATTGGTCTAAATCTTAGAATCCTTAGAGATGTAATTTACACAAGCCCAACCAGGGAAGGGCTTGTGCCACTTTTGGAGAATGTAGAGTTATACGGACCACTTAACAGCTTTGTAAGACCACAAGAACCTAGTGTTTCAGAGAGAGCAAGGCCAAATATTGAGACCATGATGTGGGGGCTGTATAGGGGTGATTTGGATATGGTGTTGAAGAATGTTGAGTCAGTACTCGGATTAGGCCCCGGGCTCACGCCTTCCTGCGATGACTTTTTAGCTGGTTTGATAATTAGTTTAACTATAGGTGGAAAGGCACTTCTCAAAAAAAATAAAGGTGAGCTAGGCTTCTATCGAAAGGTATCGGCTGAAATCTGCCGATTAGCGAAAGTAAAGACGACGATATATAGTCAGATCCTTTTAAATCAAGCCCGCTTTGGTGAGGGACCCAAAGCTGTTGTTGATTTGGTTCACAGCCTTCTGACAAAAAAACCACCTCATGTTGCTGAGGTTTCAAAGGTGGTGATAAATATGGGTGAGACCTCTGGAGCTGACATTGCAATTGGTATTTTTTATGGTATTCGGCTTTTACTTTCACAACTGGAAAGTATAGAGGATTTATATCAATTCGAATAAAAAATAACTTTTGTAGGCACGAATTTATTCGTGCCAAAGGTATAACACAGACAAGTCTGTGCCTACAAATTGGGAATTAGATGAAATCGCTTAGGATCGCCCTTTTTACTTATTCGACAAAACCGAGAGGCGGAGTGGTTCATACCCTAAACCTGGCTGAAGAATTGGCTCGTTTAGGTCACCAAGTTCATATATATGCTCTTAGCACAGGAGAAGGTTTTTTTAGAACCGTAAGCGTTCCCTATACGCTTATCCCATGCGCCATAGTCGCTAATGAAAGTATAGATGAAAAGGTGAAAAGGTATATCAGTATATACACCGAACACCTATCTTCTATAAGAGAAAATTACGACATCTATCACGCCGAAGATTGTATCTCTGCAAATGTGCTATTTGAGTTGCGAAGTCGTAATTTAATCAAATTCTTTGCAAGAACCGTTCATCACCTGGATGATTTCACATCCAAGTCCCTAATTGATTGTCAGTTAAAAAGCATTCTAGAGCCTGATTATATAATTGTTGTCAGTAGGTTCTGGGAAAAGGAACTCCGCTCTCGGTATTCATTAAATACTAAAGTAATTAATAACGGAGTTGATATTGAGAAGTTCAAAATTCAGGGAGATGAAGCAATTAAAGAAAGAGCTAAAAATAGTTTCTCCGTGAACGGAAATAACGTTATGTTGAGTATAGGAGGAATC